>JAISGK010000079.1 GCA_031263155.1 Clostridiales bacterium
ATCACATAATGCGGTATCTCAATGTTCTCGTAATGACGGCACATATCGGTTATTCTTTTTGCTACGACATCGCCGTATGGCGTCAACTTGCAATGCGGGGCGTCGAGGACGCCGCCCCCTACGATGGGCGCGAATTCGATATGCCCCAACAATTCGGCGCGGTCTTTTACGCATAACGTTATGAAATATGCTCCGCTTCGCCTGTAATCATAACCTTTCAACCGGGTTTGTTTTCTCTGCGGCAATTCCTTCACGTTTCACCTCTTGCCATGACGGTTACGGTATGGCGTCAATTTGCAATACGAGGCGTCGAGGACGCAGACTGCGCAAAAACTCCAATTTTTGCCCTAAACGATGCCTGAAAACCGCATAAACTCGTTGGAATTCAGGCGGATTTTAGAGTTTTTGCGCAGTCTGAGTGCGCGCCCCTACGAAATCATACCCACTGACCGATGCGCACCCATGCCAAAAGAGAAAAGCCGCCTGTTTCCCATTACCTGGGGGCGGCCTTGTACAACTCTATTCTATCGCGTTTACTGCGCTACCGCGCTCCAGTTTGCTAATCTCGACCTCGCCCTTGTCGGCAAGCTCGCGAAATTGGCTTATCGTTTGGCGCATAGCGGGTAAAGCCTGCTGTTTGAATTGACTGATCGAATCAAGCGATGAGATAACATCGGCAAAGGCCGTCTTAAGCGTATCCACAGAAACCGTGCTTTCCATAGCCTGACGCTGAATCTCTGTTCCCTGCTCTTTTAACATCCTGCTTGTTGTTCCGATTAGCTTGTCGGTCGTCTCGTTAAGCATCTGTATTTTTTGCAGCACTATGCGCTGATTATACAACGCGCTTGCTACAATAACCGCCGTACGCAAAGCGGACACCGTCACGTTTTTTGCTCTGTCCACGCCGCGAATGAGCTGCAAATTGTTGCGGCGTATAACCTCCATAGCGATAATACCCTGCTGATTTACCACTACCATTTGCTGCATATCCATAAGCCGCTGCCTCAGGGGGAACAGTATCTCCTCTTCCGCAAAGCGTATCTTATTGGGATCAATTTGTGAGTTTGCTTTTGCATCTTCTATTTTGCGCGCTATGGCGTCGTCCATAAACGAACCCATCTCTATCTCTTTCATAATGCGCTTGGTAAGCTCGCGTAAATCTTGCTCCTCTATTTCTAGGGTAGTATTGTCGTTCTTTAGCATGCCCCTGCCTTTGTCCAGCGACTCCAATATATTGGCTATCACATTTTCACTGCGCTCGTACTTTTCAAAATAGGCGCGGACGGGATTAAATATTCTACCCAAAAAACCGGATTTTGTGAAATCAATGGCGCTTGGGTCAAGCTCTTTTATCTCGCGCTGCAAATCGACAAGGCTTTTGGAAACTACGCTGCCATCGCTACCCGTCTTTGCCAAATCGCCAACGGTTACTTTAAGCAGAGCGTTTTTTTGACCGCTTTTTGCTATACAATCTTGCCCAAAGCTCTCTACACTGGCAATGGTTTCGCGGCGTTTGTTAGCCGCGTCCAAATCGAGCGACATTATTTCATCCGCGTTGCGTTCGGCTTGCTCGCGCAATTTGCGAATTTCTTCCGGCTCCGCTTGAACCTGCTGCGCGACCTCTTGTTTTATTTCAGCTGCGTCGATAACTTCCATAGAAAATGCCACTATATCTTTCCCCCTCACATCTCCGCGTTAAACAGATTTTGAATTTTGTACACCACATCTTCCGTATCGGCATTGATATTCGCGGCCTCATTAAGCGACGATATTTGTTGAAGCACGCTGATATCCGCGTTATAGCCAATAGTGTATACAGGTATCTTTAACCCGGCTATCACATCCTTTGTATCTTTAAAAGAAGACCCTTGATTAGTCTCGCCATCTGTCATTACAAACAGCATCAGTTTAGCGTTAGGGTATTGCGCTTTAGCATCGTACAGCATTTTTTCCGCCACCACAATGGCATCAAACATGGCGGTACCGCCGTTCGTGCTCATATTGCGCACGGCGCCCGTAAACAGCGAGCGCTGGTTAAGATCAAATTTCGCGATGGGCAGGGCGATGTTAACATCGTCTGAAAATGTGACCATGCCTATGCTGCTGTCGGTGCTAATCAGATTAGCGCCGGTCAATAGCGATTGCTTAAGATTAAGCATGGGCTCTCCATCCATACTGCCCGATGTGTCCGCTACAAACACCGCGACGACCTCACGGTTGCCTGATTTCTTCTCTTTCCACAATTTTTGCGCCTGACCAACAACGTTACCCACCGCGTTTATTTCCGGTCGGTAATCGTCATACTGGTTAAATCCGTACTTACTTGCCAGTTGTTGGGCGTCGTCCGTCAAACAATAGTCTATAAACATGCGCAGTATCTCTTGCTTTTGCGCGCTCAAATCGCCCAGCGCGTAAATAGGGCTGTCATGCCTCACGCCAAACGGTGTGAACACATATTCCTTTTTAAGATCCGCCGAGTTGGCAAACAGTTGGCTTTCGAACACAAAGCCGTCCAACACCCCGCTTTGGGCGGATTCTTTCATTTGCAGCGTGGTATACGCAACGAAGGGGATGTTGGTTTGGAAGCGCTCAAACGCGCTTGTCGCCGTGTCGCTTAATGGATTTGCCGAGTCGAACGTAAATAAGGTAGACATCAAAAAGTTGACGCCCGCAGAGCTTGCGAATGGATTTGTATACCCCATTATCACATCGCCGCTGGCGACGGCCTCGATGACGGTGTTAAGGCTAACGCTGCCGTATTTTTGTATCATTTCGTCATGTTTTGCGTTGGTGAGCACTATGCCGGCCACGTTACCCGCCAATCTTCGTTCCGCCAATTTAGCGTTCACGCCAAGGGCAGTGAGAGAATCGCCCCATAGCTCGTTGGAGGGTGTGAAAGCGTCAGGCACATATTTGCCGCTTGTGATGTAATCCATAGCCGCGCCGGACGCGATGCCGCGAATTAGCGCGCTGGCAGGTTTTCCGTTAACCAACAGACCTTCGCGGTTAAACTGTTCCGCAATATCCACCAGCCAGCGATCCATATCTTGCCCGCTGGTATTAACCGTCGCTTTTTCGGTGGAAGAAAATATCTCCACATAGTCAGGCGTTGTGTTATCCACCTGCGGTGGGTATTTATCAATACTTGGCAGTGATTCGGCCACGTCAACCGGTCGCAGGTCCACATTCTCTTTCACAGGCTCCAACTCGTACACGCGAACCCTTTTGTAAAGCCGATCCATATCGCTTACTGCCCGCTCTTCGCTTATCTCGCTGGAAGTCAAACCAACATTTTGAGTCCAGTTAACGATCAAGAACGTGCCGCCAAACACCAATACCGCCAATACTATAACGATAACAACCTTGCTTGGCCTTATCATCATTCTCCTCCCTGCACAGATATTTATATCAACTATTGTATACGATCAAAAAACAAAAATGTTACCTATTATCTATTACGCGCTTTGCCTTGCCCGTGGTGCGCTCTATCGCGCCCGGCTCGCGAAGGCGCACCTTGCACTCCAGCCCCAGCACCGTATGCAGCTTGGCGCGCACCGCGTTCTCTACGCGCTCCAAATCGGTGTATGACTCCAGCAGCGCGTCGTCAATCATTTCAACCTGCACTTCCATGTTGTCCACATAGCCTTTTCGGGTTATGATGAGCTGGTAATATGGTGAAATGTGCTCCATACCAAGAATGACGCTCTCGATTTGAGAAGGGTAAACGTTAACGCCCTTAATGATGAGCATGTCGTCACTGCGCCCCTTTATCTTTGTCATACGCATACTTGTGCGTCCGCAGGGGCAAGGCTCGTCGATAAGGCTTGTAATATCTTTCGTTCTATAACGTAGCAACGGAAAACCCTCTTTGTTTATTGTGGTAATCACCATCTCGCCTTCCGCGCCACGCGGCAGTACCTCGCCACTAACAGGGTCTATTATTTCACAAAAGAAGCAGTCTTCATTTATGTGCAGCCCGGTACGCATGAAGCACTCGCCGCTAACCCCCGGCCCAACAACCTCAGACAGCCCATAATTCTCTGTAGCGAGAATACCCCAGCGGTTCTCCAATTCCGCATTCATCTCATCTGTATGCCCTTCCGCCCCGAAAAGGCCCAGACGCAGCTTTATATCCTCACGCTTTATGCCCATTTCTCTCGCCACATCCGACATGTAGAGCGCGTAAGACGGTGTGGATATGAGCACGGTAGCCCCGAAATCTCTCATGATCATCAACTGCTTTTCGGTGTTACCGCTAGAGATGGGTATAACAGCCGCGCCGATCTTTTCCAAGCCCTGATGCAAACCCAACGCCCCGGTAAACAGTCCATAACCAAACGATATCTGCGCGACATCATCCTCCGTCGCTCCCGCCGCGCAGATCAAGCGGGCAACGCACTCACTCCACATTTCCAGGTCGGCGCGCGTATAGCCCACGGGGGTAGGCTTGCCTGTCGTGCCGCTGCTGGCGTGAAGCCGCACGATCTTTTTTAAAGGCACGGCAAACAGGTTGTAAGGATAATTTTGGCGCAGATCCTCTTTGGTAGTGAACGGTACGCGCTTAAAATCTTCCCACGCGCGAATGTTATCGGGAGAGATATCGTTTTCATCCAAACGCGACCGATAAAACGGGACGTTATCGTAGATGTGCTTAACAGTCTTTAGCAGACGTTCCCATTGCAATTGCTTTATCTCGCTTCGTGTCGCCGTCTCGATTGCTTTATTCCATATCATCAATATTTTAGGCGACGGATACCCCTACTTTTAAGTATGGGGAGGAGTCGCCCCTCCTTTCGGTCAATATAGTATTGCGGCTTTCAAGCCGTCTGAGTTTCTTGCAGCTGATGCTTGCCGACA
>JAISGK010000070.1 GCA_031263155.1 Clostridiales bacterium
TGTCGATACGTGAATGGACGTGTCCTGATTGCAAGACACACCACGACAGGGATATCAATGCCGCAATAAATTTGAGAAATTACGCCGTGAGTTACATGGTGTCAGCCTGTGGAGAGTTAGTGGAAATAGTCGCCTCTAAGAAGCAGGAACTCAACATCACTACTGCATAGGTTTAGTTATATATAGGCAGGTATGAGTAGGTTTGAGATAACGGTTGAAAGCCAGCGAATTAACTAAAAAGGCGAAAAAAATCGGTTGTTATATTAAGCGCCACGGTGCAGAGCATGACATTTGGGTGAACCCAAAAACCGGCGGCACAGCGCGAATCCCACGCCACCAGAGCAAAGAAGTGGCAACTGGTACGGCTCTTGATATCATGAGAGACTTAGGGATAACAAAATAAAGAGGGGAATGTTTGTGACATACACATATGTAGCAATATTTACGCCAGAGGAAAACGGATTATACAGCGTTAAATTTCCTGACCTTCCTAGTTGCTATACAAGCGGCGATAATATAGCAGATGCAATTTATATGGCGGAGGATGTACTTAATTTGACACTGTATGACTTAGAGCAGGATAAAAAAGAGATACCAAAGGCCAGCAGGCCACAAAACATAAAAACAACAGGGGAACAGTTTACAAGTGTTATTGCAGTTAACACAGAAACTTACCAAAGGTTTTATGAGAACAAATCAATAAAAAAGACTCTTACTATCCCCTTGTGGCTGAACGAACAGGCCGAACGCGCTAATGTGAACTTTTCTCAAATCTTGCAAAAAACCTTGAAAAATGAATTGCATATCTCTGATTAAAATAATCTTGATCGGCATTTCGCAGATCAACAACATCGCTTTCTGTTTGCTTATCAATAGCGGCAACGAAGCGGCCTTGTCCGCTCTTTCGGCTGGTGTGCTTCAAAGCGCAAAGGATACATTGATGTCTTTGGAGCCGGTTAACGTGTATTGGGGCATATTGGAACGCTTCTCCGCTGTTCTGTTGCATGTATTTGTGACGGTGCTTGTTTTTCGAGGTGTGCGCGAGAAAAAAGCGGGTTATTATGTACTGAAACAAAAAATGCGCTTTGATGCCGTGGGCGTTTCTGATGGAGATAATAATGAAAAACAGGGTAAGCAATGACGCTCAAACCCTCCGCCTGTCTGCGTGTCGGTACGCTTGCCCCGCGCGTCCGGGTCATCAACGCCTGTTATTTGTGCTATAGTCTCTACGTCTTTTAGAGCCTATAGCACCACAAGCATACTTGAGCGTTAAAACACCTTCATGGCTTATTTGCCATAGCAGCGCGCCTACTGCGAATACACCTATAGATTGGTTCCCGAAAACGTAGCGAAAATAAAAGGGGAGAATGAAGGGATAAAATTGAACAAGTATTTTGAGAATTTGTCATACGGCACATACATCAATATTTCTTACAACGATTCGCCTGAGTATTTCCCTCCGCACTGGCACTCTGACATAGAGATTATCGCGCCACTGCAAAACGGCGTGTGCATCACCATCGACGCCGTGAAGTATGATTTGGGTGAGAGGGACGCCATCATCGTCTTTCCCGGCGAGATACACAACATAGCGTCTAACAGCGAAGGCAAATCCATTGTGGTACAATTTTCTCCTACATTGCTGACCGCGCTGGACGATTTTCGGCAGAACTTTCGTTTGCTGTCGCGCCACCACTTGTTATCCGACGCGGAAATGCCCGATGTAACGCGCGAACTGATCGCTTTGCTGAAAGATATGCTGGTCGTGTACCTGAAAAACGCGGTGTTTGGCGAGGCGGAGATATACGCCAGGCTCTTGGCGTTTTTTGTCGTGTTCGGGCGGTTTTGCTTGGAAAATTCGATTGACGGCGGCATTTATCAAAAAAAGGTATACACCGAAAAACTGGCCGACATATGCTCCTACATATCTGAAAATTGTACGCAATCGTTGTCATTGGAGGGTGTGGCGGGGTTGTTCGGCTTTAGCAAGTTTTATTTTTCACGCATATTCAAACGCTATACAGGCGTATCTTTTTGGAATTTTGTTACCGAGGTGCGAGTACGCAAGGCGGAGCAGATGTTAGCCGAGTCGGACGCGCTTGTGGCGGACGTAGCGCTGCGGTCAGGCTTTGGCAGTATAACAGCCTTTAACCGGGTCTTTAAAGAAATCAAGAGCATGACGCCCAAAGAATATCGCAAACTATATTTGAAGAATAATACAATACATCGCATAGAGCAATAAATTATATATAAAGCCCAGAGGATTCTTTATAACGGTATACATGAACATCAACATCAACATCAACGTCTCCAGTTCATATTTTGTAGTTTTGTAACAACCCGCTTCGCTATAGCTTTCTGCCGGTCGATTCCCGTAAAATTACCTTTGTAGCCATTCGCACAGAGACGTAGGGATGGTGTGGAAACTGAAGTCTTGTCACAAGTACCGCCGCCGCCTGCTCTCCCAGTTCTACTTTAAAGCTGTCCACGGTAGTAAGGTTCAGCAGACCGGATTCAAAGGCATTGTCAAACCCGCTGACCGCAACATTATGAGGCACTCTCAGCCTCCTCTCCTTAAGGGCCTGCACAACATTTAGCGCAGTGAAATCATTGGCGCAAACCAGAGCCGTAGGCAGCGTCTTGGTATTTGCAACCCATTGCCGGATCATTTCTGATGTCAAATCGCCCGTATCCTGCTTTAGGCAGCAGAATTCCGGCGTGACGCCAAGCCCTCCGCGTTCCATCCCTCCGCGAAACCCCAGCCAACGCTCGCGGAAGTTGCGGCCACTGCCGATTTCGCCCACATATCCGATCTTGCTGTGCCCATTGCGTATCAGATGGGACACTATTTCTATTATAGGCTGCTCGTTGCACATCATCACCGTATCTGTCAGCAACCGATACTCATTAGCGCTGGCTACCGTGTCGATAGATACCACTGGCAGATCATAGGATTTAATTTTATGTATATGTTCCTCGGTGAATTTTCCAAGAGTAATAATACCTTGAGATATAGAGGCGTTAAAATTCGGCGGCATTCTGAAGTCGTCATGTGTAAAGGATGATATCAGACAGATATTTAAATCCAGGCCGTTCTTGACAAGCCCGCTGATCATGCCATTGATCACCTGCCCCCAAAAAGTGCCTACCTCACCTCCCTTAAAGGTAATAAGGCTTACCCATTTTTTATTCGGAGGCTTTGGTTCATCCAATTGCATCTCCCGCATTAATTCCATCAGCGCCGGATTCTGGCCCCGGTACCCCAACTCCAACGCCTTTTGAATGATCAACTGACGCATCTCACCGCTAACACCGGGAATGTTATTAAGAGTCTTTGATACCGTCAGCCGGGATATGCCCAGAGCTTCGGCAATTTCCTGTTGAGTAATCTTTTTGATGCGAATTCACCCCCCTGCCCGACTCAAGATCTTTTTTTATCGCAAATATTATGCTAACACCCGTGATTACATTTGTCAATTAAATAATACATCTGGCTTACATTTTTATAAAAATAGCTACTCGCCAGAAAAGATTGAATATTCACGATCGATTCCCTCGTCTCTATATATAAATGTAAGCAAATCGTACATTTTTTTGTAAGGTTACCAGTGTTTCATTGACATTACTTAACATGAGTTCTATACTGAAATTGTTACAAATGCTTGCAATTATTGCAATTTTCAGGAGGATATTGTATGAGAATATTCATTACCGGCGGTACAGGCAATATCGGGCAATATGTTACAAAAGCCCTGCTTGAAGCGGGGCATTCATTGGTACTGTTGACCCGTACTCCGTCGCGAATCCCTGCTATCGCCGCGCTGGAGGGAGTTACCGCCGTCGAAGGGAACATCCTTGATCTCGAGACCATGGACAAAGCTCTGCGGGGCTGCGACGCAGTGGTTCATATCGCGTTAGGTTGGGGAAACGACCCTGTGGAGATGCTGGAGCACGATACAAAGGTCACGTTGTTTTTGGCCAATGCCGCTGAAAAAGCAGGAGTAGGAAAGTTTGTCTATACCAGCTCGACTGCGGCTATGGGGAACCTGCGCGACGGAATGGACGAAACTGCTCTGCTTGTGCCCAGCGACCTGTACGGAGCGACCAAGGCTGCGTCTGAGTTATACTTGCTAGGCTTCAAGCAATATTACGGTGGTCAGGGCAAGTATGGCAAGACTGTCTCTTTGAAGCGAAATATCATCAGGCCGGGCTACACCTTTTCCAATCCCGCCTACCCTGGAGGCGCTTCCCAGTCAGACACCCGCTTTCTCGATATATCCAAGGCTGTTCTGCAAAACGAGGATCTCTCGCTCTCGGAAAACGACGGAACGCAGTTTCTGTCTGCGGCGCAGATTGCCCAACTCTACGTAAAGCTGGTGGAAAGCGAGCTGAACGACGAAATTTTCCTCGCGCTCGGAAGGAAATTTGTTTCATGGGCCGACATCGCCAGAATTGCCGCAGAGATGACCCCTTCCTATACCGCCACGATTTCGCCGCCGCCCGACGAGATAAAGCGAACGCCCAAATACTATAACGTAGACAAAATGGCAAACATTTTCGGATTGTGCTTTAACGGCGACGAGGATTTGCGTGAACATATCCGTTGGAATCTGGAACGCGCCGCAGCACTGCTTGCAGGTAAGGATGTACACAATCCTTATCACGTATGGTAATTGCTCCATTGTGGAAAATGTTTTTGAAAGGATCGTGACTTATGAAACAAAAAAGAAGCTCCAGTCTTAAAAGAATCGTTGGATTGTCGCTTGCGTTTCTGCTGGCGGCATCACTGGCGGCATGTGCGTCGAATAACGGAACAAACGCTTCATCGGATCAATCCGCCGCGACAGACGCAAGTTCATCTGAATCCGATACGACTACGTCCGATACAAGCTCCGGACAACCAGCGGATAATGACCCATATGGAAAGTACGACCCGCCTATCAATCTTTCGTGGGGAATCAACACTTCAGCAGTACAGCAGTTTAAAGACGGTGATACATATGAAAACAATATCTGGACGCGCAAGTATCTTGAGGATCTTGGCATCAACGTCACTGTGGCATTCACGGCGGACGGCAGCACAGAGGCTTACCGTAATCAGATGAATCTCGCTTTGGCGTCGGGAGATTTGCCCGATGTATTCAAGACCAATGATTACGTCTTCATCAAACAGGCGTATGACGCCGGGTATCTTGCAGATCTGTCTCAGGTATACAAAGATTATGCCAATGACTTTATGGCGATGGTGCAGCCTAAGTACCCCGACAGCTACGACTATGCCACCATTGACGGCAAGCTGATCGGCATTCCGCAGTTACAGGATAACTCGCAGTTCGGCATCCTTCTATGGATACGGGACGACTGGCTGGCAAACTTGGGCAAGGAAGCTCCTAAGACCGTGGATGAGCTCGTAGCTCTGGCCAGAGCTTTCACATTTGATGACCCTGACGGAAACGGTGTGGATGATACATTCGGGCTAGGTATCAATAAAAACCTTGTAACCTCCAACTACTGTACACTGCTTGGGTTTATCGGTTCCTTTGGCGTGCCGGGCTTCGACCACAGCATCTATTACCGCAACGACGCCGGCGAAATGACCTTCTCCTATCTGGAGCCTGGTATGAAGGACGCTCTCGCGGTACTACAGAGTATGTACGCCGAAGGTATAATTGACAGGGAATTCAGCGTAAAGGATACGGCTATGCTGGAGCAGGATATCGGCTCCGGAAAGCTAGGCATGGCCTTTGGTATGCAGTGGGGCACATGGCTGCCGTGGAATCTGGCGTTCCAGAACGAGCAAGCGATCGCGCACCCATATCCCATCCCCACGCAGGAAGGCTATACGGCCCGTATGGGTATCCAGAGCAATGCTTTTGGCGATATTACGATGGTCAACGCGAATTACAAGAATCCGGAAGCGCTGGTCAAGCTGTACAACGTATACAGCGACACAGTCAATCCAGATATGGACGACGAGACATACGCGATCTACGACGCTGACGAGCAATACCGCTTTAGCCCCGCCGTAATCAACGAACCTCAAGAGCCTACATACGGACCGTGGCTGAAAGAAGCGCAGCTCAAGAACGACGCCTCCGACCTGCCGCGAAACCTGATTACACGCTTTAATACCATCAAAGACTTTGATGCCGGAAGCAATACAGGAAGCGACGCTTACGGCCTATGGGGGCAGTATTCACTGGGCGGCTCCATGCCAATAATCAACGATTTCTATGTACCTAACAATATGCTGATCCAGAGTGTGGTTGGCGGCGTTCAGCCCGACAGCCTTGTGAAAAACTCCTCAGTATTGGAGAAGATCACCTTACAGGCTTTTACGGAGATCATCATGGGCGCGGATATCGACAACTTTGACAAATATGTGCAGGATTGGCTCGCGGCCGGAGGGCAGCAGGTTTTGGAGGATCTTGACAAGCAATATCCGGCAGAATAAGCATATGAATACAAAAAAGATAGCAAACCATAAAAAAACCTTCGCCAGGCAGGGCAAAGTCGATCGGGCTCTGCGGGAGCTTCCTCTGCACCTGATGCTATTGCCCTCACTGCTCCTGGTACTGATCTACAGCTATGGCTCCATGGCCGGCGTGGGGATAGCGTTCCAAAATTTTGTCCCGACCAAGGGTCTGTTTGACTCAGAATGGGTCGGAATGGCGAATTTTAAAACACTGTTTTCCCTGCCTGACATGTGGCAGGTCATCAGCAATACCCTGTTCATATCAATCAGTAAAATGATCGGTGGTGTTATCGCGCCTGTAGTGTTCGCGCTGCTGCTGAATGAGTTCCGCAGCAGCGCAATACGCCGCTCGCTACAGACTATGGTATATCTTCCAAACTTCCTTTCCTGGGTAATTTTGGCCGGTATTTTTATAGATCTGCTGTCGCCCTCCAACGGGATTGTCAACGCGGGTCTGAAGGCGTTCGGCATTGAACCGATATTTTTCTTGGGAGACAAGAAATGGTTCCCCATTACAATGATAGTTACCGACATTTGGAAGGGCTTCGGCTTTGGCTCCGTCATTTATCTGGCGGCGCTGACAGGCATTGATCCGTCGCTGTACGAGTCGGCGGTGATCGACGGGGCAAACCGCTGGAAACAGACGCTGCATATTACGCTGCCAGGCATCACCAGCACCATTATACTGATGACCGTGCTCAGTATGGCCAATGTCTTAAATGGCGGCTTCGATCAGATTTACAACATGTATAATCCGTCTGTCTATGCCACCGGAGATATTCTGGATACAATGGTATACCGACTCGGTATTGAGCAGGTGCAGTATTCTCTGGCTACTGCGGCGGGGCTGTTCAAATCGGTCGTATCGCTGGTGTTTATTCTCGCGTCATATTATCTGGCCGGTAAATTTGCGGGCTATAGGATATTCTGAGGAGATGGCGTTGTGAACATCAAGGCTTCGCTTTCCAGAAAGGCATTTTTAGCCATCAATTTTATTGTACTCTCTATTTTGGCGCTTCTGTGTGTGCTGCCATTCGTCAATTTGCTCGCGATTTCCTTCAGCAGCAAAGAAGCTGTGACTTCCGGGAAGGTCGGGTTTTTGCCGATCGGATTTACCGCCAGTTCCTATTCATTCATCATGCATAGCCCGGCCTTCCTGAAATCTATGGGAGTGTCTATTGCTCGCGTGGCTCTGGGCGTTTCCGTGAATCTGCTGCTGGTCATCCTCACGGCGTATCCCCTTTCAAAGTCTACGAGACAGTTTAGAGCCAGGACTTTTTATTCATGGGTCTATGTATTGACAATCCTGTTTTCAGCTGGGCTCATCCCATCCTACATGGTAGTTCGGTATACAGGGCTGCTGGACAGTATTTGGGCACTGGTTCTCCCAGGAGGGCTGCCGGTTTTCAATATGCTGGTCGTAATGAATTATTTCCGCAGCCTTCCCCCGGAGCTGGAGGAGGCCGCTTATATTGACGGCGCGGGGCATATCAGTACGCTGGTGAAAATATTTCTGCCGGTATCTACCCCTACTATTGCCACGGTAACGCTGTTTTCCTTTGTTTTTCACTGGAACAGCTGGTTCGACGGTATGATTTATATGCGCATGGTAGATCATTATCCGCTTCAGACCTACCTGCGCACGGTAGTAATTAATCCTGAGGCGTTTTTTCGGAACACCTCTAACCTGAACAGCGACCTTCAAATTTTGCTTGGACTGGTCAGCGCGCGCACTACAAACGCGGCGCAGCTATTTCTGGCGACCGTTCCGATTCTGATGGTCTATCCGTTTTTACAGAAATATTTCACTACCGGACTGGTCATGGGCAGCGTAAAGGGATAACATTGTGAGATGAAAATCTAAAAGGGGATGGAAATGATTAAAGGGATTGGACATAACGCAATGCGTGTAACCGACATGGAAAAGGCGCTGGAGTTTTACTGCGGCATAGTAGGCATGAAAAAGGTATTCGATATCCATCAGGAAGATGGTAGGCCTTGGATTGAGTACTTGAAGGTTGGCGAAGGCGCTTTTTTTGAATTGTTTTACGACGGTGTGAAGCGCCGGGAGCCTGCGTACCACGCGAAACGTATCGGCTATCATCACTGGTGTGTTTCCACAAATGATTTGGAACGACTGGCTCAGGAAAGCTATAGCAGGGGCTGGATTTCCGAACCAAAGCCCGGCTTGGGAAGAGACGGGAATTGGAACCTGTGGATTCATGATCCCGACGGGAACGCTTTGGAATTTGTGAAGTACAGCCCCGAGTCTCCCCATATGAAGTCCAATGCCGCTCCGTATGATTATGACCGAAAAGGGCTTACCGGTATCGGGCATGTAGCCTTTACGGTATCCGACATGGATGCGTCTCTGAACTTTTACCGGGATATTCTTGGCTTTAAGCTGATCTGTTCTCTGGATAATGAAAGCGGCGAGCCTTGGCTGAATTATCTCAGAGTCAGTGACGGCAGCTATATTGAGCTGTTTTATGGCGGACAGTATAAGGCTAAATGTGAGCGTGACGACGCCGGCTTTATGCATTTGTGCCTCGAATGTGACGATGTACCCGCTACTGTTGCCGATATCCGTGGGAAAGGCGCTCCGATTGACAATGAACCCAAGCAAGGCAAGGACTTAAATACACAGGCATGGACCCACGATCCAGACGGTAACAAAGTCGAGTTAATGTCGATTCATCCCGACTCTCCACAAGCTAAAGCATCTATGGTTGTTTAACGTTAATTATTTTTGGAGCCCGAAAACGAGCGCAAATAACACGAGATAAAGCGGTTGAAAGCGCAAATTGGCAAAGATTCGTCGAATTTGCCCAGGCCGGGCGTGCAGCCCGGCCATAAAGGCTCTCGGCTTATTGTGCCGAAAAATCTGGACGACCTGGTCAAATTGTGTTTTCACGCGTCTTGATATACAGGTTGATGTCGTTGACGATGTACTGCTGCCCGGTGGTGTGCAGGGCCTCGTAATACGAGCGGATATAATCAATCACGCGGTAGCGGTTGAACAAGTCAATAACCGCTTTGCCTGACAGCTTTTTCGCGCTCTTATACTCCTCAATACAGTACACGATAAAAGGTATCTTTTCGTCCATTGCTCACGCCTCCTCCGGGTAGGTGATTTTTCCTGTGTTCTGCTCCTCTTTAAACATTTCATAGAGTGTGGGGACGCTTAGATGCCACATCTTGGTTTCCTCACGGTCAAGCTGCTCGTAGAGCCTGGAGGAATACAGCAAGGTAAACGCTTCCTTTTCGCTGACGTTCCTGTCTTCCATCATGGCCTTGATCATCCGGGGAACAATGAATTCGAGCATTGCCTTGTTGTCGTCCGCCATTGCTTAGAACCTCCCAACAACCAATTCTACTTGGTTGATAAATTTCAAAAAGCCAAGAGCCTTCTCTGAAGCAAAAGTCATTTGATTGTACAGCTTCCTGACCTTCAACTGCCGGATGCACTCGCTCTTGGGCACAATCCCTTCCTCGTAGGCGGTCAACACTCGATAGATGGTATCGTTGGCAACCGCGCCGTAGATAATGTCGTAAGATTTGCCAGTATACTTTCCGGCGCGGTTTTCAAAAACGAAATCCAGCCACGCTTCGTTCGTTTCGGTGAATTCCAGTACGGAAAGCTCTTTTTTCAGCACGTTGAGTTTTTCAACCTCATAGACGCTGACAAAACATTTGTCGCTCTCCCTGCGGTTGCCGACCTTTTTGGCGAAAACTTCGGCCTGTTCGTAATTAGTAGTGGTATAAAACCCCGCGCCGAAATCCAGCGTCCTTTGCTGTGACAGAAGGATCGGTTTTTTCACGACGACGTCGCTGCCGTGATAAAGTTGCATACGGTTCACTCTTCTGTTAGTTTTTTGCCTGAGCATATAAATTAACCTATATCCAATATATTTATATATGAGCCGAGCTTTGTCAATAGGGCGGCTTGTAAATTCGTTACCAAAAGGTTTCGCAGAACCGCAGACATCATAAAGGAAGTTGATATCAAAATTTGCGTTATGTGCCACGATAATCGACTTACCGACGAATCCAAGGAAGCTGGGAAGCGCCGATTTCGCGCTTGGCGCCGTAGACAGCATTCCATATTAAAGTTAGGCTCTAAATCGACGCGCTAATGCGCTCCTTGTTTTGGACAATAAACTCTAGCATTTCGCGGTTTGCTTTCGTCATTTCACTGTAATCGTCCTGCCCTATCCCCCACGCGATGAATACAAACATAATGGAGCATATTACATAATAGACGGCTCGCTTTTCCACGTCGGTTAGTGTCGCCACGCTGTCATACCCGCCAAGTATATTGCGCAGAACATCAAACCATAATGCGCGTTCTTCGCGTTTACAATCGGGAAGCAACGCCGTCGCGCAATAGCAAATATCCCAAAGGCGCACATTGCACTGGGCAATGTCGAAGTCGATAAAACCGCTGACATCTCCGTCATACCAAAGTATATTTTCAGGATGTGTGTCGCGGTGAATAAGCTGCTTTGGCAATTGGGGGCAGAGTTCACCAAGCTCTACGATGAAATCGTTTGACAATTCGATATTCACATTCGATTTTGGCAAAGCCCATTCGGTTACGTGCCGAAATAGATCCATATCTTCTATATCGACCTCATCACTTACATTCGCCAGGGCCTTATGGAGTTTAGCTATTCTTTGCTTTTATTGTGTTCTCACGTTCTATATATTCCTTTAACGCTTTGCGTTGAGGCGGCGAGATATTATCCGGCAGTTTACATATAGGGAAAAAGCGCAATTCTGAAACCTCGTTTGGTTCCGCTTTCAGCGCACCCGTATAATCTCGGCAAGTGTAAACAATATCGACATTCGACACTTCGTCGCCATTGGGATAAACATAGTGCATATCCTTGCCCGAAAACACCCCGAACAGTTCGAGCGAATTAGCGACAAGCCCCGTTTCTTCGCGCAATTCACGCTTCGCGGCCTCTTCCACAGCTTCGTCAAGTTCGACCGCACCGCCGTGAAAGCCCCAACAGCCGTTATCTCGCCGCTTCTGCAACAAGATTTCACTTCGCTCGTTGACGAGAATAACGGTCGCGCCGCATTGGAGAATTGGTGCGTGTCCGATACTCTTTCGCAGAGTTTTTATGTAATCGGTCATAGGCTATGCCTCCGAATCAAAATCTTCAATAGCCGCCCAGGCCATGCGTCATATTGCGGATACACAAATCCGATAATGTCATCTGTATACTCCTGCGGATTTTTTACAGCTTGCGGGATCGAAATCAGTTTAGCCGCAGTTTCGGCCGCAATGCTTTTGGCGGTATAGGAGGCTATTGCCTGTGCCTGTAAAATAGAATATGATCATCTTATACATTCCTTTTGATCGTCGTGTCCGCGTTCCAAATCGTTATATTGTTTTGCCACGCAATTTTACACGTCTGTTTTTGCTGGGCGGCTTCTTTCACTGTCATTAAATCCATGAAAACACCTCTCTTGCTCTTGTGAAAACGCTAACGATATCATTATGCATAGTTTTCGCGAAAATACAACTATTTTTTTGGAAGTGAACTTCCTGTTCCTCCGGCGGTCAGGTCAAACTTCCCCGCTTTCATTACGTTGCATAAATGATCTGCAATCGAACGATGGGCAAACTCGTCATTGACATTTGCGGATGTTTCGTGTATGATCTTGACAGAGGTGATCGTTATGGCAGAAACACGTTCAAGCGGTATGCACATTCGAGTTAATCCCGAAACCAAGGCAAAAGCCGAGCCGATACTTGCCGCGATTGGTTTATCTTTCAGTGATGTTTTTAATCTCACGCTCAATCAAATTTGTCTCAAACGCAAAATTCCTTTTGAGTTGTCAGCTATACAGCTAACCGAAAACGGCTACACCCCAGACTTTGAAGCGGAAATTCTCGCGGCGTCTAACGAAGCCCACACTGCCGTTGCGAATGGCGCGAAAACCTATAAGAGCGCAGAAGAACTTCGAGCGGCGTTAGACGCAGAGGACGATGATGAGTGAGGGTTATGTGTACTCCATTTTTCCGTCCACCAATTACAAACGTACACGCAAACTCGCTAAAAAACAGGGACTTGATATGGACTTGCTTGATTGGGCTACCGACCAGTTAGCGCGTGATATCCCCTTACCCTCAAATTGGAAAGACCACCAGCTAAAAGGCAATATGAAGCGATACCGTGAGTGCCACATCGGTGGCTCCGGAGAAATGTTCGGAAATAAAAGCTGATATAATTGAATTGGAAATCATGCCGGACCACGTACATTTGCTGATGGAGGTAGATCCCCAATACGGCATTAATCGCGCCGTTCGTTCAATCAAAGGATACACATCATTCACTTTACGGAAGGAATTTAAAGAACTGACAACACGGTTGCCGACACTATGGACAAACAGCTACTTCGTTTCAACTGTGGGCGGCGCTCCACTGGCGGCTATTAAGCAATACATAGAAAACCAAAAAACTTCCGAGAGGAAGAAAAAAAACAATGATGTATAGCACAAGGCGACTAAAAATCGGCAAGACTGAACGACTGGACGCCCTTGCGCATGAAGCCGGAAACGTTTATTCACAGACACTCGTCACCTTCTGGCGTATTGTACGGCGTAACAAACACTGGTTATCCA
>JAISGK010000090.1 GCA_031263155.1 Clostridiales bacterium
TTGGAAATGTGGCGTTTCCGACACAACACGCTGTTATGAAACATTATCCTAAAACCCAGTATTTCAAGGATTTAAGGACTTATGGGTCAAGCATAGCCTTTAGGCGTGGGGAGTGTCAAAGAATCTGTAAAATCTGTAAACCGCCTAGCGACAGGCATTTCGTCCATTAAATTCCTGCTTTTCTCGCGCTGGTGAATAAATAAATATACCAAAGCGGCAAACCCAAACGCGCATAAAAATCCGATCAACTCTTGCGCGCTTTGCCCGCCAAACAAACCAGCGCCGTAAAAACCCACCACCGCGCCCAGCAGAGCGGCGACCAGCGGCCACGCGTACATTAACAGCACCGCTTTATGGTATTGACGCGAAGCGACAAACAGGCTCACAGAGTCGCCTACACTCGCGCCATCAGGATTTTTTGCGCGCACAACCATCTCCGCGCTGCCAAAGGCCATGCAGGCCTGGCAGTTGTTACAGGCGGCTGTTCTCTTTAAACCAACGGTAACTGTACCATCGGTGTGAAATTCTTTAACAATGCCCTGTTCCGCCATGAAATCTACTCTCCTAACGGGTGCGGATTATATTGTGGATAAATAATTATGATGTCGTTCAAGGTTTCGTATGGGCGCGCAGTCTGCCTGCGCGCCCATACGAAACCGCGCGCGCCGCTCGTTATGTCCAACGGGTATTGCCCGCGCCCTACTTAACTTTAACCGGTATGCCGCTTGCAAGCCAGTACACGTCTTGGCACGACGCCGCCAGCAACTGATTAACGCGCCCCAATATATCCATTTGGGCCTTATAAAAAAAGTCAGACGTATGGGGATATATGTTAACCTCGTTAGTCACAAGAACTACCAGCGCGCTTATCTCACGGGCCGACGTGACCATTTGGTTCATCTCATCCACTACAGATGAGGTCAGGTACCTTAAGTCAAATTCAGACTCGCTGTATTCGTAGTGCTTCATAAGCGCCGCAACCATGTTGCGCATGTTCTCTATCAAGATGGCATCGCGATCAGCGCCGTGGGCCAACAAAAACCGCCCCAGATCATGATACCGCTCACGCACTTCCCAAGTTATGGGGCGTTGTTTGCGTGTGCGCCGCACTATCTCCTGCGAGAAAATATCATCGCCCACAGGGGAACCAGCAGCGACGTATAGCACTCGCGGCCCTTGTTGCTGGCACAGTTTAATTGCCAGTTTTGTTTTACCTACCCTCGCGCCACCCGTAACAAGTACCATACTGCGGCGCCCTCCTTTATGCAATGTTTTATGTCATGGTATATCAACTACAGCAATGATAAAAAATCCGCGAACAAAAAGTTGGTGTCTATAGGGCCGGGCGATGCCTCGGGGTGAAACTGCACAGACATAACAGGCTTTGTTTTATGCCGTATACCCTCTATGGTACCGTCGTTAACATTAACATACGTTACCTCAATGTCGTCCGTTAGGCTGCCCACTACATAATTATGATTTTGTGATGTGATGTATACGCGCCCTGTGCGTAAATCCTTAACAGGGTGGTTACCACCGTGGTGGCCAAACTTAAGTTTATGCGTGTTTGCGCCCAGTGCCAGGGCGATAAGCTGATGCCCAAGGCATATACCGAGCACGGGCTTATTTTGCGTCAAAACGCGAATATTGTCAATAACTTGCTTAATATCTTTTGGATCGCCGGGCCCGTTGGTCAAAAAAAACGCGTCATGGCCGCCGCGCAACAGCTCGTCCGAAGTGGTAAACGCGGGGTATATGGTCAGCTCACAGTCGTTGGCGTATAATTCACGCAGTATACCTGCCTTAACACCAAAATCTAACACGCCAAGTTTGTGCCTTGCGCCTGGCTTTCTCATTTTATGGGGGGCTTTGCATGTTACAGAAGCCACCAAGTTAGTGTCATATGGAGGAAAAAGCGATTGAAGCCCTGATTCGTCGCGCAATTTATTATAATCATGCTCGTTTATAAATATTCTACCACGCATAGCGCCTTTGTTGCGCAAGGTCTTTGTAAGTTTACGCGTGTCTATTATCTCAAGCCCAAGCACACCATGTTTTTTCAAAAATTCATCCAGGTATGTCTCACAACGCCAGTTGTTGGGCTTAAGGCATTGCTCTTTTACAATAAACCCACGCAGCGCGGGACTCGCGGATTCCATATCCTCAAAGTTAAGACCGTAGTTGCCTATAAGCGGGTATGTCATGGTAACGATTTGTCCAGCGAAAGACGGGTCAGTTAATGTTTCCTGATACCCTGTCATATTAGTAGAAAACACAACCTCACCCGTGGTATCCTTTATGCAGCCAAATGGATTTCCCGTAAAAGTATCCCCGTTTTCCAAAACTAGCAACGACATATATCCTCACCTCACTTGGGTATAGTATCATATTTGTCTGCTGTTATCAATAATTGGCCATCCCCTATTTAATTACAAATTCTATTAAATTTATATATCTATTCTTAATTTGCAGCCATTGACAGGTATTGGGCCTCAAGGTAAAATATGCTTAAAGAGAGGCTTTAACAGGAGTAAAGGAGTAGAAGTGATGATTGTAAAGCATCGCAAATTTACCGAAGACGATTTTGACCTAGACGAACATCGCATACAGCAGGAACGTTTCGTCTGGTTTAACGGTATCTCAAAAAGAAGCAAAGTAATTGTCGGAATTTTGCGTATTGTGATAGCTTTGCTGGCGTTCGCTATTGCCGTACTGATATACAAAGCCGCCAGCATACAATTGGGGATATGGGAAAACAACCGTATTAACGAGGCGGCGCGCCTTATTAACGCTGGGGAAGCGCAAGACGAGTTTGAGCAAGATGGGCGCGCTCAATCCGCTACAGGTAATAAGTACGCCCCTGAAGCGGATCATGACGAGACGCATAGCGTTTCGCCCGACGCGACGCCCGGCGACGTGGACCCACAGCTACAGATGGACGATACTTCTACAAACGATGAGATCATTAATTATAACCCCATAGACCATGAAACGCTTACGGCCGACGCGACGCCCGCCATTCTACGCTTGCGCGACGAATTTGCCAACGAAGAGATCGTGGGCTACATCAAAATAGACGGAACAGCTATAGACTTCCCCATTGCGCAAGGCACAGACAACGAATTTTACCTTACTCACAACCTTAAAAGAGAAAGCAGTTCAACGGGGGCTGCTTTTTTGGATTTTGAAAACAAGCTGACTTTAACCGACCCAAACACCATCATATACGCGCATAACATGCGCGACGGCTCCATGTTTGCCGAGCTTAAAAATTACCGCCGGCAATCATTTTACCATGATCACAACACGATATCGCTTACTCTGGGCAATGTCAGCTCAAGCTGGCTTATATTCGCGTATTATGAAACAAGCGTAGACTTTGCCTACAACCAGGCGCGTTTTGCCCGTCAGCAAGACTACGAGAGCATGTTGAACGAAATAAAAACCCGTGCCTTGTACGACACGGGTATAGATATCTATAGCGATAACCAAATCTTAACGCTGTCCACTTGCGCCGCCAACGACACGCGCAGGGTGGTTGGCGCGCTTCTCATGAAAAAATCGTAATATTAACCTCTTGGCCAATGGCCTCCGCCACTTCGACGAGCATATGGCATACCTCCCGCTCACTTTCCAGAAAATCGCGTATGTCCGGGTTTAGCATAAGTTTTGTGTAACGATTGCTTATCATTTTTTCCGTGTTGTAGTCAAACACATTACCGCGATGTTCATTTTCCAAACGTTTAAAATCTTTTATCAGCTCGATATCCTTACTTGTCAGCGATTGTCGCGATGCGACATAAAGCGCGGCGGCGGGAGTTTGAGCCATTTGTATGCCCAATGTTCTTGCCGTGCTCATTATATTGTTAGACACGTCTATACCTCCATTATTACCGGGAGTATCATGGGGGAGCGCTTTGTCTTTATCCATACAAACTCCTTTAACGTGTCCTTAATAAGTGTTTTTAGATATGACCATTCGGTGTCTTCTCCGTCATTGAGAGCGTCGCGTACAGTGTTTTTTGCTTCTTCCATAAGATTTTCGGACTCGCGCACATAAACAAAACCGCGCGATATAATGTCCGGGCCAGAAATGATCTGTCCCGTTTCTTTCTCTATGCTCACCACAACTATTATCAAGCCATCCTGACTAAGGTGCTTGCGATCGCGCAAAACGATATTGCCCACATCGCCCACGCCCAGCCCATCTACCAGCACCCGACCAGACGGTACGGCGGCGCCTTTTTTGGCCGTCTCCTCTGTTAGCTCCAGCACATCGCCCAGGCCCATAAGAAAAATGTTTTCCTTTTTCATTCCGAGAGACAAAGCGAGCTGTTTGTGATGCTTAAGGTGCTTAAACTCGCCGTGAATGGGCATAAGGAATTTTGGCTTAACAAGCGCGTGCAACAGCTTTATCTCTTCCTGCTTGGCGTGTCCGCTTACGTGTACTTCCATTAAGCCCTCGTAAATAACCTCCGCGCCCTTGCTCATTAGTTGGTTAATAACGCGCGATATGGTCTTTTCGTTGCCCGGTATGGGCGAGGCGCTTATGATTATTTTATCGGTAGGCTTAACCGCCACCTGCCTGTGCTCACTGGCGGCCATACGCGAGAGCGCGGCCATCGGCTCACCTTGGCTGCCTGTGGTGATAATCATAAGTTCTTCGTCGCGATAATTTTTTAATTCGGCAATATCTATTTGCATGTTGGGCGGTATGTCGATATATCCCAGCTCTTGCGCGGTCTTTATCACGTTTACCATACTGCGACCCATTATCGCCACCTTGCGTTTATGGTTTGCCGCCGCGTTTACAAACTGCTGCACACGATGAATATTGCTTGAAAAAGTCGCGACCATAATGCGCTGCTTTTCACTGGCGCGAAAAATGTCCTCTATAACCGAGCCAACGGTCTTTTCGCTCATAGTATATCCTTTTTGCTCCACATTGGTGCTTTCGCACATAAAGAGCAAAACGCCCTCGCGCCCCAATTCCGCGAAACGTTGCAGGTCTATCGGCTTGCCGTGAATGGGTGTATAGTCAACCTTAAAGTCGCCAGAATGCACGACCAGGCCAACGGGCGTGCGTATGGCCAGCGCCGCGCTGTCGGGTATGCTGTGCGTGGTATGAATAAATTCTACCCTAAACACACCCGCCTCTACAATCTCGCCGGGAGACACAACTATTTTTTCCACTTGAGGCAGGTTGTGCTCCTTCAGCTTTGTTTCTATCAGGCCAAGAGTCAGCTTTGTGCCTACAATAGGGACGTTTAGCTCTCTTAGCAAGTATGGAATGCTGCCAATGTGATCTTCGTGCCCGTGGGTAAAAAACACGGCGCGCACTTTTTGTTTGTTTTTAATCAGGTAGGAGAAGTCAGGTATAACCAAATCAATACCCAGCATGTCGTCTTCAGGAAACGCGACCCCGCAATCTATCACTATAATATCGCCGCCGTATTCCAACACGTACATGTTTTTGCCTATCTCCTCCATCCCGCCAAGGGCAAATACCCTTAGCTTACTTTTTCTTGCTGCCACAAATTAACAAAGCCTCCTATATATTCTCATTATTTTAAATCATTAGACACTCCACAAAAAACCATCCCGCTAATACGGAATGGTCTCAACCTCCGAAAGTTAAGAATATCAAAACTCTATGTCGTAATCTTCATTTTCTTGAAACAACTCGGCCACGGTATTAAACTCGTCGTCATCCTCCAAAAATTCGTATATCTCATCTTCACTGTCAAAATCCACCGCTTTTATGATAGAGGCTTCGGCGTCGTCATCGTCTCGCGCGTCTTCTTCAACGACCAACAGATACTTCGAACCGTTGTATTCTTTTTCGTCCATCACAACATAGCGCTGTTCTTCGCCGTTGTCGCCAAGCATGGTGATTATATCCTCATCAAAGTGCTCCATGGTATGTTCACCCTTCTTATGGTCTAAATAATTTTGCAAAAAATACACAGCGGCCATCATGTCCACATTTTGATAACCGTTCGCGCTGACGGAGGGTGCGGCTTTAAGGGCTGACACAGTACTAAAACGCTCGTCCCATAAAATCACAGACGCTTTTAAGCGTCTTTTTAATTTTTCCGCGAACGCGCGCGTAATCTCGCAGCGCTTACCCTCGGTTCCATCCATCTTAACAGGAAAACCCAATATAATCTCATCCGCGTTATATGCGCCCAAAAGTTCTTTCACGCGTTTTACGCTCGCGTTAATCGCCGTAGGATCGCCGCGCCGAATAGTTTCAACGGGAGTCGCTATTGTACCTGTAGGGTCGCTTACGGCCACACCGATATTCTTGTCTCCGTAGTCCAGGGCCAAATACCTTTTGGCGGTTCTCATGCCTTTGGTATATTTTCGTTAAGATAAAAGTCAACTATTTCTTCCAAGAGTTCATCTCGCTCCAATTTAGCTATCAAACCGCGGGCGTTTTTGTGGCTGGTGATATACGTAGGGTCGCCGGACAAAATGTAGCCGACAATCTGGTTAATGGGGTCATAACCCTTCTCTTTAAGGGCGCAGTACACCACATATAAAATGTCGCGTACTTCTGTTTTAAAAAGTCTATCCGAGATATTAACCTTTTGGGTGTCAGAAAAAACAGCACCGTTTAAGTTGTCCACGCTCTTCACCCCTCGCTGATATATCTTTATAATAATCCATATTTATGCTAAAATCAATGATTTTATGTTACAACCGTTATAAGCGCAAAATGTCAGCTTTTACATAATTGGTGAAAACGTCGGTTGGGCGCGCTATCCCTATCCGTCCGCGAGGATCGCAAACAGGAGAGCACGCGCGAACATTTATATAATTAGTGGAATACCCCGCAAAAACTCCCGGCGTTACCTCATCCTCAAACAAAACCTTTAGATGCTTTCCAATGTACTTGGTCTTAAACGCTAAACCCAGCGATTCGCTTAATCTTAGCAACCTGTCCGCGCGCGCTTTTTTTACGCCATCGATAACCCTCTGGGGCATGAGCGCTGCGGCAGTGCCCTTCTTGGGCGAAAATGGGAACACGTGTATCTTTAAAAAATCCATCGACTGAGCAAATGAACGGCTCTGTTCAAATTCCTCATCGGTCTCTCCCGGAAATCCCACTATAATGTCTGTCGTTATTCCAGCGTCGGGGTATGCCTCGCGTAGGCGCTCAACAGCCTCGCGATATTGCGATGTATTGTAGCGACGGCGCATCCGCGTGAGCGTGGCGTCGCATCCGCTTTGCAACGATAAATGGAAGTGGTCGCATATATTGGGCAAGCGTGATAATGTTTCACAAAATTCTTCTGTTATCAACAAAGGCTCAACGCTTGAAAAGCGTACACGTTCTATCCCGTCAACACCCGCCGCCAATGGCAGCAGCGTCTGTAAATCGCCGTCGCTTAAATCTTTGCCATATGAGGCCACATGTATACCCGTTAACACAATTTCCTTGTAGCCGCGCTCCGCAAGGCCCCGTACTTCGTCAACAATCCCGCTTATGGGTCTGCTGCGCGCCCTGCCGCGCGCGTAGGGTATCACGCAGTACGCGCAATAATTGTCACAGCCATCCTGTATTTTAACATACGCGCGGGTACGATCGCCTGGCGCTAGATCCTCCTGCGCTGGCGCTAGATCTTTCTGCGCTGGCGCTAGATCTTTTTGCGCTTCTTCAGCCACCGGTGCGTAGTCACGCGGGCGTCGCTCGCCAATAAACTCCAGCGTCAATTCCGCCGCGCGTTCTTTATCATCACGGCCAATCACCAAGTCGGCCCCTATGTCTAACGCCTGTTGCGGGCTAAGTTGCGCAAAGCAGCCGCAAACGACAATAACCGCCTGGGGATTTTCCCTTTTGGCGCGGCGTATGGCCTGGCGCGACTTCTTATCGGCCATAGCGGTCACAGAGCAGGTGTTTACTACATAAACATCCGCGCCGCGCTCCGTTTCGGGGACTTTGGCAAAGCCCGCCAACTTGAATTGCTCCATCATTTTTTCTGTATCATAAACGTTAACTTTGCACCCTAAGGTGTACGCGCAAACTGTCAATGTCGTCCCGTCCATTTTATTGGTATCCGCAGCGTAATTAAAACTTGCCGCTTGTGCCGCTGCTGGTGTGCCCTCCCCCGGTATGGTGAGTGGTTGAGCCGCCGCTGTTATGTCCGCTGTTATGTCCGCTATTATGTCCGTCGTCTTGGGGAATCGGCACATGCGTCGTGTGGCTGTGGCTAAAGATATCCCGCTTGTGCGTGAGAATAAATCCACCCGGCATTACAAAATTATGCGCGGTATCGCGCGGGCGCGCTTGATTTAGCTGTCTTACCATCACAAACGCCGCGCTCAGGGAGACGACCAGCGAAACGATCCACACTATAGCTACACTGCGCACGGTGTTATCTTCTCTGGGAATATAAAAATCATCGCTGGTGTAGCCTTCGTTATTTTCCATTTCGGGATCATAAAAATCCTCGTTGGCGTAGCCTTCGGAATCCGGATCCCGATCCGGCGTGAGCATTGCATCCTCCACAAGCGATACAAACAGGCTAAACGCGCCGTAATAATCCCCATTTGACAAATAGGGCACAATCTCGTTTGCCATGCCAGAGCGCCGCGAGTCGTTAAAATATGGAATGGCGCGGTCAAAAGACGTAATATTCCAGTCGCGTTCTTCCATAGAAATAAGCAGCAATACCGAATTATCAGACAGGTAGTAGTCGCGGTAGTTATCAGCGTACTGCTGAACGCCCGCCCCATCCAAAGACGATACGGTAACAATCGCCGCGTCTATGCCATATGTCGCGTATGCTTGACTTATTTGAGAAGTAAGGCTTGCCTCTTCCTCATCTGTGAGCAAATCCGCGCCATCCGCCATCCGCGCCGACATGTCCATCTCTGCGGCGAACGTCTGCCAGGTTCCTAGGCATGTTATGAGAATTGTGAGGGCTATCGCGAACATTAGACTCTTGCGGATATTTTTGGTCATTTACAATAACCCTCCTTTACAACAACATTACTATAAGAGTGCCTATTGCGCCCAATCCGGCAAACATCCCCAAAAACCACGCCCAAAACCTGCCCCACGACACAGGCAAGCGCCCAGCAAACCTTCCTGTTTGACCGTTCATGGCATACATATAGGTTGTGCCGCGATAAACGCTGTTAAGTATCCAAACCGGCAGCAGGGCATACTTTACCGTATGGTGAGAAAAGTGCAGATTGGTACGCGTGGGCGTTACGCCGGAGTACCCATTTACCGTTTGCCCAAACAGATCCAGCAGGGTATTCTTAAGCCGCTCATGCACACGGGGGATGCTTTCATCCGCCGACACATCATATTTATCCGCCGCGTAGCCCGCGAGGTACGGCGTGTCAAACGCCATCATACCCGAATAGTCAAATGGCTCTATGGCCTCCATGTAGTCGTCCGGCATCTTTTTTGATCCGTCAACCGGTACGCGCTCAAAACTCACTTTACCGTCACGATAAACGCGGTAGTAATCCGTCTTGGTGTAACGGAATTTTCTGTCTTGCCACATTGTTACCCGTGTAGCGTTGTATTCAACAGAACCCCCCGCTTCGCAGTCAAACAACCAATAGGGCACGTAGATACCCGTTATATCTTCGATCTTGTTTTCTGAGGCGAACTCGCCTGGCATAAGGATTTTACCCCGGTAGAAATTTTTAAGGGCTTCTTTGGCGGCATCTTTGTTAATGGCAAATGGTATGACCAAGTCAGGGCGTAGCACACCCGCCAGGCGCGTCGATATTATGGCGGTGTTACCGCAAAAGGGGCAACGCGTAGCAACAAAGTTGGCGTCTCCTATTATTTCGCCCCCGCATGAGGGGCAGGAGTACGAAACGACATCGCTCATCTCTCCCGTTGGCTTTTGTTCCAGAGCAATCGAGCCCGGTTGCGCCGCTTTAGCCTCGGTTACCTCAAATTCGCTATCGCAATAGGGGCACTTCATTTTTTGGCTGTCCGCGTCGAAAGCAAGTGTGCCACCACAGGCAGGACATTTATACTCTAAAACCTCGCTCATGATAACCTCGCAAATTCGTTTATTCGCGCGGCTTGCCACATTCCGCGCAAAACTTGCCTGTATTCACCGCGCCACATTCTGGACATGTCCACTCGGCGGCAGGGCGTGGTTTGCCGCATTCAGAGCAAAACTTGCCTGTATTCGTTGCGCCGCACGAACATTTCCATTTATTCGCGGGCTGCTGCTGTTGCCGCTGATTACCCATGGCGTAAAGATCATTCGCGTTAATGCCCCCGGCCTGCTGCGCCATGTTAAGCCCCATAAAGCCCGCCATCGCCCCGCCCGGATTATTCGCGGCCAATCGCATGGCGTCGGCCTGCGCCCCAGAAAGGTTTGCCGCGCTCATGGTCGGATCTCGAAACACCGCGCTCTTTTGCAGGTTCTTTATCATCTCTTCGTCTTCTTTAGACGCGGTAACAGAGTTGACGCCAAAGCTGGCCACCTTAACGCCCCGCTTGGCCTGCCATTTTTGTGTGAGTACGTCGTTAAGCGCGTCGGCAAGCTCCATGGTGTGCCCCGGCAAAGCGCTGTAGCGTATGCCCATATCGCTTAATTTAGCGAACGCCGGTTGCAGCGCCGTTAACAGTTCAGATTTAAGCTGGCTGTCTATCTGCGAGCGCGCAAACTCACCCGACACGTTGCCGCAAACGTTTTGGTAAAACAGCAGCGGATTCATAATTTGGTAAGAATACTCCCCGTTGCAGCGTATAGAAATATCCACATCCAACCCTATGTTTTGATCAACCACGCGGAAAGGTACGGGGCTAACAGTTCCATATTTATTGCCCATTATCTCTTTAAGGTTAAAATAGTACACGCGTTGATCCTTACCTGGCTCGCCGCCAAACGCGAACCGCTTGCCTATGGTTTTAAACGTATCTATAATACCCTTACCCAACCCGCCTGTAAATATAGACGGTTCTGTCGATTGATCATATACGTACTCGCCCGGCTCGGCGCACACGTCAACCACGCGGCCCTGCTCCACTATCATCATACATTGCCCATCGTTAACCGCGATGACAGAGCCGTTAGAGATAATGTTTTCGTCGCCCTTGGTATTAGAGCTACGTTTGCCCGCGCGTTTCTTCGCCTTTGCCGCCAAAACGTCAGAAGTCATGCTGTCGAGGTAAAAAAATTCCTTCCATTGATCGGAGAGCGTTCCGCCCACTGATCCCAGCGCGGCGCTAATCAGTCCCATTATCATTTCTCCTGTTTTTATCTTTTTATTTTTTGATAAAGAATCGCCTCGTAAGGAAGCAAAATAATCCTTTCCGTATCGCCATAGTTGCACAGCACAAGCTCAAACCCATCTACAGGCGGGAGCGCCTGCTCCTTTTCGCTAAGGTTAATTACTATGAGCCATTTCTCTTCTCCAAGCGATCTGTAATACGCGAACACGGGCTTAGGGTCTGTTTTTATTATCTCTATATCACCGTATATCAGCGCTTCGCCGTGTTTGCGTATGGCGATCAAATCTTTGTAAAACCAAAACACCGAATCCTCTTTCTTAACTTCGTTATCCGCGTTATATTCATCATGGGCGCAAACAATCCACGGCGCGCCCTCGGTAAAGCCGGAGTTTTGGTCGGCATTCCACTGCATGGGCACCCTCGCGTGATCCCTGCTGCCCGACAGCACCTTGGCAAAAGCCTCGTCACTTGGCATGGTTTCGCAATATTGCCTATAGAAATTAAGGCTCTCTACGTCGCGCATATCCGCAATGGATTTAAACGGGAAGTTGATGGCCCCCAATTCGTCGCCCTGATAAATAAATGGGGTCCCTTTCAGCGTCAGTTGTAGCATGGCCAGCATTTTGGCCACTATAGATCTATAGTCGCCTTCGGGGTCTATCTTGGACAACATGCGCGGGTTGTCATGATTGTTAAAGAAAATCGCCATTTGGCAGCTATCGGCGTAGTTTCTCATCCAATCGCTAAAATACTGTTTTAGGTATAACGGATTGTACACATACGCGCTGAAGCGTTCTTTACCAGGCGGTTCCAGCACGTCAAAGCAAAACGCCATATCCAGCTCGCCCCGCAAAGGGTGGGTCATCAGCTTGGATATCTCTCTACCCGCGCCTGGCGCTTCACCTACAGAAAACGCGTTATATGGCTCAAATACCTCTCGTCGCATCTCCGCCAAATATTTATGCAAATTGGGGCCGTGAAAGTAATGCTCTATGCCCGTATAACCCATTAATTTGCCCACAAACTCGCTGCCGTTTGGCAAGTTTGGCGCCTTGGATATATAGTTTACAACATCGAGCCTGAAACCATCCACGCCTTTCCGCAACCACCATCGCATCATAGAGTAGATTCTTTGCCTTAGCGGACCGTAATCCCAATTCAAGTCTACCTGTTTTTTGCTGAATAAATGCAACGCCCATATGTCCGCGTCCGAATAATAATTCCATGCGCCGCCCCCAAAAAACGACGTCCAGTTATTGGGGTTGGCCATGTGAGAAAAAAAATAGTAATCGCGATATGGTGAATTTTCATTTTGCAGGGCGTGAACAAACCATTCATGCTCATCGCTGGTGTGGTTAACAACCAAATCCATAACAAGCCGCATACCGCGCTCATGCACGGCAAACAGCAATTGATCGAAGGTTTCCATATCACCAAATTCTTCGGCAATTTTATGATAATCGCGAATGTCATACCCATTGTCATCCATAGGCGAATCATATACAGGACACAGCCAAATCGCGTCTACCCCAAGAGTTTTCAGGTAATCCAACTTTTGAATTACGCCGCGCAAATCTCCAACGCCATCGCCGTTGCCGTCCATAAAACTTCGTGGATATATCTGATAAAACACGGCCTCCTTCCACCATGCGCGAATTGATTCGTCGCTTACGAGGTACGCCGCCTCGGGCGCGTCGTTAAGCAGTTTTATAATCGCCTCAATAAAGCCTTCCCCTGTGAATCCCTTTGTGAAGCGACGCAAGCCTTTCAGTGTCAGCTTGCCGATTATTTTCATAATCATTGCATCACTAACGCCCATTTGCAGCAACAATTTATGTATCACATCGTGCCCGACAGGATTTTTGTAAACGTCGGACAATTTGGTGTTAATGCTGTATGTCATACACGTACTTCCTTTTCTCGTTGTTCTATATCCACCACAATTTTCTCATAAAGCTGTTCGTCTATTTTATATTTGGAGTTATAAACAAAAAAACTGATCACCATGCACAGCATAGGGAATATGAGCATGGCAAACTTCAACATCCATATACCGCCCGAAGAAACGTCCGCCGCGCTGTCGGCTCCCTTTATACCCGACATAATGACAACCACGCTTGTGACCGCGCTGCTTATAGCGCCGCCCATCTTGTTAATAAACGGCTGTAACGAGAAAGTAATGCTGTCATTGCGCTTGCCCAGCTTCCAATGCCCATAGTCTACGCTATCGGCCAAAAACATCAGCATAAGCAGCTGTATAAACGCTTGCCCCACAAAAATAAGAATAGCGGGAGGGGCAATAAAAAACATGCTTGTAGAGGGAACGAGAAAGAATAGTATATAGCCAACCGCCACCAAAACCATGCTCAAAGTATATACAGAGCGACGTTTCATACGTTTGCTGAGCAAAGGAAAGACGGACAGCGCCGAAACCTGCGACACGCCAAGTATTATGCCAAATACAGGATACATGGCTTCATCACCGTAGGCATATTTCATAAAATACTGTCCGAACGCGGTAGTAGTGCTGTATCCTATCATGAAAAGAGACATGGATATAGCTGTGAAGAGCAGCTGATCGTTTTTGACAATGATGCCGACCAGTTCCTTTATTGAAGTGGTTTGATGTGTGTTTGGGCGGTCTTTACGCTCTTTAACCCCAACAAGCGTAACCAGTTGGCCTGCCCACATAATACCGACGACGATTATGGCGAAAACAAAATAGCCCTGCCTGTGACCGCCAAATAGTTCGCCCAAAGCGGCGGTAAGAGGAGTAATAGCGCCTACGATAAAAAATAAACCTACGTTTGCGCAAATACGCGCGATAGAACCGATTTTTTCACGCTCTTTCTGAGCGTTGCTGAGCGTGGGCAGAAGAGACCAATACGATATATCGTTGGTAGTAAACGCCATGCCCCACAGCACATATAGCAAACCAAACAGCGCCACGCCAGAAGCCTTGTTAAAATCGAATCGGCAAAACAGCAGCACGGTTATGACGCCAGAGCTCGCCGCGCCGAACGCTATCCATGGCTTAAACTTGCCAAAGCGCGATCGCGTGTTGTCTACTATAAGCCCCATCACGGGATCATTTAACGCGTCAAAAACCCGCGCGGCAAGAATAATACCCATGATCCACCACATTGCGGAGGTTGGAACCTTTGCCACATCTGTCAAATAAAAAGTAAGATACAGGCTAACCAATGAATATACCATGTCGCGTCCAATAGTACCTATGCCGAATGTGAACCTGTTTGCCTTATCGCCTCTCATATTGTGCCGATACCAAAAAATAAATTTTACAAAAAGATAGGCGGACTTCTTGCTTAATATATTGTGTTATTCTGGTATCGTCCTCCTTTCTATATTTTTTGAATTTGCCGCCTTCGGTCTGTATGGCGTACACATTCAATTTTATCGTCGCCCCTGCGATAAAGATTAACCACATTAATTATATCAGCACGCGCACAGGCAATCAAGGTTTTTACCCAAAGGTTTCTAAATTGGTTTCTAAATTTGATAGCCAGGCCAATCAAATCGCGCCCTTTAAACAGTCTATGTTTTGTGTAAGAACATTTCGCAGCGCGCTGCCGCTGCCGCTATGCGACTGCGCCAGCGCAATGCCGCATAAGGCCGCCTTCTTTTTGGCTACAATAGCCATCTTGTGTGAAATGGGGTTGGTGATAAGCACGATCAGATCGGGCGTGCCTATAAGCACCTCCAGGTTGCTTTCGGCCTGTGTATATACCTTTGCCTTACAGCCGTATTCTTTACAAATATCCTTGTACTGACACACCATACGATCATGCCCGCCAACAATTACAACGCTCATCATTGCGTTACCTCGCCTTCTGATTTTTAGTTAGTTTTAGCTAACTCGCTTTGATAGCATACCACTACGAGAATGTATGCGCAAGTGTTTTAGCAACTCCAAATTTGCTATGGGCACACAGCGGTCAGTGGGCATGATCTCGTAGGGGCGCGCCCGCATGTCTCCTCGGCAAGTAACCGTTACCCGGTAAGACTCTCAGGTGGTTCGCGTCTGGCTCTTTTTTAACCTGGTTATTGGTCGGTTGTCGGGTGCGGGCGCGCAGTGCGCGCCCCTACGAAAGCAAAATCCCAAAATACTTTTGTAAAAACGGGTGTTTTGACAATCATACTTTATATTCGCGCCTACGAGAGCTTAACGGAATGGACAAAAGACACTTCATGATGTATACTGTCATAAACCAATCAAAAACTACTAAGGAGGACTTTTTTTGACGCTTCACGGGCAATGGATATCTAAGGCTTATGATAAAACAGGCGGCAGTGTAAAAAAAGTGTGGGATCAATACCTGCCGAAAGAGGAAAAGGTATACGCGAAGCTTCTTGGTCAAAGGCAAACCCATATTGAGGGCACTCTGGCCGAACTGGGCGATCGTTTTGAGATGTCTTCGGAAGAAACCACGGCTTTTTTGGATGGAATAAACGGCGCTCTTGACACCCCGCTTGATATAGCAAGTTTGGAAGAAAATACCGCGATAAACGTGGATTTTACCTTCGAATCGCTCTATAAAAAAATGGTGGAATATAGAGCCGAGCACCTGGTGGCCTTACCCGAGTGGAAACAGATTTTCGACGAAGAGATTTTGGGCAGATTATATAAAGAACAGCGCTTGTCATCCACTGTGCGCAAATCTAAAACACCCGGACGCAACGACCTTTGCCCCTGCGGTAGCGGCAAGAAATATAAAAAATGCTGCGGCGCGGGAAGTCTATCTGCATAGATGAATACTATCGTAAAAGACGTCGATCCTCTTTGCGTCGATAAAGATATTATTCGCGAGGCCGCGAGCATTATACTCTCTGGCGGTCTCGTAGCCTTTCCTACAGAAACGGTGTATGGCCTGGGCGCGTCCTGCGACATAGAAAGCGCCGTGCGCGATATATACGCGGTAAAATGCAGACCGACTGACAACCCTCTTATATTGCACATTGCCGACGCGAGCGACTTTTTTAAACTCACCGTCAATACGGCAGGGTATGTGCCACTGCTAATTGAGGCGTTTTGCCCTGGCCCATTAACTCTGGTCGCCAAATCAGCGCGTAAATACGCGTGTGGCTCCGCCGGGTTGGATACTATAGCTATACGAATGCCCAACCACCCCGTCGCTCTCGAGCTTATTAAACAAGCGGGAGCAATGTTCGCTCCCAGCGCTAACATATCTGGGGGTATAAGCCCCACCACCGCGGCACATGTGCTAAATGATCTTAAAGACCGCGTACATTGCGTACTAAACGGCGGCGCGTGCGCTGTGGGCATAGAATCAACCGTAGCGGATGTGACCGGCGACGTGCCGCGAATACTCCGCCCCGGCGCGGTGACGGCCAACGATATAGCTAGCGTGGTAGGCGCGTGCGATGCGTTTGTTGAGCCGATCGCGAATAACAACCCCTTTTCCGGCGGCATAAAATACACGCGTTACGCGCCCAAAGCGAATATGCGCGTTGTTACCGGCCATCCATTGGCCGCCGCGCAAGCAATAATTCGTTTGGCGCATGGCAAAAACGCTGGGGTGTTGGCCACCGCGCAAACGATGAATCTGTATCCCAACAGCATGATTGTTATTAACTTGGGCGATCGCGACAGACCTGAAAAAATATCGGCAAACCTGTACAAGTCGCTGCGAGAGCTGGACGCGAAGGTGGATTATATTTTTGCCGAGGGTATAGACGAAGCAAGCGGCGGCGCTGTTATGGACAGACTGCTTAAGGCGGCCAGAGGCAGCGCAATGCCCGCCGAGGAATTTTGATATTTATTACTCTAATCGTGCGTTTTTACAAAAGGATTTTGCCTTCGTAGGGGCGCGCACTGCGCGCCCGCACACGACAACCGACCGATAACCAAGTCAAAAAGAGCTGCCTGTCATCACCCGATATCGGTGAGGCTTGGAAAGGCCCACAGGCGCGCACTGCGCGCCCCTACGAAATCACATCTGGAGGTTTTGTTTACCGGAGGTTTTGTTCACATATGAATATACTTTTTGTATGCACCGCAAACACCTGCCGAAGCCCCATGGCTGAGGCAATCGCTAAAGATGTTATACCCCACGCTCACGTAAAATCTTGCGGCACGTGGGCATTTGAGGCTGATCCCGCCAGCGCTAGCTCCATCGCGTGCATGTACAATGAAGGACTTTCCCTTAGCGATCACAAATCGCGTCCCGCCACGCGTGACCTTATCGAATGGGCCGACGTTGCGCTGTGCATGACTGCCGGGCACAGGGATTTTTTGATAAACCACTACCCCAGGTTCGCCGCGAAAATGTATACGCTATGTGAATACGCGGGTGAAAACGGTGAAATTGCCGACCCGTATGGTCAAAACCTGTTCGCGTACGAGCAATGCGCCGCCAGGCTGCGCGAATTGATTATTAAGGTAAGTGACAGACTGTCCCGCTAAGGCGAAATATTGCCTTACAATGAAGGGGAGATGGGTATGACACACAACTGGCTATTGTATGTCGCGGTGTTTTCTTGCGCGTTTGGTCTGACAATTTTGGTAACGCCCTATACAAAAAAATGGGCCGAAAAGCTCGGCGCGATAGATATGCCCCGAAGCCGGGGCATGCACAAGGTAGCGCTGCCACGTTTGGGAGGCGCAGCCATGGTGCTGGGTTTCTTGTTTGCCATAGGCATAGCCGCCTTGTTTTTTGGCGAATTGCGCACACCGCAATTTTTGGGTTTTGTGGTAGGCGGCGTTATCACCGCCACAGCAGGTTTTTGCGACGACATGAAGAGCATAAAGCCATCGGCAAAGCTGGCCTTTGAGATATCAGCCGCGCTGGTCGTCGTTTTTTCAGGCACGCGAGTCGATTTTGTAAAGTTTAATATACCCTTTATGACCAACAGCCTTAGCATACCTTTTACCGTGCTGTGGATAGTAGGCGTAACCAACGCGGTAAACCTGATAGACGGTCTGGACGGTTTGGCGGCGGGCGTTTCGACCATAGGGGCGCTCTGCTTAACCGTGCTGTGCATAATGACCGGCGGCGGCATGGCCGTTGTGTTCGCGTCCGCGCTGGCGGGCTGCTGCCTTGGCTTTTTGCCACGCAACTTTAACCCGGCGGAAGTGATAATGGGCGATACCGGCGCGCTGTTTTTAGGATACGTGCTGGCGGTATCATCTATTATTGGTGTATTTAAGGCGTATGCCCTCTTGTCTATCGTAATTGCCTGCTTTGCGCTGGCGCTACCCATATTCGATACGCTTTATGCCATGCTGCGCCGCGTAATTGAACACAGACCCATTATGGGCGCCGATCGCGGTCATTTGCATCATAGATTGATAGACGCGGGGTATTCGCACAAGCAAACGGTAGTGCTGTTATATGTACTAAGCGCTGTCTGCGGCATCATTGCCATATTGATAGCCGTACAGGATTATCGTGCCATATTCGTCGCTGCCATATGCGTTGCGATAATGGTTATGATGGTGTATACCTATCGCAGGCGTATGTCTGATCAGCAAGCATTACACGCCGTGCCGACGGATGGCAATGAGGCCGGGCAAACTGAAATCACCAATGACGTAGAGATGATAGATAAAACAATAGACAAAGACGCAAGCTAAAAGACCGCCACACGACGGTCTTTTTAACTTACTCTAAACACGTCTTTGTTTGTGAACCGTTTCAATGTTGAAACGAGCGCCGGTATAACCGCATTCGTAGGGGACGGCGTCCTCGACATCCCGTTTCCCAGCCCCGACATTCCACGGTTCCCATTTGATGTCTCGCTGCCCTCGTTGTCGGAAACCAAAATAATCATGTGTACATGGTTTGGCATAATCACATAATGCGGTATATCAATGTTCTCGTAATGACGGCACATATCGGTTATTCTTTTTGCTACGACATCGCCGTATGGCGTCAATTTGCAATGCGGGGCGTCGAG
>JAISGK010000036.1 GCA_031263155.1 Clostridiales bacterium
GTGAACTGCGTATAAACTCCCATGACGAACACTCCTTTATAGTAAGTGATGTTTTATCCACGGAGGAACCCGGCTGAAACCGCCCGCCGCCTGACCGCGCATCACAGATAATATCCGCGTCAGCCTTCCTCAGTCGGCAGAGTGGGCAAACTGCTTTGCATATAAACATATCATATTAATAGGATTATATCCCGTGACTCATTTATGTCAATACCAATTACGCAATCCGGCCTCAAAATATTTTTTTCAGATTTTGAGATTCGCCCTCTCACAGGGAGGGAGGGCATTATCTAAGCTATATGGAATAATCGAGCCCTATCATTTTTCTGTTGTTCTCAACCAGTTCCTCCAGGGTGATGCCGTCCAGATAATCGTTTATGACCTTGTTCAGCCCCATCCACATCGGCAGAGTCGAACACCACCCGCTGCGCGGGCACTTGTTCGGGGAGTCGTCCATGCAGGCGACGGGCGACAGGTTCCCCTCGACGGTCCTCAAGATGTCCCCGACCCTGTAGTCCTTCGCGTGGCGGGCCAGGCGATATCCCCCGTCCTTGCCGCGCGAGCTTTTCAGATACCCCGCGCGGCTTAATAGAGGTATTATCTGCTCCAGGTACTTTATGGTTATCTCCTGGCGGACCGAGACATTCTTCAAGGGTATAAACTCCCCCGTATCGTGGAGCGCCAGGTCCACCATCACCCTGAGCGCGTATCTGCCCTTAGTCGAAATTTTCATAAACAACGCCTCCAATCCACAGCCTTCGCGCCGTCCGCGCCGCGTCCGATGAAATAATACACATATAATTATACCAATACAATAGGAAATACGTATTGCCCGGAGGGATAAATCATCATAATATCCGTGATTTATGTTTTGTCGAGGAGATCATTGTCCGCTAAAAGCAGTGTAGTTCTTCGATGCTAAAAACAGCGAAGCATGATAAAATTCTACCGTTGGTACAGGGAGTATTTTTTTCGATATTTATTAGCGAAAGGTGATCGTGATTATGATCAGTTCCATTGAGTTGTTTAGCGGAGCCGGTGGATTAGCTCTTGGTTTACATCAAGCTGGATTCGAACATCAAGCACTCTTGGAATGGGACAAAGACTCCTGTGACACAATTTTAGCCAATATATTGCTGGGGTTTGGAGGCATAGAAAAGTGGAAAGTGTCACAGACCGACGTTCGATTTGCGGATTACCGATCTTATGGTTCCTCCATTCAGGTTGTCTCCGGCGGGCCGCCATGCCAGCCTTTTTCTATGGGAGGTAAACACAAGGCTCATGCTGATTCACGAGACATGTTTCCGGAAGCCGTACGCGCTGTCCGTGAATTGCACCCTCAAGCGTTTATTTTTGAGAACGTAAAAGGATTGATTCGCAAATCGTTTAGCTCATATTTTAACTACATACTGTTGCAGCTTTGCCATCCTGAAATAGTTGTTAACGAGGATATGGATTGGACAGAACATTTAAGTATACTTGAAAAATACCATACATCAGGGTCAGGCTCTGGATTAGAATACAATGTCGTCTTCAGGCTTCTTAACGCCGCCGATTATGGAGTCCCGCAGCATCGGCATCGCGTGGTAATCGTCGGCTTCAGAAATGACATTCAAGTGAGTTGGTCTTTCCCGGAGCCGGCATACTCCAATGAGGCTCTAAAGTATTCAAAATACATCACCGGTTCATATTGGGAAGAACACCAGATAGCTCAAAAGGAGTGCCCATCGGTGGCAAAACAAGAACGTGAAAGAATTATAAGGCTTTTTGAGAAAAAAACGAGTACGAAACGCTGGCAAACAGTCCGCGATGCTATTAAAGGATTGCCTGATCCACAAAGTCAGTCCGCGTCTGAGTATCTTAACCATGAATTCAGGTCTGGGGCGCGGCCTTACGCGGGACACTCTGGAAGTACTCTGGATGAGCCGTCAAAAACCATCAAAGCCGGAGCTCATGGCGTGCCTGGCGGCGAGAATATGTTGGTGCTTGATGACGGTTCATTACGGTATTATACGGTTCGTGAGAGCGCAAGAATGCAAACTTTTCCAGACAAATTCTTTTTTTGCGGCTCATGGACGGAAAGCATGAGGCAAATCGGGAACGCGGTACCAGTCAAACTGGCAAATATTATCGGGGAATCAGTGGCTCATTCATTGAAGGCAGAGCGGACATGGCATCAAAAGAAAAACAGCCGGTTATAAAACCGTTTAACCCACTGGATAAGCGCAATCTCGGAGAAAGTGTCGCGGAAGCCCTCCTAAACGCCGCGGTTTGGTCTTTGCCGCCTGATTCTTTCATTGGAGCCGGAGTATACGCGTTATATTATATCGGCCCCTTCCCCGTTTACGAGCGGCTATCTAAAATAAACAAAGACAGCCAATATCGCCTGCCCATTTACGTTGGCAAAGCTGTTCCTTCAGGCGCGAGAAAAGGCGGGCTTGGATTAGATGCGGATCACGGTCAAGCGTTATACAAACGTTTGACAGAGCACGCTGAATCCATCAAAGTCACGCGCAATCTAAAATTAAGCGATTTCTTCTGCCGTTTTCTTGTTGTGGATGATATATGGATTCCTTTAGCGGAGTCTATGCTGATAGAGCGATTCAAACCGGTATGGAATCGTGTGCTGGACGGGTTTGGCAATCATGATCCTGGCAGTGGCAGACGCAATGGGAAGATGCCGCAGTGGGATTGTTTGCATCCGGGCAGAGAATGGGCCACTCGCTTACAACCTTGCGCGCTTACAAAAGAACAGCTTGAGGAGCGCGTGATAGCGTATCTCCAAGAACTGATTCTCTAAAGTACCCGGTCGCGCTTGAGTTTTACAAACATGAGCCGCAACCCCGAAATTACGCACAAAATCATGTCTTCCGTGAAATCGAAGGACACCCGCCCTGAAGTCGCGTTGAGAAAAGCGCTGTGGCGGCAAGGCATGAGGTTTAGGGTGAATTATAAAAAACTCCCAGGCAAGCCTGATATTGTTTTCACAAAAGCCAAGGTCGCTGTTTTTTGCGACGGCGATTATTGGCATGGTCATAATTGGGCATTGCGTGGTTTGAAAGATTTGGACGAGGAGTTATCGCGATACTCGGATTTTTGGGCGAGGAAAATACGAGGTAATATCAAACGGGATGAAGAGGTTAATAATTTGCTCTCTGAGATGGGTTGGCAAGTCGTCCGTATTTGGGAGAGCGAAATAAAAAAAGATGTGATGACGAGTGTAAAAAAAGTAAAACAGTTTATCGATTGAAAAA
>JAISGK010000052.1 GCA_031263155.1 Clostridiales bacterium
TTATGGTAGAATTTTCCAAACAAAAGGACTATCAAAAAGTACACATTTTGATAGTCCTTTACTCGTCGTTTCCCTCCCGATACTGATGCTAATGCCAACAAACGTGATGTGCCGTAATGCGAATGATGCAGAAAATACCATCTTAATATAGCTACACCCTAAAAATATCACGCAGACTTGGGCCAGCGCTCAATTATCGTTTGACAACGCCTCTATGTTATGCTATATTCGAAGCCGAACATGACATTAGGGTCTTTTTTTTATGTCCGCAAAGAGAGGTGTGTTATGAGAACTAAAATCACATTGGCCTGTACAGAATGTAAACGACGCAACTACAACACCACAAAAGACAAAAAAGCCCACCCCGATAGGCTTGAGCTTAAAAAATTCTGCAAGTTTTGCGCGAAGCATGTGCCGCACCGCGAAACCAGATAGGAGTATTCATATGCCAGAAGAAAAGAACAACCAAGGCAGACCGGCTGACGAAAACAAAAAAAGCGGTAAAACGAAAAATCCAAGCTTCTTTAAAAAACTGGCGGACGCGTTTCTTGGCAAGCTGGGCGAGTTTAAGGGCGAATTTAAAAAAATAGTTTGGCCTTCGCGTGAAACGTTGCTTAAAGAGACGCTCACCGTTATAGTTATATGCGTTATTTTTGGCGTGTATATAGCCCTGTTGGATGGCGGGCTTAGTTTCGCGTTGTCCGCGTTTAGCGGTTTTGCTCAAAACTTCGGAGGGTAACACATGGCAATAGAAGGTATAATCGAAGCCGCGCAAGCCGAAGTCCCTCTTATAAGCGAGAAACCCCGCTGGTATGTTATACACACCTATTCGGGTTACGAGAGCAAGGTAAAAGCAAACATCGAAAAGATTATCGAAAATCGCGGTATGCAAGACCTCATTTTACAAGTCGAGGTGCCCGTTCAAGAAAGCGTCGAAGTCAAAAATGGCCGTAAAAAGAATGTTCAACACAAGGTATACCCCAGCTACGTGCTGCTTAACATGGTGTTGAACGACGAAACATGGTACGTTGTGCGCAATACACGCGGCGTCACAAGTTTTGTGGGCCCCGGCTCCAAGCCCGTGCCGCTCTCCGAAGCGGAAATCGCGTCCATGGGCATTGATTTACCCAGAGAGCGCATAGATTTAGCGATCGGCGAAACTGTGCGCGTTATCGATGGGCCATTCCAAGACTATATCGGCGCAATCACCGAGATTAACGAAAGCAAAAAAACCGTTGTGGTCACACTTTCATTGTTCGGTCGCGAAACACCTCTCAAAATGGATTTTACTCAAGTGGAAAAAACGGAATCTTAGGAGGAGCCAACATATGGCAAAAAAAGTTACAGGCGTCGTCAAACTCCAGATAAACGCCGCGAAAGCCACCCCCGCCCCACCCGTCGGCCCCGCGTTGGGTCAGCATGGCGTTAATATTATGGGCTTCTGCAAGGAGTTTAACGAACGCACAAAATCTCAAGAAGGTTATATTATACCGGTTGTTATTACCATCTATCAAGACAGAACTTTTACGTTTATTACCAAAACCCCGCCGGCTGCCGTTCTGCTTCAAAAAGCCTGCAAGGTGGAAAAAGGATCGGCCATTCCCAACAAAACCAAAGTCGCGTCCATAACCAAAGAGGAGCTTAACAAAATCGCCGAGCTTAAAATGCCAGACCTTAACGCGGGCAGCGTCGAGGCAGCCGCAGCGATGATCGCTGGCACGGCGCGAAGCATGGGTATAACCGTTACAGACTAGCAAAAAAAGTGGGAGGGAGTGCTCACACTCTCGCTTGACCACAGGGAGGGTAATACATGAAACACGGTAAAAAATACATTGAAAAAGCCAAGCTGGTAGACCGTGCGGCCACATACGATACGGACGCCGCTATTGAGCTTGTGCAAAAGACTACGGTCGCCAAATTCGATGAGACCGTAGAGGCTCATATCCGTTTGGGTGTGGACTCACGTCACGCGGATCAGCAGGTTCGCGGCGCGGTGGTGCTGCCTCACGGCACGGGCAAGAATGTACGCGTGCTTGTGTTCGCCAAGGGCGACAGAGCGACAGAAGCGCAAGGCGCAGGCGCGGACTACGTGGGCGCGGAAGACATGATCGCCAAGATTCAGCAAGAGAACTGGTTTGATTTTGATGTTGCGGTCGCTACGCCCGACATGATGGGCTTAGTGGGGCGCATAGGGCGTTTGCTGGGCCCCAAAGGGCTCATGCCCAACCCCAAGGCTGGCACCGTGACCATGGAAGTGGCAAAGGCCGTAAAGGATATTAAAGCTGGTAAAATTGAATATCGCCTGGATAAAACGAACATTATCCACGTACCCATGGGCAAGGTGTCGTTTGGCACAGAAAAATTGCGCGATAACTTCCAAACCCTTATGAGCGCGATTATAAAAGCCAAGCCCGCCGCCGCCAAAGGGCAGTACTTGCGCAGTGTGGTGCTGGCCTCCACAATGGGTCCCGGGGTTAAAATAAATACGCTAAGGCTTACGGAATAATCTTTATGGCAATAGGGGCTGAGACAAACTCGGCCCCCTTTTTGCAAGCGGAAACAATACAAAAGCGTTTACGTTTAAACCATTTAATGCTATTATAGTGGCGGGGATCGCGCGGAGGAGTATTTATGGATATACCTAAAACTTTACAGCAGGAGTTTAATTTAAAGCCGCTTCAAGTGGATAACACTATCAAATTGATAGACGAGGGCAGCACCATACCGTTTATAGCACGGTACAGAAAAGAGCTTACAGGCTCGTTAAACGATCAGGTATTGCGCGAATTAAATGAGCGTCTCGCATACCTGCGCAACCTGGACGAGCAACGTGAAAGAGTGCGAGCCGCCATACAGTCGCAAGAAAAATTGACAGATGAAATATCACAGTCTCTGGATAACGCCGGCACACTGACTGACATAGACGACATATACCGCCCCTTCCGTCCTAAACGCCGCACGCGCGCCACTATGGCGAAAGAGAAAGGGCTGGAGCCTCTGGCTATGCACATATGGGCGCAGGACGCCCGACAACCGATCGACGACATTACCGCCCCCTATATCAACCCCGAAAAGGATATAAATACCGCGCAAGAGGCCATTGAGGGCGCGCGCGATATCCTTGCCGAATTAATAAGCGATGACCCCAATTACCGCGCGATGATACGCAAACTTACATGGAACGAAGGTCGCGTGGTATCTAAAGCCACCAACCCGGACGAATCTACAGTATTCGACATATACTATGAATTTAGCGAGCCGGTTAAACATATAGCCAGCCATCGCGTGCTGGCGCTGAATCGCGGAGAAAAGGAAGACAAGCTAAAGCTAAAAATAGAAGCGCCAGAAGAATTGATAAATCTTCGTCTGCACAAAATGATTGTAAAAAACAACCCCCATACCACGCCTATTATAGAATCCGTTATCGACGATAGCTATAAGCGGTTGATAGCGCCGTCCATAGAGCGTGACGTGCGCAACGAATTGACCGAGATTGCCGAAGAGGGCGCTATAAAGGTTTTTGGTATCAACCTGCGTCAGCTGCTCTTGCAGCCGCCCATAAAGGACAAGACCGTGCTTGCGCTTGACCCCGGATTTAGAACAGGCTGCAAAGTCGCCGTCGTCGATGGCACGGGCAAGGTGCTCACTACCGGCGTTGTGTATTGCACCATACAAAAGCAGGCCGATCAGCTTGAAAAATCCAGACAGATGCTACTAAGTACGATAAAGAAATTCAAAGTAGAGGTAATCGCCATTGGCAATGGCACCGCCTCACGCGAGACCGAATCCTTTGTGGCGAACATGCTTAAAGAGGGCGGCCTACCTATTTTTTATACCATAGTAAACGAAGCGGGCGCGTCTGTTTACTCCGCGTCTAAACTAGGCGCGAATGAGTTTCCCGAGTACGACGTCGCTCTGCGCAGCGCGGTTTCTATCGGGCGCAGACTGCAAGACCCCTTGGCGGAATTGGTCAAGATCGATCCCAAATCTATTGGAGTGGGGCAGTACCAACACGACATGAATCAAAAACGCCTGGGCGAGGCGCTGTCGGGCGTGGTGGAAAGTTGCGTCAATAATGTGGGGGCCAATTTGAATACAGCCTCGCCGTCACTCTTGAGTTACGTATCGGGTATATCATCCACCGTGGCAAAAAATATTTTAGAGTATCGCGAGGAGAACGGGCGCTTCACAAGCCGCAAGGAACTGCTGAAGGTAAAGAAGTTGGGGCCCAAATCGTTTGAGCAGTGCGCGGGTTTTCTGCGGCTGCCCGAATCGCTTCACCCGTTGGATAACACAGGCGTGCACCCCGAGTCTTATGGTGTGACCGAAAAACTGCTTGCCTACCTGGGGTATTCGCTAAACGATGTGCCAAACTTAAATACAGCGAGCCTGAGCGGGCTGGACACGTATTCGCTTGCTTCCAAACTTAATGTTGGCGAGCCGACGCTGGCAGATATCATAAAGGAGCTTCAAAAGCCCGGGCGAGACCCGCGTGACGAGCTGCCGCCCGTGGTTTTGCGCTCAGATGTGTTGAGCATGGAAGATTTAAAAGAGGGCATGATATTAACCGGCACCGTGCGCAATGTGATTGACTTTGGCGCGTTTGTGGACATAGGCGTGCACCACGACGGTCTTATACACATATCGCAATTTTCGGATAAGCGCATTAAGCACCCTCTTGAGGTTGTGTCTGTCGGTGATGTCATTAAAGTGAAAGTGCTGGGAGTAGACCAAACAAAAGGACGTATATCGTTATCCATGCGTGGGATAAAAAAAGACTAACTCGGTAAATGATTGGCGGGCGTGCCCCTACGAAGGCACAATCCATTTGTAAAAACGCACGTTTAGAGAAGACTAACAAAAGCTCATAGGGGACTCCAATGTCTACTATTTTTTCACTTTGCGGCTTGACTGGCTTTTTGCTGATTATTGCGTGCATAACAGAATATGATTGGCGCAAACTGCGCGTAAGCCCCATCGTGTGGCTCGCGTTGATTACGGCGATCACACGTTTTGCTTTTATAAATTTCAACTCTGGCTACTCAAACGACATTCACACTTTTCAGGCGTGGGCCGATACTCTTTTTACCGACGGACTCAGCAAATTCTATCTCTCCGAAACCTTTAAAGACTATCCGCCCGGCTACATGTATATCTTATATATTTGTGGCGCGATAAAGAATATATTCGCGCTTTCGGATAACGCTTGGTCGATTGTGATAAAGCTGCCCGCCATATTGTTTGATGTGGCTACAACAGGCGTTATTTATCATATAGCGGCAAGGCGAACGAATAAGCTACACGCGTTTTTGATCGGTCTTGCTTACGCGCTTAATCCTATGGTCATTTTGGACAGCGCGATTTGGGGCCAGGTAGATTCTGTGCATACATTGGCGCTGCTGGCTTCTGTGTACCTGTTGAGCGAAAAAAAATTAATGGCGAGTTGTACGCTGTTTGGCGTAGCCATGTTGATAAAGCCGCAGTCACTCATCCTTGCGCCGATATTTCTATACGACTTTTATGATCGAATTAATGGCGCGGCCTCGAATCCCGCGCAATCTCCAACATTTTTATTGCGAACGACCGCGTTAATTCTGCTTCGCTGGGTCGTCGTCGCCGCACTTATGGCGCTGCTATGCCTACCCTTTACCAAAAATTTCGACTTCATGCCGCTCGTTAAAACGTATCTTTCTACGCTTGCGTCATACCCCTACGCCAGCGTCAACGCGTATAATTTTTATGCCTTTATAGGGGCCAACTGGGTAGATGTGACCGAACCGGCCGGCGGACTTAGCTATCAAACCCTTGGATTTATATTTATAGCGCTTATCACGCTATTCTCATTTATCATACTGCACATAGGGCGAATGAGAAAATCCTCAAAGTTTTTTGTGGCCGGACTGCTGTTCGTGCTGGTGTTCTTGCTTTCGGCGCGTATGCACGAAAGATACCTGTTTCCCGCGCTGGCGTTTCTGCTGGTGGCGTTCGCCTACCGGCGCGACAAGCGCATAATGCTATTTTATGGCGGCTACACGCTAACAATGTTGGCCAACTGCGCCGATGTGCTGTACCTCATTCAAAACGGTAACGATCTAGAGCTTATCGAAACCTCGATGAGGATGATATCTCTTATCAACATCATATTTACCCTGTGCATGTGCGTGTACGGCGCGCTGATGTACATTAAGCGCGGAAGGCGTTCCTACTTTGCGCCCGTGCCTATTGACAGGCGTAACAGCGAGGATGTCGTTGATCAATCGCGACTGTCCGCGATCGAGGCGTCAGCTCCCGCTCTGCGCTTTCACAAATGGGACGCCATGCTGGTTGCCGCGCTTATGCTGGTTTATGCGCCCATAACATTCTTTCAACTGGGCGATACGACTGCCCCGCAGACCGCGTGGGTGGCCAACGCAAACGACAGCGTAACGTTTCGGATAACTTCGAACGCGCAGATTTCGAACGCGCAAACTTCCAACGCGCCGATAACCCGCTTCGCCTACCTGCTTGGCGCTCGCAACGATAAGCCATTTAAAGTTGAGGTGTCGGACACTGGCGGCAACTGGCGCGAGATTGTCTCTGTCGAAGAAAATTCTGTGTTTAAGTGGGCTTTTATTGATATCGAGGACGAATTTGAAGAGCAGTTAATACGCTTAACCAGCGTTAAAGACGAGCTGTATATAATGGAGCTTGCGCTGCTGGATAAAGACAATCGGCCCGTGCCGCTGGAGATTACGCAGCAAAACGATCTGCCGTATTATTTTGCGCAAGCCGCGAATGACAGCCTGCCACCCGCTACAAGCAGTGACATATCCACACAGGAACAATCAACCGACACAGGCGGTGACGATAGTGACTCATTAAACGAGTCACCGTTAAACGACTCGTCGTTTTATGACCCCCTCATCTCTTCCGACCCGGCGTTTCTAATTGACGAGCAAGACCTCGTACCCGCAAACACCAACAATATGAACAGCACCTATTTTGACGAGATCTATCATGGCCGCACGGCATACGAATTTATCCACCATCTGGGCGTGTACGAGTGGACACATCCCCCTCTGGGCAAGTCTATTATAAGCCTTGGCATAGCCATGTTTGGTATGACTCCGTTCGGATGGCGGTTCGCGGGCGCGCTATTCGGCGTGCTTATGATACCGCTTATGTACCTTTTAACAAAAAAAATTTTTGCTGAATCTCGATGGGCTTTTTTCGGAACGTTCATCTTCACCTTCGACTTTATGCATTTCGCTCAAACGCGACTGGCCACCATAGACGTGTTTGTCACATTTTTTATCATGGCGATGTACCTTTTCATGCTGATGTATTGCTCATCTAATTTTTATGACAAGTCGGCGTGCAGGCACGGCTCATTCATACGTTCGTTGGTCTATCTGCTATGCTGCGGCATTTGCGCGGGGCTGGCGTGCGCTGTAAAATGGGAAGGCGTGTATGCCCTGCTGGGATTGCCTGTTCTCTTTTTCTACACATTATACAAGCGTAGGCGTGAATATTTACACACACCTAATGTGGATAATAATAACATAAGCCACTTCCCCGCCTATGCCACGATTACACTTGGCGCTTGCCTTATCTTTTTTGTGGCCGTACCGGCGCTTATCTATTGCGCGTCGTATTTTCAGTATTTGCAAACTCCTAACCACAGCGGCATAGCCGCCATTATTAAAAATCAGGGCGACATGTTTCGCTACCACGCCAATCTGGAGAGTGAGCACCCCTATTCGTCTTACTGGTTTCAATGGCCGTTTATGATGCGCCCCATATACTACTATTCGGGTACCATAGACGACACCATTAAAACGGGCATATCATCGTTCGGAAACCCCGCCGTATGGTACGCGGGTATAGTGGCGCTGTTATATTGTATACGCAGGCAGTCGAAAAGCTTCTCGTTCACAATATTGTTTCTGTTTGTGGCCTATGCCAGTAACTATCTGCCGTGGACATTGATAAGCCGAACGACATATATATATCACTACTTTCCCAGTGTGCCGTTTGTATGCCTGTTGGTAGCGTTTATGTTTAGGGATTGGGTAGATGTGAGAAACAAGCGGTTCACTGCCGCCTATATGATCCTCACTTTCATCCTCTTTGTCGTGTTTTACCCCACGCTTAGCGGTATGCCCGTATACATGTGGTTCGTAAACTCGTTTTTGAAATGGATGCCTACATGGGTGTTAACTTAAAATCTAAAGAGGAGTTGGAGTATGAACCCGACATTCTCTGTCGTCATACCCGCGTATAACGAACAAGAGGTTATAGCTGAAAGCTACAAGCGGCTAACCAAGGTGATGGCTGGTTTGGGCGAACCCTACGAGCTTATCTTCATAGACGACGGCAGCAGGGACGCCACCGCGACAATACTGGCCGATATTGCCGAAACAGACAAAAATGTGATATTAATACGCTTTTCGCGCAACTTTGGGCATATGCCCGCCATTACCGCTGGTATGGATTTTGCGCGGGGACAGGCAATAATGGTTATAGACGCGGACTTGCAAGACCCGCCAGAAGTATTTGTCGAAATGGTACAGAAATGGCGTGAAGGCTATGACGTCGTATATGGGGTGCGCGCGGAACGACAAGGAGAGACCGCGTTTAAGAAATTGACAGCGGGCTTGTTCTACCGCTTTTTGCGCGGCATCACCGATGTGGATATCCCGAATGATACGGGGGAGTTTCGCCTTATGGACCGCAAGGTGTGCGACGCGATGAAAAAGATACAAGAGCGAAACCGTTATATACGAGGGTTGGTTAGTTGGGTGGGGTTTAAGCAAACCGCTGTGAGGTATGCGCGAGAAAGAAGATTTGCCGGCGTTACCAAGTACCCCCTGCACAAGATGATCAAGTTCGCTATGGATGGCATCACCTCGTTTTCTTATAAACCGCTGCGTATAGCCACACATATGGGTTGGGCAATCTCACTGCTCAGTTTTGTATACCTTATTGTGGTACTGTTTCAAAAACTCTTTACTGACACAACGATAACGGGCTGGGCCTCCATGGTAGCCATTATCACCTTTTCACAGGGTATCGTGCTTTTGGTGCTCGGGCTTATGGGCGAATATATAGGCAGAACATTTGATGAGGTAAAAGGGCGGCCCATATACTTGGTGAAGGAGGTTATTAATGAGCCTAACAACGACCCCGTTTAACGACGACGTACCCCGTTGGGTGTCGTCAATACTGACTGTAAAACTGCTGCGGCCCCTTACAGAAAAAATCCTCTCGCACAAGACGTTGGGGCCTGTCGCGCAAAAGCTGCTTAGCCGCGAGATACTCACCTATCTTGCGGCGGGCGTGGTCACGACAATCTTTGCTTTTTTGCTGTTCGAACTCTTCATCTTTGCAGGCGTTGGCATCGTCTCAACCAACGTGGCGTCCAGCTTGATCGCGATTGTATTTGCCTTTGCCATTAATAAGCATTTTGTTTTTTTGTCGCGAGATTGGAGTTTTGGGAACACGGCCCCCGAACTGGTCAAATTCTCCGGCGGACGGTTGGTGGTCATGTTTGCCGAAACAGGGTTGCTGCACCTGCTGGTTGACATCTGGGGCTTTAACGATACCATTTGCAAAATATTTACTCTTGTAATGGTCGTCGTCGTTAACTATATTATAAGCAAGCTGATATTTTAAATGGTACGGGCATATACTTTCAAAAGAAAATTATCAGGCTTCATCGCGCGGTGAGTATATGCAAAAAACGCAGCTATTTATAATTATTTCACTGCTTGCCGTACTTGTGTGGCAAGTGGCGACGCTTAATGCGCCCGAATCGGTTTACGAAACAGAATATGCCGCGCGTAAGTTCGACGCCGCGACGATATATTATACGGCGCAAGACGAGAAGTATGTTTCTTTAATCGCGCGGATGACTGATCTGTACCTGCCCCTTCTAATGACCGATTTTGGCCGAAGCGATACCGGTTGCCATGTCACTGTCGTAATACGTCCAGACAAAAGCGGCTCGCGCAACCGCGCTGTACGCTATGAAGAGGCGCTGCCGATGGGATCGTACGCGGGCGGTGTGGTGTACATTCTCTCGCCCACCCTGTGGCTAAACAAAGACTTTGACGCCGGAGCGATGGAATACTTTATGCAGAACGGTCCGCTTATTCACGAGCTTGCGCATCACGCCTCGGCCAATATGCCAAGCGGCGAGCGTTGGCTGCGCGAGGGCGTCGCCCTGTATTATGAATATAAGTACACCGGTCGCGAATGGCGCGCAGACTTAGAAGAACTAGCTAAAAGGCTAACATTGGACGACCTGAGAGATCGCTTTGAAGAACTGGATTACCGTATCGCCTATCGCAAGGCGTTCGAAATAGTAAAAAATTACGCGAACACCCATGGCGAAGCAATGCTTCAAGCCGTTCTATATCAAACAATAAACTAAGGAGGGTACAGGTCAACGCCCCATAGCTAAAGCTAGAGGCTTGCAAGGAAGCAATAGTTTCTATACAAACCCTCGTTGACTACCCACAGTCCCATAGGGACTACGTTACCTGAGAATGTATAGGCACCCGCAGATGTATGTCCTAGTCTGCGGCACTGCGGCAAGTAATTAAAAGTTCTGATGGGTAGGAACGGTGTTACTTGCG
>JAISGK010000041.1 GCA_031263155.1 Clostridiales bacterium
GTACATAAATAAAATGCAAGCAAGAATAGCTATTTTACAAACTTTTTTGACCGCATGAAGACACCGGATTATGTGCAGAATCGTTTTGTGTACACTTTATCCGACTTTTGAGATAATAAATAGCAGAATAGTGTTGTCAAACCATTCTCTGTTAATGTCCCCTTTGATAGCCATATTGCGCTTGGTACTAAACTAAAGAGCAAAGTCGCACAAGTAGAGCAGTACAAGCTCAGTTTAATGTTTTTCCTTAATGTAAGAAATACTAAAGCAATAGACATTATATAAAATACAGATTGAACATTTGCTATGCCTTCAACACCAAAAATTTTATAGGATATGGATAGGACAGCCGGTAGTGTCGGTAAGCCGTGAAAGTAGCCTGATAAGGTGCTTAATGCAGGTTGTGTTGGTTTTATTAAGCCTTGATGGTTATCTGCCCATTTATAAAACCCAACAAGAGGGTAAACATTATTGTCATTTGATAAAATACCCGCAGTAGCGGTAGCGTTGCCATTTATTAAACTTTGAAGATCCACTTGATTTCTGACGGTCTGCTCACTCATAACAATAGCCTTTGCAGCATACACGCCGTCATCCGAACCCATTGAGTTATACCCGAACTTATTTGCAGTCAGTAAACAGCCTACAATAATCACCGCAATAAATGCAATTAAATCGCTACGCTTATAAGCGACAGGCTCAAATTTATACGTGCGTTTTTTTACAAATTTGCAAAACGCAATTATGGCAATCGCAACAAAACCCACAATCAGGTAACACAATCTTAAGCTATAAGTATCTAAACCAAACAAGCAGCCACTGACAATGATGAACACACAAACGAGCAACGCCAAACCGCTTGCTATGTTCCGTTCAATTTCGATTTTTTCGTAGATAATAGTATCTAAAACCACGTATAAAAACGCCAAAATCAGCGTGATCAGGAGCATTAGCAAACCGCTCATTTTTCAATTAGCCTCCAATGGTTATTTCTCCAATCCAAGCCCTTTGCAAATCAATCGCTTGAATCCCAAGTTAGATAAATTGGATTCTATCGTTATTTTGCTCAGTATACCCGCAGATGTGGGGTAATAAATAAACTCAAATTTAGTGCCTATCCTATTGACTGCTTGCGCTAAATTGTCATTTAAATAAATGCTCAATTCTATATTTGTTGAATAATCTTCAACCAAATCCAACATGATTTCATAACATTCATAATAAGGCATCCAAACATCAAAATTTATGTTTTGGCGCTTAGAATAAATATATTTTTCCGCAGGCTTATCCATGCCTACTGAATTTAACGACATTAAAAGAGGACTTGCATAAATAGTTGTTTCGCCCGATGTTCGATACAACTGCACAATGCCATTGTTCGCAACCAACTCGCCAGGTATCAATTTATCCGTAATAACAAAATCATAGGTGTGATTCTCCAGAAGTTTAGAACTGGTATAGTCATTGTCCCGTAAGCTCCACATTTGTGCAGCCGCATTATTAATGGTAAACCGGCTTGCGGAAATATGCCTTTCTTTTGTGCTATCTGTACTTATTCCGATATCAAAGAGTATACTTTTTCCTTTTTGTTGGTTAGTTTTGAACCATGTAGCTATTTTTTGATTGGACTCAGAGAGTATGCTTGATTTTTCCTGTGCGCGGAAAGTACGAATATTGTAAACCCAGTAAGAAAGCGATAAAACAACTAATATCACTGTAATATAGTATTGGAAAGACTTTCTAATAGCTTTATTCTGAGCAAGTTGTAAAATTGGAACGCACAATAGCGGAGCAACTAATAAGGCAACAACTTTGTATACCTCACTACCTTTGAAATAATAAAAGCTCATGGAATTATACGCGTGTACATCTTGCAGCGGCAATAAAAAATACGGCATAACAGCAATTACGGCCGTTACAATAACAAACGAGTTATTTAACTTACTCAGCGTTTTTAACCTAGCCAAACTTATTATGCCCAAGATGAACAGTATCGGCGGCAACATATCAATGTAACGAGAATAGGGATAAATCCAACCTGCGCCTAACCATCTTCCTTTGAATGTGTGAAATGTCACTAATATAGTTGCAAATAGCACATATAGCAACAAAATAGCCGCAAAAGCTTTTTTTGTACTATTGCCTTTATCTTTAAACAATAGAACAGAATAGAATAGAATAGAATAGAATAGAATAGAATAGAACCTATACTCACTAAATACACCATTACTTCGCCCACACCAATCTTAAAAAGGGCAGAAATATTTTCGCTTGAGTTTAGGTACATGAGGGTACTTAAATAACTTGAAGCCGCGCTAAGGTTACTTGAGGAGTTTGCAAAAATAAGTTTATTACATATCTCATAAAACAAAAACCCAATTAGTGAAGAAAGCAGAAACTTTTTGGCTACTGCCTGTCTTTTTATAAACAACACCACAGTTACCAACAAAAACAGCGCCAGTATCGCAATAAACTCTTTCCTACTAATTGTTAATAAGCCTAAGCACAAGCCTAAAAAAATCCATTTGTATAATCGATCATTATTAAGTATCGATAAAATCAAAATAAACGTCATAAATGCTAATGTAATAGCTCCGTTTTCCGTGGCAACCAAAAAACTGTAAACTGTCATTTGAGGAAGAGAATATGTAGCTACTGCAATTGTTACGGAAGTCGTCCACGAAAATTTGAAGCACATTTTTGCTGCATAAAGCGTAAGCGGGTAAACAATTGATGAAATAATAATGTTCAGTACCAATATTAGGCGAAAATAATCTGACGGACTTTCTGCTAAAAAAGCAGGAGATATTAAAATTGGGTAAAGCGGCGTGTGCGTGTCGCTCATTTTAAGGGTGCGTAATAAACCGTTAAACACAGTCTGCGCCTGGTTCATATGATAAAATTCGTCTATTATAGAAGGTCCAACTATTGATGATACCATAATCAGTTTTATGGCAAACAACACAACAAATATAATTACAGCAACAAAGATGGGGTTCACAAATTTCGAGAGAGTTAATTTATCCACCATTAGCTCCCGCCATTCGCACAATCTCTTCAAATAACTCATAGTACTCCTCCGCCGCCTTATCCCAAGTTAAATACAACGCCGCCTCATACAGCGGTTGCTGCCTTGCTACCGCCTTCTCGCGGTTATTCATTACAAACTCAACCTCTTTGGCAAACGCTTGTGGGTCGTCGCCAGGTATGAGCGGAATTGTCTCCTTGAGACCAAATCCGTTTACCTCGTCAATGTTTATGTCCGCATCCGTAAGCACTATTGGGGTGCCAACGCTCATTGCCTCCGCCGCCTGCCAACTGAAACCCGCCTCGTACATGGTAGATATTGGCGTTGCCACCGCATATTTATAGCAGGAGTACAATTCGTCTGCAGATAAGCGCTTTACACGGACAACAGACTCCATCACTCCTAGCTCTTTGGTTAAAGCGTCAACCTCTGGGACATCATCCAAGTTGCCCGTCAGCACCAACTTCAATTTTGGATACTTTTTTAGCAGAATCGCAAACGCGCCTACTAAAAGCTGAAAATTCTTGTGCGGGCGCACTTGTGTCGGGTAAAACAAATACCTGTCGCTTACCCCTATAACTTTGCGCAAATCCTTTTCCAGCAAAAACTCCGCCGCTATCGGCTTACCCCTTGGCCTTATAAACACCCTCGTGTTTTTCACGCCAAGGTTTCGTATATATGGAAAAAACTGTTTGCTTAACGTGGATGGAGCAGTTGTAACAAATATCGCTTTCTTCCTTGCAAAATTTGTTACACGTTCCATACTATCCGTATACATCTCATTCCCGTGTTCGCTCGTAGCGAACACCTCACGCAGGTACACGGTAAATAGGTCATGGGCAGGCAAGACTACGGGCTTGCCCGTATATACCGCATCATCCAAGTAGGCAATCATAGGCACAAATGCGTCGGCTTTGCTAAACTCCCTCGCCGCGTCTGAAAAACGCCAGTAATCGCGCTCGGTTATATTGCCGAATTCTTTAGCTTCGTGCGTCTCAATCTGCAGTACCTCAACAAAATTCTGCTCGGTTACAATGATTAGTTTGCCTTCAGGTATATTTTTGAACATACGCTTAATGGGTTCCAAATTCCATATATGTACCCACACCTCAAGGGAAACGCCATAATTGCGCACAAGTGTCTCGCACAGATTTTGCGTGTATATACCTACCCCTTCACGGTCTAGATTCGGAATTGCGCCCGCGAATGCGCAATATACCCCTACTGTTCTGTTCTGTTCTGTTCTGTTCTGTTCTGTTCTGTTCTGTTCTGTTCTGTTCTGTTCTGTTGAATAGCCTCCCTATGTCGAATGCTAGGTTCGCCACCATGTGGGGGAAATCCTCAATACCACTGAATAACTCTTCCGACTTAACCTTTACCTGCGTAAGAAATCGTTTCTGTAAGGCATGCATTTGATATCTTTGCGGTAGTGTTTCCAGGTAATCTGCAAATCTATCCGCATACATCCCCTTTGATACTTTACTCTGCACGAATGCTTTAGCGTTTATACCCACAATGCTTAAATCTAATTCCCCACGCGCCAATTTCAGCAGCACACTTTCTATGGCGTCAAGCTCACCCTCAATGTCGCAATAGTTTGCGGAACGGTCATCCGAAACATAGTTAAACTCCGGCGCGTACAGTTTGGTTTGGTCAAGTTTTAGCTTGAGAACGGCGTCGTCCGGCACCTCGCCATATATGCCCGTTCCAGTTACCAACACTGCTTTTCCGACAGCCATTTGTTCCAACAAAGATAGGCTGCAAACCTCGCTGTTGGGATAGCGCAGGTTTACGCAAATGTCCGCTGCTTCTATTGCTTTATTCATTACGCTATCCGGCTGATGCCCCAAAAGATATAGCGCTTCGTTAAGTTCCTTTTGCGAGTGTTCGATTAGTCTCGCGCAGTACTCCCCACTATTTTCACCAATGAGTATGTAACAGATATTGTCCCGCAATTCTTGGTTACGAAATATTGCTGCCATTACCTTATCATTACGCTTAACAGCATGGACTTTTCCTGTTGATACTACTATCTTGCGACCCTGCTTCTGTGCGCGAGTAATTATTGTGCCAATCTCCACCGTACTGTCAGCTTCAACGTGTTCTGCAGTTGGCAAGGGGATATACGCGTTACCTGCTGGCAGGTTATACTGCTCAACAATATAATTTGCAAAAAACTGCGCATGGGTAAATACACCCATAGCGTTTGCCACAAACGGTCGCAGAGAAACTTTATATGGCATTTTTATGAAGTTATATCCTCGCATAAACTCTTCCCACGATTGGCTGTGATATTCCGGTAACTCGCCAAATAGCATTTCGCGCTCGTTAAGCCACAGTTGCGGCTGCGTGTCGTGGTTATATACGCTCCACCAAAAACTGGATTGAGTTTGGTCATGGAGTATTATTACTCCCGGCTTTACTCGTGAAGCAAGGTAGCAATCCCGATGAAAATACGCATAGTTGCCCATCACGTAAACGCAAAAATCGTATTTGTCCAGTTTTGCGCGGATAAGGTTTTCTATAGCAAATTGAACTATATTGAGTTTGGTTTCAAGCAGGTTGCCTTTGTGACTTGTCCAAATATCAACTTCGATGCCACGTTTTTCGTTCAGCATCTGAAATACAGTATTGGTAACCTTGGCGATTGCGGAGGTCTTTACAAACGGAGTAAAAACTGCAATTTTCAACCCAAAAGCCTCCTTGTCGTCTCATCCCAATTTAGGTTTTGGCCTATCATATATTTGTACGCGTTTTCACCCATTTGCTCCGCTACGTCTTTGTGTTCGTACAAATAATCTATCTTTTCGGCAATATCCTTAGGGTTAGGTTTTATAACAAACGCGTCATACCCGTCTTCCACATAGTCTGCCACTCCGCCGCTATCGTTTGCGGTTATTATGAGCTTACGCGAATAAAACGCCTCTAACGTTACAAAGCCTGGGCTGTCTTCGTCCACAGGCAAATATATGCCCGCCAAACATTCGGAGTAGCGTTTTATTTTATCCTCTTCAGGCACAAATTCAGCATGTATTGTAACCTTTTCCTCCAATCCATATTTTTTTATAACTGCGCCCATTTCAGTCAAAATCGCGAGATCACCACATTTGCCGTCTATAATCAACTTTGCGCCGCTTGTAACGTAGCGCATAGTCTCTACAGCCAACAACTGTCGTTTCATGCCGTCTATGCGGCTGGGGCAGTATATAAAATCCCCTACGTTCTGCTTGAAGTAGTTATCAACATTAGGCAGAGGGCAAAGCATTTTTTCGGCCTCAAATCCGCTGTAATATCTTAGCCGTTTTACCGAGTTAGGTATGGCAAATATTTTGTTCGCTTGAGGAAAGGCTACGTTATCTGTCTGCTCCACCATTTCTTTAATCGCCCTGCCCATATCAGTATCAGGCAGACCATACGGCTTACCGAACAGGTCATATGCCTGTCTGAATTGATGGAACATCCAAAGGTTTTTGTGCCTATGTACAGCCAGATAAGCCGGCCATTTAAAAGCGATGAGTATGTCATAGTCATCAAAATTGAGCATTTGCGCGCTCATGGCATTTACGAACATGCCTGTCTCAAACTCCATAATAAACGGGATTCTGAAGAGTTTGGCGGTATGCCCGCGCAATTCCAACTGTCTTTTTAAATCATTAGTCAACAGTTCGCTACCGCCCACCACAAATGGCGTAACGGTAATAAATAAAGCGATTTTCATAACAGCGCACACTCGACCCTTTTCGCTAAATCCGTTGCACTAGGTTTTAAGACGGTTGAACGCACGCCGTAGCGATCCCGCATAATGGAATTTAGCGCGTCATCCGCTGTGAAAACGCTATTCGCTTCACGGAATACTCTGCTCTCCGCACTTGTAATCTTCTCCGCCATTTTAAGGCGTTCCTCAACTCTGTGCTCCCGCAACTTAAAAGAAAAATTCTCGTGAATCTCAGGGTATATATCAAACAAATAGCTAACTTTTTTGGTGCTTGGTATAAAACATGCGGGATAGCCAACTGTTACAAGCGCATCCGCACCGGAAGAGTCTACCATTCTGTATGCCAATATTTGCTCGGCGGCATTTAAGGCATCTCGCCTAAATGGCAAAAAACATAATTCTGTTTCATGGCCTAATTTCTTTAACCCAACACGCAGTTTTTCGCACAGCGGTTCTTCGCGGTTACCATAGTTGCCGTCTATTGTGCCTATTATCAGGATTTTCATCATGGCTTACCCTTTCGAGCGATAATGGCATAGCCCTGGTAGTTTTTCACTTGGGTGGGGCTTTTGTCCAGCCATTCATATGGTGCGTAATATACAAAGTTCACATCGTTAAACCCCCACATTTCAAGTTTGAGCTTTGTAGCGTCCGGGGAAACCCACAATATATGAGATGGGTCGGTGTAAAATCCACCGTAATGAAAGAAACAATGCGGGTTGTTAGTCTCCATTATGAATACGCCGCCAGGAGCGAGTACGCGGGCTATTTCTCTCATAAGAGCGTCAAGGTTTTGTGCTGTCATATGTTCAGCTACCGCAAGGAGAGTGATAGCACTGAAGTCGCTATTTTTCGCGCCTTTAAGGTACTCCACACCATCTGCTATAGTTATTTCAAACTCGCCTTTTATAGCCTCAGAGGCTGACGCTTGGTTGACATCTATTCCTTGCGCTTTAATGCCGTGCCTACGTAGATACCTAAGCCAATCGCCCTTGCCGCACCCAATGTCAAGAATAGGCTTTGCGTTTGTATCGTCAAATGCCTCTATAACGCTGTCTATATAGCTGTCGAAATGACGGTATAAGAACTCCTCCGAACCTCTGAATAGTTTCGCCATGTAGTAGTAGAACTTGTCTTCTTCAGAGTACTGCTCAACAAGCTGTTTTTCTTCTTCGGTCATACCTTTGCGGGCTTCGTCAAGGTATGAGCGCACGCCAAGATTGCCTTCGGTACGAAGTGTTTCCGGAACTGGTGCTTGGATTACGGATAAATACGGCTCAAATGTACCATAGAGTTTGTCTGTTTTAGATTTAAAGGCGGCCAGTCCCCCCCCCCCGTCTACGCTGGAGCGCAGTTGCGCGATGTTCGTCGCCACCTCGTCCATGCTGGAGCGCAGCTGCGCGATGTTCGTCGCCGCCCCATCTAATTTTGTGTTCCGTTCTAATACAAACTGCTGAATATCGACTATGACCCTGTCGAGCGCCTTTGCGCGTACATAAGCGCTTGCAAACGGAAGTCGGCGGGCAAGCATTATAAGGCGGTATTTGTTATACGCCTTCTTATACATCTTAGCGTTTTTTATCTCAAACCTGTGGTTAAATTCTGCACTTGTGTATATAGACCACACTATAGCCTCTTTACTGCCGCCGCGCTGGTAGAAGCGCATTTTTGCATCAAAGCCCACAGCGTCGGGAACGCGGCCTAACATCTTGGTGTAAATTAACCTGATAAAGTCCGCGCAACTGTGCCCCATATACAATCCCGCGTTGAAAACTACCGTAAGGTTTGGTACACCACGCTGATAGTACTTTGGCTTAAGCTTATGGGCAATAGAACGCAGTATGGGTGTACGTAGTATAAAGTCGCGGTACTTAAGTGCTAAACGGATCCACCAACGTTGCTTCGGCACATTTGATATATACTCGAAGTCATCATTAGTAGCGCCAGATTGACCGATAGCAGACTTTACAACCACCATTGGCTCGCTAAGGAAGTCATACACATAAGTATCTGGAAAAAAACTTGCCATATTGTTTTATCAACCCCCTTCTTTGCTAAATTCATACGATTACTTAACTTGAGCGTGAGTTTATGTCGTGAGTTTATGTCGTGAGTTTATGTATTGTGATATTTTATCGGTTTTGCAGGGATTCCCATTGCTGTACAATTGCCTTCTATGTCGCGGGTTACCACCGCTCCGGCGGCGATTACGCAATTTTCACCTATTGTCATGCCATCTATTATCTTTGCTCCCGCGCACACAAAGGTGTTATTGCCTACAATCACTTTCCCACATAAGGTAGCCCCTGGGGCTATGTGGCAGTACGCACCGATTGTACATTCGTGATCTATACTTGCGTTTGTATTAACTATTGTGCCGCTGCCTATTTTGGTTCCAGCGATTATTGAGGCATTGGGCATAACAGCAATATTCACACCTAATTCCGTTCTCTTCGATACATACGAATACTTGCTGATAGCATTAACAGCCGTATAACCTATCTCTTGCGCGGCAATGCTTAGTTTACGTCTTAGCGCATTATCGCCAATTGCGGTGAAAAAACATCTGATACCTTGCGTATACAGTTCGAAAAGCTTGCTCTCATCCACTACTGGTACGCCGTACAGCTTGGCCTCAAAAATTATCTTGTCTGCTACGGCAATCGGCTGATATATCCCGCCATCCAAAATAATGTCTAAAACCGATACCGCGTGACCTCCCGCTCCTATAATTATTAGTTTCTCCATATTCACCTTACATCGACTGAAAACATAGCAATTCCTAGCATTCTCGTATCCGCGCTGCCGAATACTTCTTTCGGCGACCATAGTTGATTTACGTTTATCGCAACCGTGATATATCCATCCTTCGAGGGTTCTACCCAAAACTTTAAGTCTTCCCGTGACGAAACCCAGCAATCATTAAGCATAGGTTTATCGTTAACGCTTATACTGCACAGCATTGGCGGGCGCTCTAGGCTGTCAGGCAGCATATTTCCAAATGATATTGAGAGGTATGTACCCCCCCCTTTTTCCAAACTCAAGGGCCTACAGATAACTCTACCGCTCTCACTTGTCAGCCAACGGTGCGATGTACCATCTTCATGTAACTCACAGTCGCCAAAACCTTCGTAATACTCCGTCTCTTTAAAATAGTAAAAATACTTCTCTATCTCACTGTAGCTTAGGCTATAGTCAAAGTTGCCATTACGAACTTCGCGATCCATATCTGAGGGATTCATGCAACCAATACAGTCGCACACGTTGTCGAGCGCGCCATAACGGTTTCTGTTGTTCCACACAGTATCGAATCCGCTTCTCAGGATATTTCCCATACAAAAGCCATCTTGGTTGCGTTCAAATTTCGCAGCATAACAAGTATACAAATCGCCATTTGGAGCGATTGCACAATTAGTTTGGGCGGCTTGGCAATCTTTAAGACACATGTCGCCTTTGGAAGTCAGGTATTTAAGCGTCCAGCCTCTTGGAGTAACTATTGGGGCAATTGACAATATCTCCTCATCAGAATATGGGAACTTATCGCCTATAACCGTATCCACCCAGTTTACGCTACACTCAATATTCGCCCTACCGTCTCCACACCTTGCTATTTCGCTTTGGAACTGCTCAAAGCCGGAGACCACATCGGGAAAGACGATTGTATTGACATTTACATCCAAGCCATTGTCGTGAGATATTTTAAGCGATTCAAGCGCAAGCTCATAGGCGCGTTTATGCCTGCGCCGTGAGTTATGTACTTGCGGTAAGCCGTCAATGCTCACGCGCACAAATACCCTCGGTCTTAGCTCTGTAGGTATCGCTTTGGCAAATCGCTCAAGCTCTTTCGGGTCTGTACCGTTTGTAAATATCGCAACACGGCTTTTGGAATATTTTTTCAGTACAGGGATAACAATGTCTTCTAAGTTGCGCATCAAAAATGGTTCGCCGCCGGCTATCCAAAAATAGACGTCATCAGCAATGTTCTTTGACCTTACCAGTGCCTCGGCGATATCTGAGGGTTTTGCTTCATTTTGCAGCCACTCTTCACTTTTACAATTACGAGCGGAACAAAACCCGCAGAAGCAGTTACAGCGCAAAGTGTTGAAATATTGGACGTCGTTAATCAACCCTTCACCTTCAATCTGATTTATATATTACCTCGTACAGAGCAATGCCTAATTTTCTGGGGTCGGCTGAACCATATACCCTAGCTGGCTCCCACAATTGGTTTATGTGAAACTCTACTACCAAGCGCTCCTTCTCAAATGGTTCAATCCTGAAAACTAGATTATTTTCCATTTGTGGAATATAGTTTTCCAACACCGCACCCGTACCATTAAAGCCTATTATGCCGAGCCTATCGCCCTCATTAACAGCATTGCCCACAATAGCTCCAGTTGTGAGCGGCGGAATCGGTTTCGCAAATCCGAGTTTGCCAAATGAATGTAAAACCATCGTGTTTCGTATGGCTTTGCAATATATGCTCTCAAACGATGCACCTCATTTAGACTGTTGCGTGCTTTACAAGGCTGTTGCAGACGCGTTTTATATCCGCCTCAATTAAATTGCCGTGGGACGGCAGGTTCAGCCCTCTCACGCTTATGTACTCTGCCACAGCGTAACTCTTGCTCTCGTAATATGGCGGCATTGTGTGCAACGGATAAAACAGCGGTCGGGTTTCAATGTTATCGCCGTTCATCTTATCCATTAAAGTATCGCGATCTGCGCCATTGTTAAGCAATATCGAGTACATCCAATAAACGTGTTTGTACTCTTCTCCTACCTGCTGCTCAACAAAAACACCGTCTCTTATATATTCGCGCAAGTAATGTTTATACATATCCGCGACTGCCTGCCTACGCTGCATGTGTTTTGAAACATTCTCAAGCTGCGCCAAGGCGACCGCCGCTTGCAAGTTACTCATACGGTAGTTATAACCTATATCGGTGAACCAATAGCGTTTATCCGAACTTTGCCCCTGCCCCCGGAAGTGGCGCATTCTCTCATTAAGCTCATCATCATTGGTTGTAATCCCCCCCCTTCTCCGCAGGTGATAATCTTATTTCCAAAAAGACTAAACGAATTGGCGATGCCGAAGGAACCAGACTTTTTGCCGCAATACTCCGCCCCAAGCGCCTCCGCCGCGTCCTCAATAACATAGAGATTATACTTCTTAGCAAGTTCCAATATCGGATTCATATCGCAGGTTAAACCGTAAAGATGAACCGGCATAATCACTTTAGTTTTTGTGGTTATTGCCGCCTCAATCTTGCTAATGTCTATGTTCCAGGTAGCCGCGGCGCAATCAACGAACACAGGCGTTGCGCCGCAGTATTTGACCGCATTCGCTGATGCGATATATGTGAATGTAGGAACTATTACTTCGTCACCTTCGCCAATGCCAAGCGCTACAAGCGACAAGTGCAGCGACACCGTACCATTTGCGCAGGCGACTGCATATTTCGTACCGCAGAACGCCGCGAACTGTCTTTCAAACTCACCTACATACTTGCCCGCCCACGTAAGCCATGTGGTATCCACACAATCGTTAAGATACTTCTTTTCATTACCGTCTAAAACCGGCTCCGCAATAAAAATGCGTTTGTTCATGCTTTGGCCTCTTTTATCAAAGTGGTTTTTCCATCATACTCCCACATTCCCAACGTAATATCCGTACACATTTTGCAATGATTCCTCTAATGGTATCTGGGGTCTCCACCCTGTTAACATGGTTACTTTACTGATGTCAGCTGTTAATTCATTGATGTCAATTGGCCTCAGCTTTTTAGAATCAACCTTAACTTCTATCTCTTTTCCGCTAAACCCGATCAACATATCTACTATCTTACTTAGCGCGACTGTTTTACCGCTGCCCACATTGTAGGTCTCGCCACTTACACCTTTTTCGGCAAGCGCCGCGTACGCCCTGCACACGTCACGCACATCTATGTAGTCGCGCTTTGTGAACAGGTTGCCGACGTATAACACTGGTTCCCGTTTGCCCCGCGCTATCTCAGCTATTTGCTTGGAAAATGACGGTATCGCAAACGTCTCCGAGTGGCCAACACCTATATGGTTAAACGAACGCGTCATCACAATGTCCAAATCGTAAGCTTTGGCATACAGCATACCGAAACGATTTTGAGTACTGCGAGTTATGGCGTATATGTTATCGGGATTCACGGAAGCATCCTCACTAATTGGCTGTTTGTCCTGGTTGCCATACTCCTCACTTGAACCTACCAATAAGACCTTGGCTTTGTGTGAGGTTTTTCGGATTGCTTCTAATAGATTCAGCGAGCCTTTTATATTAACATCAACAGTAAGCAGTGGTTTTTTCCACGCAATAGCCGAGGAACTTTGTGCTGCTAGGTGGAATATCTTATCGGGATTTACGGTGGTTATAACATCTGTTATCGCCTGCTCATCAAGTATATCCAAGTTGACACCATTATCTAATTTCTCACCCGGCAACTTTGTCCCCACAACCTCATAACCGCTGCGCTCTAACTCAGTTATCAAATACCACCCGACAAATCCCGCCGCACCTATTATTAACGCTTTCATACGCTCTCCAACTTAAGGTCGTTATCAACCATACGGTTTACCAGTTCTTCAAAACCAATCTCTCGCCTCCAGCCCAGCACATGTTCAGCCTTCGCGGGGCTACCTATCAATAATTCCACCTCCGCCGGACGGAAGAGCTGCGAGTTCACTTTAACGACCACTTTTCCGTTATATGTGAGCTTTTCGTCAACGCCTTCCCCACTCCACTCAAGCACCATCCCCACCCTGTTAAACGCTACACTCACAAACTCCCGCACCGTCCGAGTTTCGGCGGTGGCAATTACGTAATCATCCGGCGTGTCCTGCTGAAGCATAAGCCACATAGCCTTAACATAGTCCTTACTATGTCCCCAGTCGCGTTTAGCGTTCATATTGCCGAGTTCCAAACAATCCTGCAATCCAAGTTTAATCCTCGCAGCAGCAACCGTTATCTTGCGCGTGACAAATTCCTTTCCTCGCCGCTCGCTCTCGTGGTTGAACAGTATCCCAGAACATGCAAACATATTATAGCTCTCGCGGTAGTTCTTCGTTATCCAATGCCCGTAGAGTTTTGCTACCCCATAAGGGCTACGTGGGTAAAACGGCGTTTTCTCCGTCTGCGGGATTCCCTGAGCTAATCCAAACATCTCGCTTGTACTTGCCTGATAAAACCGCGACTTGGGCTTAACTATGCGAATCGCCTCAAGCATATTAAGCGCGCCTATTGCATCTATGTTAGCCGTGGCGGTTGCCTGCTCCCAACTGGTAGCCACAAACGACTGCGCCGCGAGGTTGTATACCTCATCCGCCTGACTTATTTTCATCGCGGTAATTAAAGAGACGACATCGGTCATATCTGCATAGATAAAGTGAATCTTTTCTTTGAGATGCGCCACGTTACCGTAATCAACTACACTCTTTCGCCGCCATATACCGTAGATCTTATAGCCTTTTTCGAGTAGCAGTTCGGCTAAATATGAGCCGTCCTGACCTGTTATCCCTGTTATTAAAGCGTTCATCACACTATCTCCTCATACCCTTCAAACAATTTCTCTGCTAGATCTTCCCAGTCAAATTTTTGTGCCCGAGCCATTCCTCTCTTACTCATTTCTTGTCGCAAACTATCATCGAAAACAACTATTTCAATTGTTTGTGCAATAGCTGCAACGTCATACGGATCAACATACACCGCCGCATCCCCGCAAACCTCTGGCAATGAAGCCGCGTTTGATGCTATGACGGGCGTACCGCAAGCCATAGCCTCTAGTGGCGGCAGACCAAACCCCTCATACAAGGACGGGAACAAAAAACATTTTGCACCTGCTAATAGTGGCGGTTTGTCCACTTCTGGAATATATCCTGTAAATATGACTCTCCCGGCGATTCCAAGAGCCTTTACTTCCTCAAAAACGCTCTCATACATCCATCCGTTGCGGCCGGCGATCACAAGTAGCGGAGCATTTTGGATCTTGCTGTAGGCTTCGAGCAACCGTCCAATATTCTTGCGCGGTTCGAGAGTACCGAGATATAGCACATATTCATCAGACAAACTATATTTTCTTTTGATGTTATCAACGTTTGTTTGCGGAATCCTTGTATTAAACCGTTTTTTATCAATACCACAACAAACCATGTATGTTTTACTATTCGGGAAGAAACAATTGATTTCTTCCCTTGAAAAAAGCGAATCCGTAATAATGCGGTCTGCTCGATTAATCGTTTTCTTAAGCCCGATTTTCAGCATCCACTTTGTTTTTTCCCGTACCGTCTCCGGGTACCTCCTGTATGACATATCGTGTATAGTAACAATGCGTTTCCCAATGACTCCGGGAGGCACAATAAAGTTGAAAAAATGTGTTATGTCTACCGTCGTTTTGTAAAACCAATGGTATGGTATCGGCAAAAACATTGACAATAACCTATACAATTCTTTTGGAAAACTAACAACATTAAGTGTAACATTTGGTTTCTGATAGGCTTGAAGCTTTTGGACGGCGTTTTTCACCTTCCTGAAAGCAAATCCATTCAACACAAACTCACATTCAGGATGCGCCGTTATCATTTGGGTTATAAAACCTTCGGCACAGTATCCTACACCTGTTTTCTCATCGTCCAACAGCGATTGCACGTCAAAAGCTATTCTCATCTGCGAAAATCGTCCTCAAAACGCACTATGTCGTCTTCGCCTAAATAATGCCCGGACTGCACTTCTATAACTTCAAGGGTAACTTTGCCGTCATTGCGCAAGCGGTGTTTATGCCCTGCCGGAATAAACATGCTTTCATTGGACTGTACAATCTTTTCATCCCCGTTCACAACTATCGTAGCGGTTCCGTCAACTACTATCCAATGCTCACTGCGATGATAATGCATCTGGTAGCTTAACTGTTTACCTTTTAACACCGTCAGGCGTTTAATTTTATAAAATTGTCCGTTTTCTAGCACCGTAAAAGAACCCCACGGCCTATATTCTGTTAGATGAAAATCTGCTCTGTTGTCATTTTTCTGCTGAAGGGAGACTACCGCCTGCCTAACATCTTGAGTGCAGTTTTTGTCACAGATGAGAAGCGCATCGCCCTCATCTACTACGATAAGATCCTTTACCCCAATTAAAGCGTAGGTCTTATCACGTTGAGAGTAGACCAGGTTATCGGTTGCGTTAATAAACTGCTCTGCGCCAAACCCCACGTTACCGCTTTTGTCCTTATTTGCGGCGAATGTGTCGTAGAATGTGTAGAAGCTGCCAAGGTCGTCCCAATCGGAAATCAGTGGCAAAACAGCTGTACGTGTGGACTTTTCCATAACGCCGTAGTCAATGGAGATGTTCGGCGACACGCCAAAACCGCCTTTTCCCTCAAATGCGCTATACACATCCGGCGCATAAACTTTCACCTCTTCAATGAACAGCTTCGTACCGAACATAAACATACCGCTGTTCCAGTAGTATCCGTGTTTGACATATTCGATGGCTGTTTCGGCATTTGGCTTCTCTTTGAACTCTTTTATCCTATAGCCTATTTCGAGTGACTCTCCCGGAGCAATATACCCGAACCCCGTTTCAGGCGCTGTTGGCTTTACACCAAAGGCGAAGATGTAATTCTCAGCAAGTTTCTCACCTGAGAGGACCGTACTGACAAAGCTGTCTACATCCCTTATTAAGTGGTCGCTGGTCATTACAACAATTGTGTGGGAGCCTCCAATTAATTTGACAGCGTTGTATATGGCTGGGAGCGTGTTTTTGGGCTTCGGTTCAACTATTATATTGACGGTGTTGACAGAAAGGTGTAGCTCCTCAATTTGCAAGCGAACAATAAACTCATACTCCTTTACTGTAAGTACATAAATGTCTGACAACTTCCCCTGTCTCATACACCGGAGAACGGTCATTTGGAATAGCGAGTAGTCAAACTCTTTAAACTTTATGAACTGCTTCGGATACTTGCTCCTAGACAGCGGCCAAAGCCTAGTGCCACTGCCACCTGCCATTATTATTGATTTCATTTGCTCAGCAACACCTCATACTCTTCATATAATCTATCAAGAACTGCGCCGCGCTCATAATGCTCCCTTACGCGCTTTGCTGCATTCCTGCCATACATTTCTCTCAACCCGTCATCATGCACCAACTTCACAATCGCCCCTGCCAAAGCCTCTGCGTCCCCAACTCCTACTGTTATCCCCGTCTCACCGTCTATGCTCACGTAGGGGACACCTGTGGGCAGTTTTGTATTTATTACCGGTTTACCGTAATACATCGCCTCAAGCTGTACTATGCCGAACGCCTCGCTGTTGGCAACTGATGGGAGGACGAATATGTCACAGTCATAGAATGCCGCTAATAATTCTTCGCGAGAGAGTGAGCATATCCAGTGGATTTTGCTACCCACGACCAACTCAGAACTTTCAGTTAAACTACTGTGGCTTATCGCTTTTTTAACCTCATCGGCTAACGGTCCATCCCCCACAATAAACAACTCCGCACCATCTACCTTTTCTATTGACTTGAGCAACACCTGTATGCCTTTGTAATACACAAGCCTCCCTACGAAGAGGAGTTTTTTATTGCGCGCATTACTCAACTTAAGATAGTGCTTACCTTCCTGCGCAGGGTATTCAGCGAAATTTAAGCCGAATGGGATAACCTTTGTTCTCTCCGGCAGGTAATCGGAAGACTTTATATGGCCCTGAGTCGCCGCAATTACCATGTCTGCCTGCCTAAGCGTATGTCGTATAAACGGTGCCACCAACTTACCGAAGACCTTCTGCCTAACTATATCGCTGTGCCACCAGACCACCATCTTAGCTTTAGGTCTAAATAACCATACAGCTAAATCAATCAACGGGAATGGCTCGTGGATCTGAATTATATCTGTTTGCTTCGATAGTTCGCAGAATTTCCAGAAGAAATCTATGCTTATGGGTAGGGAAAACAGTTTGCCATATGACTTGGCGCGGATTACTTTTACGCCGTTATATATTTCCTCTAGCGCAACTCCTTTCTCTTGGCAAACCAACACCCGCATATCCGTCCGACCGTTTAAGCCCTCGGCGATTTGCTGAACCCATGTCTCTATCCCACCAATGGTCGGAACGTAGAGTTTATTCACTTGTAGAATCCTCATGCACACGCTCCTGCCTAAGCTTGCTATTCATAAAATTTGCCGCATTTCCGTCGCGTGTCTTGATAGTTGAGTTATCAAAATGTGTACTTTTTGATAGTAGATATCATTGAAGCCAAAAAGCCACATCGGAGACATGTACAGCGCTCATTAACGTCAAAATTGTGAATTTTCTTCGAAATTTCCCGAAAATATGGTTGAAAACTGCTATCGCTTATGGTAGAATTTTCCAAAGAAAAGGGATATCAAAAAGTACACTTTTTGATATCCCTTTAAAATACCTCAGCGGGCAACCTTTCGTTGCCCGCTGTTGGTGGTTGGTATATATTGTGACGCATTAACGCATTATTGTCTCTTCCCTTTTCAGCCCGGTAGAAATATATTTAATCGGCACAGACAATCTTTCCTCCAAATAGGCCACATAGCGGCGGGCGTTGTCCGGGAGGTGCGCGTCCCTTCAATGTCTCTGGCGACTAGATCCAGAAATTCCCTTTGAAGAGCGTCGGCTTGCTCTTTCAGAGCCAAGATATCATCCTGAACATGGGCATACTTCTTTTTTCCAAGTGTTAAACTTGCCAACCATGTTCCCAAGCGCCATGCCGATGGCTCCGACAAGGGCAGCCGCACCGCCCCCGCCCGGTACCGGCGCCTTGGACGAGAGTATATCGACAAAATCGGCGCAACTGAGATCTACGAGATCCATACCAATACCCTCCCCCTATTTCATTTGTTGTGGATATTTGCCGTTTCTCCGCGAGAGTAAAAACCAAAATATAAGAGAAACAAGCGTAAGTGTAAGCAAGTAAATCAAGGTAACTATAGGTCTGCCCGTCATTTTTTCTATGTCTCGATATATGACAACCTCCATAGGCGCGGGGCCGACAAAAAACATATCGCAGGTACCGTTTGATACATTCCAAAGGGCGCAGTTTAGGCAGAACGCCACAGCGGCAAATATGTAATAAACAACAGTCGCGCCCGCAAATCCATTAAACCCTCGGCTGATCTTTCCTCGAAAACTCATGTAGAGTCCGATAAATACAAGTACCAAATGCCAAGTCAAAAAGTGTATAGTCATTGTCCAATATTCGCGTAACAACCCACCGTCGGCAACAACAGAAATAAATCCGCCGGCAAAGCAATATGTTCCGAGAAAATCATATAACGCGGTTTTTACCCTCCCACCTTTTATAAACGGCAGGATTGGAAGCAGGTACATCGGTATACTACATAGATGGAATGGCAATCGAATCCATGGGTATTCGTCATAACCAATCGCATAAAACCAAAAAAATTGTTTGTATACCTCGCTTATGACCAGGCAGAGACCAATCGCGAAAAACATTATTTTTTCACTGCGCTCACTCTGGCTTTTCGACAAGTATGCCACTCCGAAACACACAGCAAGCCCAATTAGGGTATAAGATAAATGAAACGCCCCAAATAGCGGCGGCGGCGACATTTTCCAGGCGGTGGACTTGATTAGCTCCATCATCTCCTTTATAACTCCCCTTTACGCCATGAAGTACAAATACATTTCGTTTATTGTAGCACACGCGGCAGTCTGTAACAACAGGTGATTGCGGCTTTCAAAGGATTTGGCAAAAGCCGAAAAAAATTCGCTGGCCAACCGTCCGAAGTCGTCAGCGTTGGTAATAATACCAAGGTAATGATTGTGAAGGCGGACAAATACAAAATAGATGGTTTGATCTGCCGGGTATGCCCTAAATAGCACTTGTTTTATACTGTGCGCTTGTGATACTATATTGCGAGCGATAGACCGTAGGAGGATGCTTTGAACAGGTACACGCGCACAATGATTCTATACGCGGCGGTGTTTTTTATTCTGCTGCTTTTAATGTCTACAATATTTCGCCCTGCCACACAATCGCAAGAAAGACCATATACCTACGCGGATCTCATTAGTGATATAAACGAGCGCAAGATCACCCAGCTTGAGATTCGCCAAAACGAGGGAACAGACAGCGGCCAAGTAACCGCGCTGCACAGCGACGGCAATGCGAACGTCATACAGATCCCTGGGCTCACCGCTTTTATGCAATTTGTAAACAGTCAATCCCAAAATGGCGAGCTTAACGTGGTGACTCTGTCTCCGTCACGGGCTTCATTTTGGTGGCAAATCGCGTTGATGGTCATCATTGCCGGTATATCGGTGTTTTTGCTTATGCTTATGATACAGCAAATGCAGGGTGGCGGCGGCAACCGTATCATGTCGTTCGGGAAAAGCCGCGCCCGATCCATCGTAGACGACAAACATAAAATCACTTTTGATCAAGTCGCCGGGCTCGTCGAAGAGAAGGCGGAGCTGGAAGAGATTGTAGAATTCTTAAAAAATCCAAAAAAATTTACAGACATCGGCGCGCGCATACCTAAAGGCGTGCTGCTGGTAGGCCCTCCTGGAACAGGCAAAACATATCTGGCAAAAGCCGTTTCCGGTGAGGCCGGCGTGCCATTTTTCTCCATAAGCGGTTCGGACTTTGTAGAAATGTTCGTTGGCGTGGGCGCTTCACGCGTGCGCGATTTATTCGAAAACGCCAAAAAGAACACCCCGTGTATCGTCTTTATAGACGAGATAGACGCGGTGGGTCGCAGACGCGGCGCGGGACTGGGAGGAGGGCACGATGAGCGCGAGCAAACGCTCAATCAGCTTCTGGTCGAAATGGACGGTTTTGGCGTCAATGACGGGGTTATCATAATGGCGGCGACCAACCGGCCCGATATTCTAGATCCCGCTTTGCTTCGTCCAGGCCGCTTTGACCGTCGAATCGTCGTTGGCAAGCCAGACGTAAAGGGCAGGGAAAGTGTGCTTAAGATACACGCCAAAGGCAAACAGATCGCGGATAACGTAGATATGAAGGTCGTGGCGCAAACCACCTCGGGCTTTACCCCGGCGGATTTGGAAAATTTGCTTAACGAGGCGGCGCTGCTTGCGGCGCGTCATGATAAAAAAATGATCGATATGGACGATTTGCGCAAAGCCTTTGTAAAAGTGGGCATAGGTACCGAAAAGAAAAGTCGCATTATATCGGACAAAGAGCGCAGGGTTACCGCCTATCACGAAGCGGGGCACGCGATATTGTTTGAAATGCTTAGCGAGATAGACCCGACTTATATGATATCCGTTATACCCACCGGCATGGCGGGGGGTTACACTATGCCCTTGCCGGGTGAAGAACGCGAGTATATAACCAGAAAATATATGGAGCAGACTATTACATCATTATTGGGTGGGCGCGCGGCGGAACACCTGGTTATTAAAGACATCACCACGGGCGCGTCTAACGATATAGAAAGAGCGACGAGCATAGCCCGCAACATGGTTATGAAATATGGCATGAGTGACGCGCTGGGCCCCGTGCAGTTTGGTGACGATAACGAAGAGGTATTTATTGGCCGCGACCTGGCTCACACGCGCAACTATGGCGAAAACGTCGCATCCCTTATAGACAGTGAGGTAAAACGCATTGTTGAGCAATCATATAAAGAGGCGCTGCATATTATCGAAGAGCACATAACCGTGCTGCATCAAATTGCCGAGCTTCTTTTGGAGAAAGAAAAGGTGACAGGTGAAGAAATACGCAAACTATTCCCCATTGGTTCGCGTAAAGAAATAGCTGGCGACGGATTGCTATCCTGACCGCTCCCGGAAATGAAAGCGATTAATAAGGCGTAATAAAACCTATATAAAACCTGTAAGAGGAGCGGAGGATATGATCTTTTTTAATGAGCAAAGCCAGACATTTGTTCTTAAAGCGGCAAATTTTGACTATCGCGTGAAGGTGATTAACGGCTACCTGGCTCACGAATACAGCGGCAAGGCGGTGCCTGATGAAGATATGGCATACAGGTTTGCCCCCAACTTTGCCTATTCGCCCGCCGATGATTCTGGCGACAAACTTCATTTTTTGAATAACCTGCCCTTGGAATATCCTTGCGCGGGCATAGGCGATTTTCGCGAACCATCTTTGCATATACTCAACAAAAATGGCATGACGAGCAATGACTTGCGCTATGAATCCCACCGGATATACGCGGGCAAGCCAAAATTGAAAAATCTGCCGGCAACCTTCGCAAACGATGATGAAGCGGACACTGTTGAGATAGTTCTTGTCGATAAACCATCGGGCATAGAGGCTACTCTCCTTTACACCGCTTTTAAAAACCTGCCTGTCATATCGCGCAGCGCGCGCGTAAAAAATATCGGCGAGGACAGCGTAACCTTGTTGCGCGCGCTTTCGCTGTGCCTTGACATTGAGAATACGCGCCTGGATATGATAACCCTTTCGGGCATGTGGGCACGTGAATGCGAAGTTCAGCGTCAGCCGCTTAAGCGTGGCAAACACTCCGTAGGATCCATCATGGGCAAAAGCTCCGCAGAGTTCAATCCCTTTTTAGCAATCGTGGACAGGGACGCGACAGAAGAAACGGGCGAGGTGTTCGGATTTTCTTTTGTATACTCTGGTAACTGGATAGGGCAGGCGGAAGTTAACCATATGGATCGCGCGCGCGTTGTCATGGGTATTAATCCCTACGATTTCGCGTGGAAGCTAGACCCCGGCGAGGCGTTTCAAACGCCCGAGGTCATTCTCAACTACTCTTGTGAAGGCATTGGCAAAATGTCGCGGCAGTTTCATGACTTGTATCGAAATCACCTTATACCCAAACGTTGGGCTTTAACGAAGCGTCCGGTTCAGCTTAACAACTGGGAGGGGACATATTTTGATTTTACAATGGAGAAATTGTTGTCCATAGCGAGGGTCGCGGCGGAAGTCGGCGTAGAGATGTTCGTGTTGGACGACGGCTGGTTTGGCAAGCGCGACAACGATAAATCGGGCCTGGGCGATTGGTTTGTTAACGAAACCAAACTCCTCGGCGGCATAAAACATCTAGCCGATGAGATAAATGCCATGGGTTTAAAATTTGGGCTGTGGTTCGAGCCGGAAATGGTTAACCCAGACTCCGATCTATACCGCGCGCACCCCGATTGGTGTATCCACGTGCCTGAGCGTATCCACTCGCAATCACGCAATCAGCTTGTGCTGGATTTTTCGCGCGGCGACGTGCGAAAACATATATATGGGATGATAAAGGATGTGCTATCATCCGCCAATATAGAATACGTAAAATGGGATATGAACCGTACCTTGTCGGAAGTGGGGAGCGCGGCCGCCGCCAGTGGCAGACAGCGCGAGACCTGGCATCGTTTTGTGCTGGGCGTGTATGAGATGATGGAAAGGTTGACCTCTGACTTTCCTGAATTATTGCTGGAGAATTGCTCTTCCGGGGGCGGGCGCTTTGATCCGGGCATGTTGTTTTATTCCCCCCAAATATGGGCTTCGGATGACTCAGACGCAATTGAGCGTGTGAAGATACAACATGGCCATTCGCTAGTGTACCCCGTTTCGACCCTGGGCTCACATGTAAGCGCAGTGCCTAATCACCAGGTTGGGCGCGTTACGCCGCTAAAGACACGTGGGCACGTGGCTCTGATGGGCGCGTTTGGCTACGAATTGGACGCTTCACAATTTACCAACGAAGAGAAGGAGCAAGTTCGAGCGCAGATAGAAGAATATCACAGGTATTGCCACTTGCCCCGCACAGGAGATCTGTACCGTCTTGGCAATCCATTCGAAGAGATGTATGACGCGTGGGTGTTTGTGAGTAAAGATAAAAACGAGGCCATTTTGCAATACATACAGATACTCGCGCGGCCTTCCTGCGCCCCAAGAATTATCAAGCTAAAAGGGCTGGATCCCGATAAAACGTATAAAATCGAGCAGACCGGGCAGGTGCTGTCAGGGGCCGCGCTTATGAACGCGGGTATCTATCAGCATTTGACCGGAGATTTTGAAAGCAGCTTATTGCGCCTCACAACAATATAAACGGGGTGTTTGGAGGTCGAAACAGAGAATTGATTAAGATATCATAGTCAACGGTGAGGGGAGATCCAACAGGTAGTTTGGCAGATGCTCATGTCATTAATCAGCGTACCGCAACATAAAATATGTACCGGACTAACGCCGATACTAATATCAATAGCGGCAAGCGAAGGCAGGTGAGCGAATGCGTGAGTTTACATCCATCACACTGAATAAAGATGGCGATGTGCCTGTATATCGTCAATTGGGCGAGGCTTTATGCGCGCTTATTCAAGAGGGTGTGTTTAAGCCGTACCGCAAGCTCCCGCCCATTCGCGTGGTGGCCCGCGCGTTGCGCATTAATAACGATACGGTGATAAACGCATACAAATATATGGAGGTACGCGGCGCGGTTTACTCTATCGTCGGTAGCGGTACATACGTAAGCGTCAACAGTTGGCGAAAACCTTTGCTCACGCCAGAGCGCCCCTGCTTTAGGCTGCCCGGTGATATATGCGCAAAAACCCGACCGCCTTATTGCCGCTAGCTTGGATATGCTAAGGAACGGCATGGTTGTGAGGGAGAGATTCACGAAATACTTTCGCGGCGTTGATATGCCGCATTTGCTGTTTAGCGTTTGGAAGAACGGACATTTGAACAGGAGGACTTCATTAATGAGCAAGAAACTGGTGGCGTACTTTTCGGCGAGCTGCGTGACCCGTAAGGTTGCCGAAACATTGGCGGAGGCGGCTGGCGCTGACCTCTATGAAATCAGGCCGCAAGTACCATACACAAAATCAGACCTGAACTGGCAGGACAAGAACTCCCGCAGCTCCGTCGAGATGGCTGACAAGTCTTCGCGTCCGGCGATGGCTGACAAGGACGCGAACGTCGGCGCTTACGATGTGGTGTTTGTCGGCTTCCCCATCTGGTGGTATGTCGAGCCAACCATCATCAACACTTTCCTTGAAAGCTACGACTTCGCGGGAAAGATCATCGTCCCCTTCGCCACATCTGGCAGCAGCGGCATCGGCGACACGGTGGCTCACCTGAAAGTGAGTGTGGACGCGACTGCGACCATTAGAGAAGGAAAAATGCTGAACGGGAAACAGACGAAAGAGAGCCTGTCCGCTTGGGTGGACAGTTTGGGGTTATAGACCATTCGATGCTTGTGGGTACAGGCGATGTGCCACGGGCGCTGAGGTTTTACCAAAAGTGCCGTAAAGCCCCGCGCTTTAGCGCTGGGGATATAAGGCACGGTTTTGAATGTGCGCCTTATGGCGCTGGTTTTTTATTGCGCGCTTGTAGCGCCGCATCCTAAGATCAGGTTGCATTAGAAATAAGCATATGGTATAATATGCCTATGCAATATAAATCGAATAACAATGTTGTGTACTCATGCAGGTTTCATGTTGTTTGGTGTCCTAAATATCGGCGAAAAGTGTTAACTGGTTCTATCTCCGAGCGGTT
>JAISGK010000096.1 GCA_031263155.1 Clostridiales bacterium
TGTACATAAATAAAATGCAAGCAAGAATAGCTATTTTACAAACTTTTTTGACCGCATGAAGACACCGGATTATGTGCAGAATCGTTTTGTGTACACTTTATCCGACTTTTGAGTTAAAATGTCACGCCCAAGCATATCGCAGCCCAGAACATGCCCGCCCCAGCCATTGGAAAACCATTGCGGAGGAGAATTTCTCATTGTAAGATCTGAAACTGACGGATCGTGTACACAATAAACCGGCGCAAGCACGCACAGAATTCCAATAACGACAATACCGAAAAAGCCAATCATAAAAGCCGGAGATTTTCGCATTTTACGAATCAAATCTTTTGGTTTCATATTGATTCTCCTCTGATTAGTTGAACTCGATGCGTTTATCGACAACCGTATATAGAATATCTGTAGCGAGGACGCCGATTACCATAATGGCAGCCTGAAACAAAAGGATCGACTGAACAAGCTGATAATCACGAACGCCGACTGCCGCGACAAGAAGCTGCCCAATTCCTGGCCATCCGAAGATTGACTCAACTATTACAGAGCCGCCGACCATCGCGCCAATGGAACTCCCTAGCCCTGTAATGATAGGAAGCATCACATTCTTGAGGGCATATTTCGTGTAAATTTTGTTCCATGTAACACCACGCGCTCTGGTTGCTGTAACATAATCTTCATCAAGCGTGTCGATCATTCCAGAACGAAGCATACGAGTATTGCCCGACGCCTGATTCAATAGACCCGATAAGCAAGGCAGCGCCATATATTTCAGACCGCCTACGCCTTGTACCGGAAACCACCCGAGTTCTACGGCAAAGAACAAAATGAGAAGCAGGCAGAACCAAACTTGTGGACACGCCTGACCGACAAGGGCTATAAACATAACCAGGCTGTCAATCCAAGAACCCTTGTGTGTGCCCGCTATAAGCCCCAGCGGTATTGCAATCAGGTTTCCAAAAATAAAAGTTAAAATTGTCAGTTTTGCTGAATTGATAAATCTCACCCACATGAGTGGGCCAACATCCATACGGTACTGATGAGAATACCCAAAATCCCCTCTCAGAATACCGCGCATGTAAATAACATATTGCTCTATGTATGGTTTATCCAGACCCATTTCAACTCTCTTGGCCTGGATTTCCTCTTCGGTGGCAGTTCCAGGGAGAAGTTCTCTGGCCAGGTCGCCGCCGGCAAGCCTGGGAAGTGCGAACGCTATAATGGATACGCCGATAAGAGTGATAACTGTAAACAGCAATCGTCGCACAATTTTTCGCCACACAATAACCCTTCCTCTCACAGGTTAATTTCGCGGATAATATTCGTTTGCCTTCATTTCCGTTTTAGGTGGAAGAGAGGTTTTCCCTTCCACCTAAAGTTGTCGCATAATTGCGGATATCAGCTGACCTGCAAATGGAGGATATTCCAGTTGCCAGAGGCGTCAACATTCATAGAATTGATATCAACCCTATCATTGCAAGCCTTTATGCCGGTCGTGCAATACAAGTAGAGATACGGGCCGAAATTATCCATTACATGCTGGTAAACAGCGATTTCCGCTGCCTTTCGAGATTCGAAATCACAGTTGCCGTTCACCTCTTGGCAAAGGCGGAAGAGTTCTTCATCATCACAAGAAGTCGCAAAGATATCGGCGCCAATAATCTCGGTACATTCTTTATACGCTTCGCCAATTGCTGTACAGTTGAATACACCGATTGCCAAGTCATATTGACCAGAGGATCTCATTACATCATAGGTAGCCTCTTCCATCATGTTAATTTTTACATTAAAGCCCGCTTCCATAAGCATGGATTGAATTGCCTGCGCAAGCTCGTTTACACGGGCTGTGGCGGCGGATGAGGTCAAAAGTGAAATCTCGTTGCCGTCATAGTTTTCAGATACAATTTCTTTTGCCTTGTCCATATTGTACTCGTAGCCTTTACTGTTTGGGTTAGAGGCCATGCCCTGCGACCAAGCCCATTTTGCTGGCCAGCCAATTCCAATAACCGTGTCTACAATCAAAGCGCGGTTGATTGCCAGGCTAACTGCCTCGCGGAGATCCTGATTGCCAAATATACCCGCGTAGTTGCAGCCAAGCATAATATGCCTATTCTCTATGGTCTCAAGCACCTGAAAGCCTTCATCCTTCAGCAGCTCTGTATCATCAAAGGGAACCAACTCAATGATATCAAACTCTCTTGTACGCAACGCGGAAACACGAGTCGTGTCCTCGGCTGAAAGGGTGTAAAAAATGCGATCGACATTGGTGGGATTTTCAAACACATCCCAGCCCCACCACTCATCGAAACGCTCAAGCTCATAAGAGGAGTTTACCGCATCGAAGTTTACGATTTTAAAGGGTCCGGCTGTGGAGGGTTTTGCAAAATACGCGTCTTCGCCGAGCTTTTCAAATTCCGCGCTGTCGAGTACGGGAAGCGAATTGATATCTTCAATGCAGGTGGGCCAGGGAGAATTCATGACCAGCTTAACTGTATAGTCGTCTACAATCTCAACATTTTCCAAGGAGCTGTAAGTGCGGGCGCTGATCATCGTTCTGTCGTTCACGGGCCTCATAAGCGTAAACTGAAGATCTTTAGACGTCATATGATTGCCGCTGGTAAAGTAGATATCATCCCGCAGGGTCAACGTGACAGACATTCCGTCAGCAGGCACTTCCCAATCCTCGCATTCGTATGGATCGAAATTTCCGTCCGCATCCATCTCAAATAGTCTACCAAACGCAAAGTCGGGGCAGTGAACCTGGTGTGACTGCATGGAATCCCATGTTATATGGGAGATATTGCTGGACATTCTGATTACAACTTCCTCATCATTCGCACCGCTTTTTGCGGTTTGGTTTGCAGTTGGAGATGAGGCGTCAGCTCCTGTGGGGTTCGTGGATGGTTCCGTTGTGCCTGAACAGGCGGTAAAGATAATCATCATTGCCGCCAGAGCCATGCATAAGAACTTTTTCATCATTGTTTCCTCCCTTGAATTTTAACGGCGTTTTCCATTTTGACCAAGCGCTGTGCATCACTTTCATTCTCATGTTACAGCCCTGTGATAAAAAAGCCAATAACCGAAATGAAGATTTTATGAACATGATTGAAAATAATGCTGATTTTGTTCATCTATTCACAATTTTGACTTCTTTCAGATTTTATGTTAAAATCTTAGTTAACAATTATACTTATGAGCTATACTGTTTTAGGCAATATGCTTATATCCATTTTCTTCACTACTAAACGTGCATTTTCCAAATTTGGTATGGGTGCGCAACGGTTAGTGGGTATGATTTCGTAGGGGCGCGCACTGCGCGCCCGCACACGACAACCGCCCGATAACCAGGTCAAAAAGCCCGCCTGACAAACCGCCCAGTTCCCCGATATTGTCGAGGCTTGGAAAGGCCCACGGGCGCGCAATGCGCGCCCCTACGAAGGCAAAATCCTTTTGTGAAAACGCACGTTTGGAGTTCTTCATACACACAATATGCTGTGGTAAGGTGGGTATTATGGAACTGATTGGCCAGCTTAAAAAAATATATAAGATATTTCGCTTTAACAGTATTTTTTGCCGCATCTTTATTGCTGTTTTTTCTGGTGTGCTGCTCATTGTGATTTTGGCGGTACTGCTATATTACAACAACACCTACAACAACGCTAAGATTGACAGAGAACAAATCATGCATTCGTATATCGAATCCGTGTCGGCCTCCGCCTCACTCATCTTGTCTGATAATTTGGCGAGAGAGATCAATAACCTTGCGAATAGCTACCTATCTACTGGAGTTGATCTATTACAATGAGCCGACAAACGCTATGGTCAATTCGGCTATGGTAAACCTGAAAGCGGCAGACACAAATAATATTTATATTGATTCCATTATTGTGAACATTCCCCGTCACGATATTTTGATCGACTCACAGTACAGCAGTTACTCATTGAACCGCTCGCCCCATGCCGATATGATTTCTTTCGCCAATCGAAAACCGGGGTATGTGATCGAGTGCAACAATAAGCGCAGCCGCTTTTTCAGCTACAATAACGATTACATCTTGGCAAGGAATTTCATATTACAGGACAGCAATCACCTTGCAACTGTTTTCTTCAAAATCAATATGCATCAATTCTATCGGACAATCGTCAGTGAGTTTCCCGCCAAAACCGATATATATATTTACAACGCGGACGGTGTAGGTGTCTTTCAGGAGGACGTCAACTATTCTTTGATCGATCTTTCCGCAGGGGAGCTGCAAAGTCTTTTGACAGGGGAGCGGGATCAGTTTCAACAGAAGGATTATACCTATCTTTGTTATTCCGCTCCTTCCACCGGCTGGAAGGTGATCTCGAAAATTGACGCAAGTCTGCTCACGCCACAAATTGACACTCTGCTACGCCTGTTATTGCCGATTCTTTGTATCACAATATTGGGCGCTGTCCTAATTTCTATTATTGTTTCTCTCGACATTTACAGTCCGTTGAGAAATATGTTTGATTATGTTTTTAATGGCCCTTTCTCAGGGCATTCAAATACATCCGCATCAAAAAACGAGATCGATTATATTACATATGCTTTTTCGGAAGTAAACACAACGATTACAAGAATGCAAGATATCATTGACAGTCTATCTCCTGATGTTATTAGCCGTATATTTACCGATTTAATTAACAACAGAGCACCCAGCTATGAATATGTGAAAACCTCACTGCAAAGTATTCAGTCCCCTTTTAAGTTTGACAGTATCTATGTTGCGGCAGCAATGGCTTTTCCGTTGGAATATGATCTGGAAGGGGATGATTCCAATTACAAAAAGCTTGTAGATATTTTGTCTGCGTTTCATGACCGCACCGGCGCCAACTCTTTCGTCAAATTTATGGAAGACAACATCATTATAATTGTCATATCATTTGAAGCGACAACTGATATCAACGAGGCGCATAGGGTCATCGACAAAATGGAAACGCTTCTATCCGGTTATTTCAATAAAGACGGTGTGGAGATCATTTACGCGCGCGGTCACTTCTATCATTCCATTCTTGATGTGACGGCTTCATATCATCGCGCCATCGGCCTGATACATAAAGCCCGCAGCGCAAACAGCGCGACGGATTCTGTGGATAAAGAGCAAGCCGCTCCCTTGCCGGGGTTAAACTCCGAAACGTCCCGCGCTTATTCAGACGAGTCCAAAGAGGCGCTGCGGTATCAAATTTTGCCTATTTTGGCTGAAATTGAGGCTCAACGTACCAAAGAAGCGATTACCGCGCTCAACAACGTTTTTTCCAACCTATGTACATACAAACCTATTGGGGACAGCGAAGCTCTTTCTTTGGCGTCTTTTCTTGAGTTGTTTACAGATGCGCTTGATGGAAGAGATCTGACTGAAGAAGCCTTGACAAACAGAGCGCGCGCGTTACAGGCAAAGTGCGGAAATACCTCTGCCGAGGGTACTGCGATATTGTTGGATGAGTTGCGTAACTTATTTTATGATCTTGTCTACACGGCGCAAAATCAGTACAAGATCATGCAGAATCAATACCTGCTTAAAGCAAAAGAATACATAAGCATGAATTATGCAAATTCATATTTATCCCTTGAAACAATTGCGGAAGAATGTGGCATCACACCGAACTATCTCTCTAAAATATTTGTATTGAGTGGAACACATTATTTGGAGTACCTCAACCACTACAGAGTATCAAAAAGCATTTCTCTTCTAAGGGAATCCAAAAAGACGATCAGTGAAATAGCGGGCGCTTGCGGATTTAATTCCTCCCAGAGCTTTATACGGGTGTTTAAGAAGCAGATGGGTGAACCCCCCGGAAAGTTTAGAAAATTCTGACTTTCCCACGAGAGATAGCCTATTATTATCGGGAGCAGTCCGCCGAATCAGTCATATACGCCAAGCCAAACGGTGAGCCATTTTTAGAAGAGCTTAACAATAGCAATCATCCCGCGTGATTTTTGTTGAAATGATTAATGGTATTTCAGCATTGAACATTGCGCTTTTCGGTAAGAATGAGTCATACTGTAAGTGACCATAACTGAAAGGGGTAGTGTTATTTATGAAAAAGATGTTTATTCGCTGTGATGATATCGGCTATTCAAAGGTGTTCAACCTTGGCGCCTTTGAAGCGCTGCAAAACGGTGTTGGTACTTCGGCGGACGTTATGTTGGATTGCCCTGGTACAGAAGACGCCCTTTGCCGGCTCAAGGAAATGCCCTGGATCTCTGTGGGATGGCACTGCCATTTTTGGGGAGCGCCTGTACTCCCTTCAAACAGAGTTCCCACACTAGTCGAACACAGCGGAGAATTCGATGGACGGTTTCGGCTTGACCTTCGAACTGCGGGGGATGTCAGCTATATCGAGCTAAAGGCGGAACTTAAGGAGGAGTTGACGCGCTGTCTCGATTTTTACGGAAAAGTTCCAGCGTATGGCGGCGACAGCGGCGGCGCAGACCGCGACAACCCTATGGCAAAAGCAATGGGTGAAATTATTGAGGAATATGGGATTACAACCGGCTGGTGCTTGAAGAAGGGCTCTGACCCAAGAGTCCGCGAGCTGGTCATCAAAAGCCGCCAACAGGATGCCAACTGGGCAGCCGCGTTCAAACTCCGCCAGACAGGAGACGACCATCTGCCGAGCCCAAAATGGGCTAACCGAAATATTGTTATGCTTGACGGGGAGTTCGCCTATATTGACCTCTATACAGACTCCATTGCCGCAGTAGAGGAGAACTATAATCCGGTCAAGTATTATACTGAAAATCGCGCCGGAATTCTCGATTTTGATGATGGTACAATCGTTGGGCAAGCGTGGCACCCGGGATATATTGATTACTTTGTCTATAGACAAGGCGAGCGTGGAAACAGGCCCAGAGCGCAGCAGTTTGTCGTATGCAGAGCGCAGGATGCCCATGCCCTTTGCTCAAAAGAGCTGCATGACTGGATTAAGGAAAACAAAATTGAACTTGTGAGCATTGGGGATGCGATTTATGACAAAAGAGATTATCAAAACCATTTAAAGAAAATCGGGAGTGACCTTGCCGTATTGTAAAGCGCCGTACAAAAAGACGAGCGGGACTTGGGCGCAACACATCGAAAGGTTGAGCGCGATTGGGATGAAGGGCAGCCTTCTCCTGTTTGACCGGTGATATCCGTTCACAGAGTTCACATCCTACATACGTTAGCTATTCACCAGACCTTGCTGCCCACAGCATCCCCTACAATCAACAAGCGGGATTGTGGGCAGCAAGGTCTGATAATAGTAACGCCTGTAGGATTTTTTTGGTTGCATGGGGTCCTTCCTCTTGATTAAGAGGGCTAAAAGTGCTAATCTGAACGCAAAGAAGGAGGTAAGATGGAAATGCTGATACAAGCCTACGCTGGTCGAGTGTTTAATGGTAAACCAGTAATTTCAGATTCTGTAAGATTACCAGAAAACGCGAATCTGTTAATCACAATCGCTGATGATTTTCCGTTTGTTAAAAAAGCGACAGCTGAAACAATCACCCAGACTAACGAGGAAGAAATTGTAAAGCGTATGGAGATGGTTGAATCGTTAATCGGTTGCATGGCTGGGTATGATATCGACCTAAACCAAGCTCGCGAAGAAAGATTAACGGCGAAAGTGCTGTTGCAGTGAAGATAATTCTTGATACTAATATTGTCAAACATAAAAAAGGAGGCCCCCCGACATATGAAAAACCTTGTTGTTTACTATTCAAAAACCGGCCACACCCGCAACGCGGCAGAAAAGGTTATCGCGTCACTTAACTGTGACAAGGATGAAATCACCTATGACGCAGCCAGCAAAGCAGTCACCGCCTCGCGCAACCCCGCCAACTACGATCGCGTCATCGTTTGCTGCCCCATACACGCGTTTAACCTCCCGCAGCCGGTCGCGCTGTACCTTACCATTAATAAGGATAAAATTAAAAGCTACAGCCTTTTGGTCACATGCAGGCTTGGCGGCCTTAAATCCTGCGTTGCCAACGCAACACGAATTTTAGGCAAAAAACCGCTCGCCTCACTAAAGATTAACGCCAATGCCATACCCGCCGGAAAGTACGACGTGCGCCCCATTATCCAATCATCATGATGGGAGCGCTCACTGATGAAAAAAATCCTCCTAAAAAAAAGTTGGATTGTGCAATACAAACACCCGATAGTCAATTGACAGAACAGGCCGAGACTTTTATAAATAGTAGTGTGGAACCGGGCCAACCCGATCGTGTTGCGTCGGAAGACCCTGCCTCCCATGGTTTAAGGCGGCGCGTTAGTCAATATTGGAGGCTGCCGACTAATCCATTCGACAAAATAGGCTACAGCAACCACCTTGGCCGGGCAAAAATGTTTAAGCTGCTGGAGCAAAGGGGTATACACATAACGCGGGCCATGTTCGCAAACTATATGGCAAAGGGCGCTCTGCCCCCGCCAGTAGATGGCAGAAGCTACACCCACTGGCATGTGGCGCTGCTTGCGCTTATCGACTGGCTTAAGCATATGTACAGCATAGATGAGTTGGCGATGGTGCTAAAGCGCGTCGAGCCATTACCCGTTGGCGAACTCTGGCGCGTTATGCCCGCCAGTGCTGACGACCCCGTGCCCGATAATGACGAGGCTCTATCTGTACTAATGCTTATGATAAAAACAGAGTGCACGCGCCGCGCGATTATCTGTTGCCTTGCCTCCGACACGCAATGAACGCACTACAATTTATAAAGGATGATCAATTTTGAAATTCTCTTACGGCTATTGGGTAAATAAAACGGGCGTAAACGTTAACGGCGCGGTTGACTTGCGGGCGTTCGAAAATCGCGGGGGAGTATGGACCGCGTTTGTTTCATGCGCGATAATTCAACACAGGGGTCAAACCCTGCAAGGCCCTCTCATCACTATTGAGTTCTCCTCTCCCCTTGAAAATGTAATAGACGTTCGCGCCTACCATTACAAAGGCGATACTGTAAACCCCGCTTTCGAGTTATATAAGACCCCCGTCTTGCTTGACGTGTCGGATACGGCAGAGTCGATAACGCTTACAAGTGGTAAGCTGTCGCTTGTTATTAATCGCAGACCGTTTTCGATGTCGTTTTACGACGATGGGAGGTTTTTGACAAAATCGGATACCAAGAGCTTGGCGTATATAAACGCGCCGGATGGAATCTTTATGCGCGAGCGGCTGGATCTTTCTGTCGGCGAATTGATATACGGGTTTGGCGAGCGCTTCGGGCCGTTCGTAAAAAACGGGCAGGTCGTCGATATTTGGAATGAGGATGGCGGTACTGCGTCCGAAATCTCCTACAAAAATATCCCATTCTATTTGTCCAGCTGTGGTTATGGCGTGTTCGTCAACGACCCCGGCAAGGTCTCGTATGAAATCGCGTCTGAGGGCGTCAGCAAAACGCAGTTTTCCGTTCCCGGTGAGGTTCTTGATTATATGATAATAGGCGGCGGGACGCGCAGCGCGTTGTCACGGTACACAGCGCTGACGGGCAAACCTTCTCTGCCGCCCTACTGGTCTTTCGGGCTGTGGTTGTCCACATCGTTTACAACGGATTATGATGAAAAAACGGTAATGAGCCTTATAGACGGGATGCAAGAGCGCGATATACCGCTTAGCGTATTCCACTTTGACTGCTTTTGGATGAAGGCTTATGAGTGGTGCAACTTTGATTGGGACTCCGCCACATTCACCGACGCGCCGCGTTTATTGTCCCGCCTTAAGGAGCGTGGACTGCGCGTGTGCGTGTGGATAAATCCCTACATAGGTCAAAAGTCTCCATTGTTTGATGAGGCGATGGGGTTGGGCTACATGTTAAAAAAGCTCGGCGGCGGCGTGTGGCAATGGGATATGTGGCAGCCTGGCATGGGCATAGTGGATTTTAGCAATCCTGAAGCGGTAAAGTGGTATCAATCCAAGCTGGAACGATTGCTCAATATGGGCGTCGATTGCCTTAAAACCGATTTTGGCGAGCGTATTCCCACCGACGTTGTGTATTTTAATGGCGCTAACGCCGAAAAAATGCATAACTTTTACACCCTGCTTTACAACAAGGTGGTTTTTGAGTTGCTTAAAGCCAAGCGTGGGGAGGGCGAGGTTGTTTTATTCGCCCGCAGCGCCACGGTTGGAGGGCAGCAATTTCCCGTTCACTGGGGCGGCGACAGTTTCGCGACATATCCCTCCATGGCGGAAACGTTGCGCGGGGGTTTGTCGCTGGCGATGTGCGGGTTCGGCTTTTGGAGTCATGATATTGGGGGGTTTGAGAATACCGCCACGCCTGATTTATATAAGCGTTGGCTGGCGTTTGGCCTGTTGAGCACACATTCACGTTTGCACGGGTCAACGAGTTATCGCGTGCCATGGATGTTTGATGACGAGGCCACCGATGTGTTGAGATTTTTCGCCAAATTAAAGCAGAGGCTTATGCCCTATATCTTTGCGCAGTCTATCCAATCCATACAGGAGGGCGTTGGGGTGATGCGCCCCATGGCGCTAATGCACCCCGAAGATGTGATCGCTCAAAAATTGGACTTGCAATATTATTTGGGCGAGTCGCTTATTGTCGCCCCTATATTTAACGATCAAGGCGTGTGTCAATACTACCTGCCCTGCGCTGAAGGCGTTTACACACATTTATTGACCAGCGAGAAGCGCGCGGGTGGGCGTTATCACACCGAAACCTATGATTACTACAGTCTGCCCTTGTTTGTCGTTCCCAACTCCATTATCATAAGCTCCTGCGGTGACGATACTTTTGAGCTTACAGCGTATGAGCCGACAAACTGTGAGACCATGTTATATAATCAAAGCGGCGCGTTGGCGGCCACAATCACCGCCGCAAGTGACGAGTCCAATACCATATATAGCATAACGACTACAGATAAGGCGCTAACCTTCCGCATAGGAGGGCGCGAATACGAGTGCGGACGCGGCGCGGCAATAGATATCGCTGCGGGAGATTTTTGATCCGAACCATTCCATACAAATCAAGAGGAGTTCGGTGAATTGACCAATCAACTCAACGATCACGGCACGCCGATAGTGTCGCGCCTACATACAAATTCGGAAATTGTAGAGTTTGTTGTCTTAGCAGCCCGTGCGCGTACCATATGAAAAATTTTGACGTTTTGAAAAGTATGCTATCGGGCGCGATAGTATGTGTTATCGTTTTGGTTTTAACGGTATTTAGCACATTCAAAACAGGCATGACCGCAGTTATGGATACTGTGCTTCTGTCAATTATGTTTTTAGCGGTTTTTCGTGGCATGACAACAAAGAATGTCGCGTTGTCTGATACGTTCGCCAGGGCGTCGATATCATGCGTTTCGACAACGGCCATATACTTTGCGACAGTATTCATATTCCATATTGTTATAGATTTGAACACCATTATCCGGTTTGGGGCGCTTATTATTTCTTCGGCGATTTTGGGTATTCTTTTCTACTCGACTATTTCAGAATATTTCTCGGACGATAAATATAAGTTTCCACAGCTTACACCGCGAGTAGTTATGATTTCAGCCGCAGGCAATGATCTGATGAGAAATCTGGCGATCATCGCCTCGACATTGGGAGCGGCGTTTTACTCAATACCCGTCAATATAGTAAACCTAATCCCCGGTCAGATACAATGGGTAAAGAACGCTATGTTTTCGTTAGATAACAGTCTACTTATTGTATCCACCGGATATTTTATTGGTTATGATACATACTTGAAAATGGGGGTTGGGTTTATATACTCGCTCCTCATTTACGCGCTATTCCCAAGCAGTGATTACGCAAGCCATATTATGAATCCATTTGTCTACTCTGTTATTCTGGGTTTTTCCATTATGCAGGGCGTTATAACAATCTATAGATCAGTAAAGATGTGGAGACGCCCTTCTTTAGGTTTCGCTGTCAATAAATTAAAGATAAAACGCTCAAGTTTGATTGTTATTATTATTACATTTGTTCTTTACGGTTTATTTTTTTTGCAACCTATTAATCCTCAGTATAGTTTGCCAGTATGGATATTCTTGTTATTGATTCCAATAACCATTGTGTCTAGCATGTCAACCCTCGTTAGTGTCGCCGAAACCGGCTTCTGGTTTTCGCCCTTGGAGGATATACTGCCCATTGTTATTATATTGCTAACGCAAACCACAAATATCACCGCAATTATTTTAGTAGTAACCGGTTTGACGGCTTTCGAGATGGCGGGGATATATTATGGCATCAATTATCAAGTTAGCCGCCGATTTGAGTTGGAAAAGAGTGCACTTACCTTTGGAAGTATAATAAGCAACATATTAGGCGGATTTATTTGCGTTGGGTTGGTTGTTTTGCTGGCGCAAGGAATTGGGATTGGAGGCCAGGCTCTGCCAGTACCTGGCGCTCAGGTGTTGGGAATGACCCTTGAAGGTTTGACCGCTGCGTTTGCGAATTTTAGATTGCCTGATTATCTGAATATTTATGTGTTTTTGGCGGCGTGCGCTTTATGTGTAGCTTTGCGGAAAACAAGCCTGTCTCCTATGGTATTGCTGGGTGGGATACTACTGCCTTTTGGTTCGTTTTTAACGATTGGTATTGGCGCGGCTATCTCATTTGCTTTAAGAAAAAGGGATAAATATGATGAGCTGTTTTCTGGCCTGGCAATTGGTGATGGGTTAGTTTCCGCCATAGCCGCTTTGGTAAGCGCGTTGTCATAAATCGTATCAAAAAAGCTCGCCGATTTGGCTTTAGTCAGCCTCATCGGCGCATTGCGTTAACAGTCTTGGCGATTTCTTTATTGGTTGGCTGCGGCGCGGCGGAAGAGTTCAGAAAGACGTCGGAATCGTGTTTTTCTTTCTGAATCGGGTAGTCAATTATCAATCGTCATAATGCCCCTTACATTGCAAAATCTCAATGGAACCGTCAGCTTTAAGCTGATAAACAAGCCTGTTGACATCATCAATGCGTCTGCTCCAACCGTCGCGGTGGCGGAGTGGTTCTGGCTTGCCGATTCCGTCGTTGCCATTCCGGGCAATATCTTTGAGAAGCATATTCACACGCTTGAGCGTTTTTTTTGTCGGTTTCTTGCCAATACAGATATTCTTCCCATGCTCTTTCGGCGAAGGTCAGCTTAACCATTCTCCATCGCCTCTAATTCCTCAAGGGTTTTAACGACCACTTGCCCGCGCTCAATCTGTTTGGCGGCTTCGTCGATAGCGGCTATGTTTTTGTCGCTGTAAAACGGGTCAACCGAAACCTCAAAGGGGATACGCTGCTCACGGCTCATTTTCTTCGCGAAAATTGTAAAAGCAGTCGTCATGTTCATCCCCAAATTTTGGCAAGTACGCTCCATAGACCTTTTTAAGTCCTCATCCATTCTGATGTTTACTAAAACCTGTGCCATTGTTGTCACTTCCTTTCAATCGTATTTATACGCCAAAATAAAGACAATGTCAATATGCCGTCTTTAAAAATCCGGAAACACACAAACAAAACAACGAATTATTTCCGGCCTATTTTTTATCTATATCTTACAAACATCTTACACTAATACTGTGCATATTTATTGACCGGCCCAAATTCTCTGATATACTTAAGATGTTCTCACAAATTTAATAGGGAGATGTTGTGTCGTGCAAAAATTTATGCGCATTGCGTTAACAGGCTTAGCGATTTCTTTATTGGCTGGCTGCGCTACTGCGGAGGCGTTCAAAAAAACGACTGAAATATCTGTCGTTTCGCGCGAAGATGGATCCGGTACACGCGGCGCGTTTATAGAGTTGTTTGAGATTCAGGAAAAGGTAGACGGCAACACGATCGACAAAACTACAGAAGAGGCGATTATCGCCCGCGCCACAGACATTATGATGACCAACATGGCGGGGGATAAATACGCCATAGGGTACATATCATTAGGCTCGCTTAACGACACGGTAAAAGCGCTGGAGATAGAAGGCGCGCAGGCCACTACAGATAATGTCAAAAACGGATCATACACCATTTCCCGCCCGTTCTTTATAGCGCAAAAGGGCGAGCTTAGCCCACAGGCCGCAGAATTTTTATCTTACATTATGTCTAAAGAGGGTCAAGAAGTGATCGGCGCCTCGTACATCGCAATAGACGCTAACGCGCCGTCATTCGCAAGCGCCAACGCAAGCGGCAATGTAGTAGTCGCCGGCTCTTCATCCGTTTCGCCCGCCATGGAGAAGTTAAAAGAGGCTTACACAAAGGTTAACCCCAACGTCAGCGTAGAGATTCAAACCAGCGACAGCACAACCGGTATGAACGCCGCAATAGAGGGCACATGCGACATTGGCATGGCAAGCCGCGAGCTTAAAGACTCAGAGCTCGAAGCGCTTACCCCCACGCAAATAGCCATAGATGGCATCGCCGTTATCGTCAACAAGGGCAACCCCGCCAGCGACTTGACAAAAGAGCAAGTAAAAGGTATATTTACTGGTGAAATATCAACTTGGGACGCGATTGTTGAGTAAAGGCTGCTTGCAGGTTTTTTTCCCGCAACATGCCGAATGGTGATATCATGAACAAAAATAAATCCTTTAGCCTGGAAATACTGATGCGCGGTGTGTTTTTATCATGCGCCGCCGTCAGTATTTTGGCAGTGCTTCTAATATGCCTGTTCTTGTTTGCCAACGGTATACCCGGCATTGGCAAGATAGGGCTACTTGATTTTTTAACGGGTACATCGTGGAAGCCAAATGACATACCGGCTTCTTTCGGTATATTACCCATGATAGTGGGCAGTTGCCTGGTCACTTTGGGTGCGATTTCCATCGGTGTTCCCATTGGCGTGGCCAGCGCTGTATTTATGGCGTTCTGCTGCCCAAAAAACCTGTATAAAATCCTAAAACCCGCGATAAACCTGCTTGCGGGTATCCCCTCTGTTATTTATGGTTTCTTTGGCATGGCCGCTATCGTTCCTGTATTTGGCAACAGTATCATATCCGCCTGTATCTTGCTTGGATTGATGATTTTACCTACCGTTATCGGACTTTCCGAAAGCGCGTTACGCGCCGTGCCCGAGCAATTTTACGAAGGCGCGCTCGCGCTGGGTTCAGGGCATTATCGCGCTGTGTATAGGGTCGCTCTGCCCGCCGCTAAATCCGGTGTTATGGCCGCCGTCGTTCTTGGAGTAGGGCGCGCCATTGGCGAAACCATGGCGGTTATTATGGTAGCGGGCAATCAAGCGCGTATGCCAAAAGACATGTTTCCAATTCCGAAAGGCTTGTTTAGAGGTATCCGCACACTTACCGCCAACATAGTCATCGAGATGGGGTACGCCGCCGAATTGCACCGGGAAGCGCTCATAGCCACAGGCGTTGTGCTGCTCATATTTATTTTGATTATCAACCTCTGTTTTGGCGATACGCTTAGGAGAAAAAAACAGTGAATATCAAAAAAATGAAGCCGACCGAACTTATAATGCATGTACTGACATGGGGCGCGGCCATACTCACCATCTGCGCGCTCATTTATCTTATTGGATTTATTTTGTTAAAGGGTCTACCATATCTCAAGCCGTCGTTGTTTTCCCTTACATATAACAGTGACAATGTATCGTTAATGCCAGCCCTTATCTCCACCGTATTTATGACGTTTTTGTCGTTGCTTATAGCCGCGCCGTTGGGCATAGGCGCGGCTATATACCTTGCCGAGTATGTGCGCCGCGAAGGCAGGTTTGTTACCTTTGTGCGCATGATGTCGGAAACGCTGGCTGGCATACCATCTATTGTATACGGCTTGTTTGGCATGCTGTTTTTTGTTAACGCCCTGCGCTGGGGCTACTCGTTGATCGCGGGAGCGTTTACGCTCTCTATAATGATTTTGCCGCTGCTCATGCGCAGCACAGAAGAGGCGTTAAAGTCTGTGCCCGATGTTTGGCGAGAGGGTTCGTTTGGCCTTGGCGCGGGTAAATTGCGCACAGTGTTTAAGGTTGTGCTGCCAGCGGCCTCGCCGGGCATTCTCGCGGGCATAATTCTTGCCGTGGGGCGTGTGGTCGGCGAAACCGCCGCGTTGATATTTACCTCGGGCACGGTTGCGCAAGTGCCCTCTAGCGCGCTAAAGTCGGCGCGTACACTGTCTGTGCATATGTATGTGCTTTCGGGCGAAGGCTTGCACATGGGCGAGGGCTACGCTACCGCCGTGGTACTGCTGGTCGTCGTTGTCGCGATTAACGCGTTGTCGGCGTCGCTGGCCAAAAAGATTGGGGCTGGGGACAAATGAGCTGCTTTGACATAAAAAACCTGAATTTATACTACGGTGATTTTCAAGCTCTTAAGGGCATAAATATGAATATCTTAAAAAATAACATAACAGCTTTTATTGGCCCCTCGGGTTGTGGCAAAAGCACCCTGATAAAATCGCTTAACCGTATGAACGATTTAATAGAAAACTGCCGCATAACCGGAAAGGTTGAACTGTTTGGCGAGAGCATCTATGGCGATATGGACGTTAATCTGTTACGCAAGCGCGTTGGCATGGTATTTCAAAAGCCGAACCCTTTCCCCATGAGCGTGTATGACAATATCGCGTTTGGTCCCCGTACCCATGGTATAAAATCCAAGCCACAGCTTAACGAAATAGTGGAGCGTTCGCTTCAAGACGCCGCCATTTGGGGTGAGCTAAAAGACAGGCTGGGCAAGTCCGCGCTGGGTCTTTCAGGGGGGCAGCAGCAAAGATTGTGTGTGGCGCGGGCGCTGGCTGTCGAGCCGGAGGTCTTGTTGCTGGACGAACCCACAAGCGCCCTTGACCCCATATCTACCGGCAAGATAGAGGAACTTTTGCTAACGCTTAAAAATCGCTACTCCATTATTATCGTAACGCACAACATGCAACAGGCGACGCGCATCAGTGACTATACCGCGTTCTTTTTGCTTGGAGAGGTCATAGAATTTGGCCCGACAGAGAACCTGTTTTCCATGCCTGTAGATAAACGTACAGAGAATTATATAACAGGCAGATTCGGTTAATGGCATATGATTTCGCAGGGGCGCGCAGTCTGCTGGCGCGCCCCTGCGAACGCAAAATCGTTTTGTTAAAATGCACGTTTAGAGAACTAATTATGTGAAACCTTACATATACCCTGCCCGCTTGGCTAATGATATTAAAAAAGACGGATGGGGGTTTTTCATTTGCACAAAGAGGGCAGTAGCAGACGCAAATGGTCACGCTTTGAGAAACGCCGCGTATATATAATAATCTTGGCCGCCTCAATAGTGTTAGTAACCGCGCTTAGTATGCGCGGCGCGTTTGCGTGGTTAACGGACGTTGGGCGCGTGCCGTCAGTAAAGGTTTCTACCAATTACGGCCAAACGCTGGTATATAACGCTGCCCCTATAAACGGCGCCGCTGGGCAACTGGATGTTGTAGCTACCAATGATAGCGCTCAAACCCTGTTGCCCGGCGAGACGGGTTACGCGCGGCTCAATTTTAAAAACCTTGGCGACGGGCCTTTAGTGTTTCGCGTATCGCTAGAGGCGGACACGGATGATACGATAGATCGTTACAATGGTTTTGAGGTGTGGGATATGCAAGGGCGCATACTCGCCAACCACACGCGAATGTATGATTTGGGCTTTGCGCCGCACAGCCCCCTCGAAGGCGAGCCAGAATACTATTATGGATTTGTGGGCCCAAAAGATGAAATATATCTAGACGCGCGTTACACGCTAAGTGTGTCGCCCATACAGTCCATTGAAAGTTTGGAGCATGGCGAATTTAATGTTCACATACGCGTGGACGCCGTGCAGGGTACAGAGATAGGCGTGAGGGACTACTTTGGTTTTACAGCCGACATTCTCGGAAACCTGACCCCATTTACTCCAACCCCCACTGTGGCGCTCACTATTCCCAATACGCCAACGCGAAAGGCATCGCCCACAAGCAAGCCGCGACCGACGTTTACTCCTTCGCCAACGCCGATGAATCCATCTACACGTATTCCAGACGCGACTAAAACGCCACTGCCTACGAGAGGGGGAGGGACAGCGCCAATTAATACACCAACGAATACGCCAACCAACACGCCCGTCAACACTCCAACGAATACGCCAACCAACACCCCAACCAATACACCAACGAATACGCCAACCAACACTCCGACCAACACCCCAACGCCTGTGCCCGCACTTAATTGCAACACTGACGCGCCGCCCACACCAGTTTTGTTTGGACCGGCATATACCTACCCAGGACGAATTCATCTAAGTTGGGAGGAAGTCCCCTGCGCTGACACCTACTATGTATATCTGGTTGTTGTAAACAAAAATGAGTCTCCGCCAGACGAGAGCAGATATGACCAAGTGGTGGCCGTCTCTTCAGAGTTATTTATGAATGAGGATGATGGGCCAGGATGGATTAATGTTAATTTATATAATTTTAGGAACGGACGTAACAACGTTAAGGCCGACTGCGACGACACTAATCTTATGTGGTACTTCAAGATTAAGGCTATCAACTATGCCGGCTGCCCACAATGCGGAGCCAACCCCAAAAGCAACTGGTACAGGTGGAATAATAACGTTGGCGAGGTACAGCCATAAACGCTCCCCGCGCCATGTTGCCGCACCCGATTTGTGATTGACGCGTTTATAGGGGCGCGCGGTCTGACCGCGCGCCCCTTCACTAATACAACCACTGTTCTCCTCCTTGAAAAATTTGATATTGTAGCTTACAATAATATTGTAGCCCCTGTGGCTACTACATGGCAATAGCAGCTCTTAATTTTATCTGCCAAAGAAGTACCAATATTAATTTATTCGCTTAACGAAATAAATCAAAAAGGCAGGTGTATCCATTATGGCTTACAACTCAGCAAAGTCGCGTTACGCCGACTTGGGCATAGACACCGAACGCGCGATCGAGACACTGTCTAACAAGGCCATTTCCATTCAATGCTGGCAGGGAGACGACGTGATCGGTTTTGACGGCGGGGGGGCGGACGGAGGCATTCAGGCTACAGGCAATTATCCTGGCAGAGCGCGCAACTTTAGAGAATTGACGGCTGATTTCAAAAAGGCGTGCGAATTGATACCCGGCAAAAAACGCGTTAATCTGCACGCGTCATATGCCGTGTTTGACGATGGCGAACACGTTGACCGCGATAAGATAGAATATCGCCATTTTGCCCCATGGGTTACTTTCGCTCAAACACTGGGAATGGGTATTGATTTTAATCCCACATGCTTCGGTTCGCCCATGGTAAAAGACGGCCTCACTTTGTCCAGCCCTGATGAAGCGACAAGGCGGTTTTGGATACAGCATTGCGTCGCGAGCCGTAAAATAGCGGAGCAGATTGGTCAGGCATTGCGCGACAAAGTTCTTTGCAACATTTGGATACCAGACGGTCTAAAGGACATCCCCGCCGATCGCCTGGGCCCCCGTATGCGGCTAAAGGATTCGCTGGATCAGATTTTGGAGCAAAAATACACTCACGTTATAGATTGTGTGGAAAGCAAAGTTTTTGGTATCGGCTTAGAGAGTTACACTGTCGGCAGCAACGAGTTTTACTTGGGATATTGCAAAAACAGGCAAGGCGTCTACAATCTGATTGACAACGGACACTTTCACCCAACAGAAAATGTGGCGGATAAAATTGCTTCGCTGCTTTGTTTTTATGATTACATACCATTGCACATTACACGCTCCGTGCGCTGGGATAGCGATCATGTCGTTTTGTTTGACGACACGGTAAAAGAAATTTTTACCGAGATAGCGCGCAATAACGCTTTGGACAAAGCGCTGATAGGGCTGGACTTTTTCGACGCTTCGATTAATCGCGTGGCCGCGTGGGTTATCGGTACGCGCAGCGCGCAAAAAGCGTTGTTGTACGCGCTGCTTATACCGCACGAACGCTTGACAGCCATGCAAAACAGTGGAGATTTTACCCAAAAGCTCACCCTTGCGGAAAATGTTAAGTTAATGCCTTTTGGCGCTGTGTGGGAAGAATACTGCGCCCGCCAAAATGTCCCCGCCGATAACGAGTGGTTCGACGCTGTGACGATCTACGAGCAGCAGGTGTTATTGGCCCGATAAAAATGGATAATACTGTGGGCGTGATTTTAAATGACTATAAACATACCACGCGATGTGCGCGATATACTTGCCAAGCTTGAATTATACGGTCATGAGGCTTACGTAGTCGGCGGCTGCGTGCGCGACGCGCTTCAAGGCAAGCAGCCGAAAGACTGGGACATTACCTCCTCCGCCATGCCGAAGGAAGTAAAGCGTTATTTTGCCCGCACGTTTGATACGGGCATAAAACATGGCACCGTTACTGTCGTGCTCGATCACGCGAATTATGAGGTGACAACCTACAGAACAGACGGCGTATATTCGGATATGCGTCATCCTGACACTGTCACCTTCACACGCAAGCTCGAAGACGACCTGGCGCGGCGTGACTTTACGATTAACGCCATGGCATACAATCCCGCGCGCGGGATTGTGGATCCGTTTGGCGGACAAAAAGATCTGGCGGCAAGGCTTGTGAGCTGTGTGGGCAATCCCCGTGAACGTTTTAACGAAGACGCGTTGCGCATGATGCGAGCCGCGCGCTTTGCCGGCCAGTTGAACGCTCTAATAGAAAAAAAAACTTACGACGCTATTGTCAGCACCGCGCCCAATCTATGCCATATAAGCGTGGAACGCATACGCGATGAGTTTGTAAAAATAATGATGAACAGCCCTTATTGTTTGAATATTTTAATTGATACAGGCTTAATTAACCACTTTCCAATGCCCGCTCCGTTGGAAGACGAGGCGCGACGCTTTGCACGTGAAATGAATTTGTCCGCGTTAAGTTTTGATGGTAACAAGCTGCCATATAACCTGGCAGTAGCGCTCGCGGTTTTATTGCGCGGCAGAGATCGCGAAAATGCTGCCTGGTTTTTGCGCAAATGGCGGTTTGACAATAATACGGTACGCAAGGTTTCTGCGCTTATTCACTGGTCAAAGCAAGGCATGGAAGGCGGGCCGGCAAATTTTAGACGATTTGTCGCAGGTTGTGGCAAGTGTTTGTTTAAAGAAGTTATAGCTGTTAAACTGTTAACAAGGGTTGTTGGCGAAGACAAAACAGAACGCGCTTTGCGCGAGTTTGAATTGATAATTGATCACGGCGATTGCCTTAGCATAAAAGACCTGAAGATAGACGGACACGTATTAATGAGCATGGGGTATGTCGGGCGTGAAATAGGAGGAGCTTTATCAAAACTGCTGGATGCGGTGCTGGACGACCCAAGCCTTAATGACAGGGATAAATTAGCACAGATTTTGCAATCCTAATTCATAAGAGGTGAGCGTATGGATAATGGCGGTTGGGACGGCTATAACCCAAGGCATAAACGCAATAACGCGTCGGACAGCCACAACGCAAGCAGAGGGGCCGACCCCGACAGATCGCGCGATCCCGCAAACGCGGTAGATCGCACCGAACTGCCGAAAATGAAATACCCCCCTTTTCGCGATAACCCATATGGCAAGGATAATCCATACGACACAGATGAACTTTACGATTCCAGCGACGCTTATGACGATGACGACGATTTTGAAGACAAGTACCGCCGCGCTGGCTCAAGGGCCAAAAAGACTCCTCAAAACCTTGCGCTGTTTTATACTATATTGCTGGCTGTAGCCGTTATATTGTGCATGGTTATTTTTGCTACTATTTATAATTCGTTTGCATCAAAAAAGATTGACACGACCACAAGCAACTCCAGCGCGTCGGACGCGGCACTGCCCAACGCCTCATTTGTCGCCGCCGCTGACAGACAAAACGCCACAGGCGCGATTGTTTCCATCGATGTGGCCAACGGACTGGTCGACGCGCTTAACGTTAGCAGCGGCGCAAGCTACAAGCTTGAAATTACTTCTACGTCTGTGCTTAAGGATAAATCTGGAGCAAGTTTATTGATCACAGAGTTTAATCTTGGCGAAATAATTGAGGTGGAATATAACAAACTTAACAACCAAATCATTGAAATGAGCAAGAGCGCCACAGCGTGGATTGTGCGTGACCGCAGCAAGGTAGAGTTTGAAACCATGACCAACATAATAAGGGTAGACAACGACGTTTATAATTATAACGACAACCTTATTACATTTTACGAAGGCAAGAATTTTTCGCCCTCTATTATAGAACCCATTGATGTGCTTACCATTTCGGGCGTGGCCACACAAGCGTGGTCTGTGATTTTGGAAAAAGGGCACGGCACCATAATGCTAAGTGAAACAGACGGCATAGTAAACGGCGTAATAGAAGTAGACAATGACGTCTATACATCCCTCTCATCAAACGAACCCATTTACCTAACAGAGGGCAGCCATAAAATTGTCGCGCGCGGCGACAATATCGATCCTTTCACAAAAGAAATAACTGTGAAACCCAACGAGACAGAGTACATCAGTCTTGGCGACGCGGAGATAAAAATGTGTTTGCTCAACGTTGTACCTAATGTTACAGACTACAGGCTAATAATAGATAACGAACAACGAACCCCCGGCGAGCCGATCGAATTGCCCTATGGCTCTCACCTTGTACGCGTGGAAAAGGATGGTTATACCCCTGCCGAGCGAACTGTAGAGCTTAAGGAATTTACGCAAACTGTAGACATGAACCTAAACCCCGTGCTTAGGCTGGGTAAAATTGTGGTAAACAGCCGCCCGGAGGGCTGCAAAGTTTTTGTAGACAGCGCATATGTTGGCGACACACCCATAAGCATTAGCAGCGAATTGGGCTTGCATACTCTAATGTTGAGCAAGGACGGCTACAACTCATTCTCCATGACCATTAGCGTAGACAGAACCGATCCGCCATACAATCAATATAACCTTGAGCTTACGCCGACGCAGCCAACGTACAACCCGGGCGACTGGGGTTACTGGCCGGGATGGGGCGGCAGTGCAACCGAAAGCGTAGAGCCGGAACCGTCGCAAAGCGAGCCATGGTATAGCACGGAGCAATTTCGATGATTTTTGGGATGATTAAACAAGTCATATATTGGTTGCCTGGTGTATAAAATAATACAAGAACAATAACGAGAGGCGACCATTATGGCATATTATTATCAAACACTACGCGACATACCCATGGCGTTTAAACGCTACAGACACGCCGACCTTGCCGTTGGCGACACAACGGCGCAAAATGTAAAGTCGGCAGATATGCTTTTCATTCTGTTTCTATTCTTTATGGTAAGGGATGAACCTTATTTTGCCTAAACGTGCGTTTTCACAAAAGGATTTTGATCTCGTAGGGGCGCGCAGTGCGCGCCCGCGCGTCCTCTCGGCAATCGCCCGGTTATTCGAAATTGGTGTGAGTCCTTGGCAATCGCCCGGTTACCACACGGGCGCGCACTGCGCGCCCCTACGAGATCATACCCACTGACCGTTGCGTACTCATACCAAATTTGGAAAACGCACATTTAGAGGTACTTATTGTAAATTTTTTGCAATGGTGTATACTAATAAAAACCGATGAGGAGGCAGATAGCATTGGATTACACAATCGACGCAAAATTTGATGATTCACGAAAGTGTTGGGCCGTAGCCATTACTGGCGAGGTAGACATTTTTAACGCGCAAGATATGAAAAAGTCGCTCACCGAGCTTATAAACGATAAAAACACCGACATGGTGATCGATTGCAAATTGCTGGATTATATCGACTCTACCGCGCTTGGCGCGTTGGTTGGCGTGCTCAAAAATGTTCGCAGCTACGGCGGTACCATGTACTTGCGCGGCGTAAAGCCTAGCCTGGCAAAACTGTTCCATATAACAAAACTTGACAAGGTGTTTGAGATAGAAGGTGAAACCGGTGAGTAGCGAGGAATGTATTCAACTGTCCCTGCCTCTTAATTCGGCTTATGTAAGCGCCGCTCGGCTTACCTCGTCTTCTGTGGCCAATCGTCTTAGGTTCGATACCGATGAGATAGAGGACATAAAGGCTGCGGTTTCAGAATCGTGTACTTATATAATCAAAAGTCAGTGTGACCAGGCGGAAAATTTTGTCGTGCGCTTCTACACCAGTGTGGATTTGCTCAAAGTGGAGATACGCGCGGCAGGATGCCAAAACATTGATAATGACGAAATGAGCTTAACGGTTATTAAGGCGCTAATGGATGATGTTACCATCAAAAAAGTGAATAATGAAACCACCATAACCATGACAAAATATCACCAGAGTAACAGGTTTACCATCGAATAAATCTTAACGGGCGCTTCCTTACGATCGAATTCTTGCACGAAAGGGGTGCGATTACGCAAAAATTTCTAATCCATTTTGCCAGCGACGCTTCTTCTGTAAGAACGGTCGTAAAAAACGCTCTGGTTTTTTTGCGTGCCGCTTATCCCTCGCTCTCACCCGACGAACTGATAGAGTTTAAGCTTGTATTTTCAGAGCTGTTGCACAACGCGGTTGTTCACGGTAATGGAAACGACAGGCTTAAAAATGTTAAATTCGAAATAGAGCTAAATGGCGACACAGTACTTGCGTGCGTCGCCGACGAAGGCAGCGGATTTAATTATAAAGGCGTTATTGATAAGTTTGATTGCGACGACATATTTAGCGAAAGCGGCAGGGGTATTATGCTGGCATACAAGCTGACAGACAAATTATTTTTCGACATGCCGGGCAATGTTATCCACTTTCGCAAAAGGGTGACATTCCGTGGATAAAATCTTGATAGTGGACCCCGTTACGGCAAGCTCTGATCTAATACGGCAATGCCTCGCAAATAGAGACTATGAAATATACACTGCGGAAAGTGGGCTTAACGCCCTTGCCAAGGTGTCGTTATTTCTGCCCGATTTAGTTATGCTTAACGCGGAGCTGCCCGATATAAGCGCCTATGACGTGTGCAAGCGCATAAAGGAAAATTCAAAAACAGAATACACGCTCATTTTGTTTATGTCTAGCCTTGACACAAGAGACTCTCGTGTGCGAGCGGTTCAGGTGGGCGCCGATGACTACATGGAAAAGAATTTTGACGCGTATTTGCTAATGTCTAAGGTCAATAGCCTGTTGCGCGTTAAGCATTTATCCGATCAGCTCAAAAAGAAATTTGAAGAGTTGGAAGAAAAGAACCACATACTGGACCTGCAACTAAAAATGGGCAAGCAGGTGCAGCAAGCCTTAATGCCCGACATAGACCTCACATTCAAAAACATTCGCTTTATAAGCAACTATTTGCCCGCCATGGACATTGGCGGCGACTTTTATGATGTTATACCTCTGTCTGACACCCGAATCGCGGTAGCTATGGGTGATATTAGCGGGCATGGCATATCGGCCGCGCTGCTGACTGCCATGCTGTTGCTTATGATACGCACGTTCGCGCCCCACTATCAGCGCCCAGATAAATTTATGTTTTACCTTAACCAGGCGCTTAATAAGATATTTGAAAATGGTGTGCGCGAGTTATATGTATGCTTGTTTTTCGCTGTTATAGACACGGTGGAAAAAAAGATAATTTACAGCAACGCTGGTCAGGCGCTGCCTGTTTTGGCGCGAGGCGAAGACCAAGCGTTTTTTTTGGACAGCGCCGGCTTGCCCATAGGCATGATGCCCGACGCGGCGTATGAGGTGCATTCGCTTGATTTTGACGAGGGCGATATGGTGGTGTTTATCACCGATGGCATTCAAGACATATTTTATAAGGACAACCCTGAAGAATTCGCGCAAAAATTTAAAGAGGTGGCCTTGGACGCCAAAGGCCTTGACGACCCCAAAGAGATTATAGAAATGATTCTCAACGCGTTTTATAATTACAACGCGCAAGACAGCGAAAAATTCGAAATGGACGACGTAAGCTTAATACTATGTAAAATGTAAGGAGGATAAACATGATAATCAAGATCTCCGGCATTTGACCCCCAATAATCTAAAAGGCGGAGATAGTATACAAGTAAAACATTTAAGTGTGACGCATAAAAAAGACACGCGCCTTATTATAAACGATCTCTCACTCACGCTTAACCAAGGCGACAAGGCGGTAATTATTGGTGAGGAAGGCGACGGAAAATCCACCCTGCTTAAAATAATTGCCGAACCTGATAGCGTAGACTACGCCGACTACACAGGCGAGATATCACCCGTTGGGATCATTGGCTATCTAAAGCAAGAGTTAAACGCTGATGAAAAATCACAAACGCTAGCGGGATACTTTGCCGGTATCGATGAATTTTCGCTGGCTTCTCCCGCCGAATGGGCTGAGGTCTCCCGCGCGGTGGGGCTAGAGCCAGACTTGTTTTTTGCCAACACTACCGTAGGCCAATTGTCAGGCGGCGAGCGCGTTAAAATTCAATTGGCCAAAATTCTGTTTGCCAAGCCCGATATATACCTGTTGGACGAACCATCCAACGATATTGATATAGATACGCTCAATTGGTTGGAGCGTTTTATCAATACCGCAAAGGTACCCGTGCTGTATGTCTCACATGATGAAACCCTTATTGCCAACACGGCCAACGTTATTGTGCACATGGAACAGGTGCGCGGTAAATCATTGGCGCGCATCACGGTTGCGCGCTCTTGCTATGATGATTATATTATGGCCCGCCAACGCGCCATGTCTTATCAGGCTCAGCAGGCGCGGCGCGAAAAGGATGAACATGACGCAAAGCTGCGGCGTTTTCACCGCATTCAGCAAAGTGTGGAGCACGCTCAAAATACCGTATCGCGCCAAGACCCCGCTAAGGGGCGGCTGCTTAAAAAGAAAATGCGCTCCGTAAAATCCCTTGAGCGCAGGATCGACCGCGAATCGCAAGACATAACGGCGGCGCCCGAAAGCGAGAACGCTATCTTTCTGTCGTTCGACAATGCCAACCATGTGCCAAACGGAAAAGTTGTGCTTGATTTTTTGTTGGACGAACTGCGCGTTGGAAACGAGGTGCTGAGCACGGGCGTTGAGTTGCGCGTAACAGGGCCGGAGCATGTATGCGTAATAGGCAAGAACGGGGCGGGAAAGTCCACGCTCATAAGGAAAATAGCGGACATGCTGCTATGCCGCAACGATATTCGCGCGGCCTACATGCCGCAAAACTATGAGGAACTGCTAGATTACGGCGCGGTCGCGGCGGAATTTCTCGCCCCTGCGGGCGATCGGGCGGCCGTTACGCGCGCTATGAGTTTGCTGGGCAGCGCCAGATACACCAGGGACGAGATGAGTCACACTATTGGCGAACTATCCGGTGGGCAAAAAGGTAAACTGTTTTTCTTAAAGATGATTATAGATGGAGCCAACGTGTTGGTACTGGACGAGCCAACGCGTAATTTTTCGCCGTTAAGCAATCCTATATTGCGCGATATGCTTAAGAACTTTAAGGGCGCGATAATAAGCGTGTCGCACGACAGGCGCTATATCGCGGAAGTGGCGACGCGGGTGTATGAGCTTAAACCCACGGGACTGCGCGAATTTAAGGGATAAGAAACTCATATTCTAAATTTATACAAGCCGCCATATACTATAAAATATTGATATGCGTTGCATAATATGCCTCTAAACGTACGTTTTCCAAATTTGGTACCGGTGTATGATCTCGTAGGGGCGCGCAGTGCGCGCCCGCAGGCCTTTCCAAGACTCAACAATATCGGGTAACCGGGCGGTCGTCGGGTGGCTTTTTGACTTGGTTATCAGTCGGTTGTCGGGTGCGGGCGCGCAGTGCGCGCCTCTACGAAAGCAAAACCCTTTTGTGAAAACGCACGTTTAGAGTAATATGCGTTGCATATCGGGTAACGGGCGCTCGTCGAGGAGACGCGCCCCTGGCCTCAACAACCAAGTCAATTATGATACTGCATTAACGCGGGGGACGCTTCATGAAATTTTGTCGTGCATTATACATCGCATATTCATTTGTCGCTATCGTCATTTCTTTGGCGTATGTTTCATTCATGTGCGTGGGCTGCGGCGCGCCTGACAAAGCCGGATTAGACAGCGCCCTGATAATAGAGCCGCTGGTGTCTGAACGCGCCGAACCCGAGCCAGACGACGCCAGCGACGCCTTGATCAAATCAGATACGCCCGCCCCCACCAAAATCATTCCTCCAGAAAGCAATCGCATAGGCGCAGACCTTTCTGTGTCGCGCGGTATGGCGGCAAAAATGCTTGCGTTGCTCCTCTACACGCCCGGTGAGATAGACTCTATGGAGCGCGAAATAACCTACTCTGACAGCGAGCCGTCCATGTGGTTTGATAAATATATAAACGCGTGTTATGTACATGGCTGTATGAAGGGCGGCGGCGAAACCTTTTTGCCAAACTCTCCGCTTACGCTGGAACAAACGCGCGTTATTATTAACAAACTGGATGTTGATAAAGTAGTTAACTTCCGCTTTGCCGACGTTAATGGCCAAAAACCCATATCCTTTGAGCTGTGGGCAGATATATACATCTCGATGCTTAACTATTACTCCGAAACGGGAACAATCGCAAACACAAACATTAGAGTAGAAAGTGTCGTCGTGCTCGCTGCGTCGGGCAATCACACCAAACTGGCCAATTGGCACGCCATAACGGATATTGGCCCAATGAAGCGCGCCGGGCTAAATCTTAACTCCTATATTGACAAGCGAATAAGCGTTCTTATAGAAGACGATGAGATAATAGCCCCTGTGTCGATCGACGACGACGCGCCGATTATAAAAAATGCCTATGTGGTAAATTGCTCATCTAAGGTTATCACGATATTTTGCGGCGGGGCGGAGCGCACATTCGCGCTTAACAATAACATTACGCAGGCTACCGGTTATATTTGCGATATACATATAAAAGATGGCGAAGCGCTTGATGTTACCCTAAAGTCTCGAACCATATCCGGCGTTGTAACCAAAACAACCGACACAGAGATAGAAATAGACGGGCGTGTATATGCTCAATCAGATAGTTTTAAGGTATATTCCACAGCGGATGGTCCTGTAAAATGGAAGTCTGCCATAGCCTTGATAGTCGGCGCCGATATCGCGGTGTTTTTCTTGGATAACGAGCAAATCTGCGCCGCTGTGATACAAAAAGCCGCCACGCCGGAGGTAATACGCGTCGCGCTCAATACGACGGGGTTTGAGGGGCTTATACACGAAAATGTAATAGGCGCATGCAACACCCCATACATATTGCAAACCGACGAATATGAAAAATCTTGCGATCCCGGTGAAATTTTTAACGCAAACGATCTGCCGTTTAATAAATTGCGCGTTATCCCGACCGAGACTGATGCTCTGATAGAAATACAAACGATATCGCGCAGTTGGCCAGGCGGAGAAAATCCCAAGTACGCGGGCGTTATTGAAATTGAAAAAACGCCGGGCGGTTATACAGTGGTAAACGAGTTGCCGCTTGAGCAATATCTATACTCTGTGGTGCCCAGCGAAATGCCTTCCGGCTTTGGTGTCGAGGCGGCAAAAGTGCAGGCTGTCGCCGCGCGCAGTTACGCGTACAACCAATTCTATCAAAATAAGTTTCACAACTACGGCGCGCACATAGATGATTCGGTATCATGTCAGGTGTACAACAACATCCCCGCCAACGAGGTGTCCATCGAAGGTGTCGATGCGACGCGGGGCATGACCCTTGCGTACAATGGCAGCGTCATTAACGCTACATATTATTCCACATCGGCTGGTGTTACCGCCAACAGCGGCGAGGTATGGCCGGAGTCGCAAACGCAGCAATTCCCCACGGCATCCAGCCCCTACCTTGTTTCTTCCCGCGAGTATACGGGGGTAGACTACGGCGATTTGACACTGGAAGATAATGTGACCGCGTTTTTTAAAGCGCAAGACGTACCGTGTTATGACAATGAATTTGCCTGGTTTAGGTGGGATGTGCGGTTAACTCGCTCTCAGCTAACAGAATCCATTAACGCCGCGCTGCCCAGTCGCTACAAAGCCGCGCCCGCCTTGATAAAGACATTGCAGCCCGATGGCGTGTTTCGCTCCCGCCCTATAGAAAGCATAGGCGCGTTGACAGGGTTGGAGGTCGTTAGCCGAGGGCAAGGCGGCAATATTTTGGAGATTATTTTTTACGGCGCAAACGCTACCATAAGCGTAGAAACAGAGTATAATATACGCGCCTTACTTGCGCCGCGCTCTGCTACAGTGCGCCGCAAAGATGGCACAACGGCGGATAATCTGACTCTGCTGCCCAGCGCGTTTTTCGTGTTCGACAGCTCGACGGACAGCGACGGCTCGCTCGCGGCGGTTACTATATACGGGGGAGGGTTTGGTCACGGCGCGGGCATGAGCCAAAACGGCGTAAAAGGTATGATAGATAAGGGCTTTAACTATATTCAAATACTCGCGCACTACTACCCCGGCACAGATATTAAATCAATTGACTAATGTTAAAAAGCCCGATCAATGTTCTGATCGGGCTTTTTACAAGTATAGCCTGAATAATTAATTATTTATTAACATTCGCGCCTTCATTGTAGATAGCGGTAGATGTTGTCGCATCCCATGTTACCGGCACGCCAAACGCGTTGCCTATGGCACGGAATGGTAAGTACATTCTGTCCGCTTTTATCTCCGCCGCCACAGGCAAATTGTCAGGGCTAAGCATGTTTACGCTAACTCCGTTAACAATCATGGCTGTTTTGCCAAGAGTAAATTGCACTGTGGTTTCCTTGGCAAATATGGTAGCCGTCTTTGTGCTGTCATCCCACACTATGGCGTTGTCGCTTATGCCAAGAGCGTTGGCTACAAAGCGAACGGGCACCATTGTGCTGTTGCTGGCCGTGGAGATGTAAGCCGCAGCGTCCATGGTAAACGTTTTGCCATTAACTGTGTAATATGTCTGGCCAATGGTTACGCGCACTTCTTGGGTCAAAATGCCCGTAACGTCGTCAGCGCTGGAAACGATGTTGACGTAAGGCACTAATTCGCCTGGTGTGTCAAAGCTGGATTTCCACACGTTGCCATGTGGGTCGCGTATGCCATAGTTTTCAGCAATGGCGGTTCCCCACACAACAGCGCGATAAGATTCTTTGTTGGTTACGGGAACAGTGCGGTCTACCTTAACGCCAATGCCGCTAATGGTGACTGTGGACGCCGTGGTAGATTGCTTATCAATATCAAACGCGATGGTGCCAGACTGCGTATTGTTTAGCGTGCTGCCGCTTTGCGTTGTAAACCCGCCCAGCTTGTTTGTCAAGATGTTTTTGATTTTAATATCGCCGCCAGTTACATCGATCTTAATGTCACCAGCAAACGCAAAGTCTTGAGCGAACATGTCTGTTATGCTTACTAAAACTGTCTTATCCCTAAGCAGCATGCCCGCGTCCGTTTCGCTTATGATAATATCGGCTGTAGGTTGATATTGATAACCGATCTTAAGGTCTGTTATAGACGTGGTAACTGTTACGGGGTCTACGACATCGGCTATTACGACGCTCTGATCCGAGATACCCGTGTACCCTGTGGTAGATTTTTCATCTATCTTAAGGGTAAGTTCTTTGTTGGTTTTGGCAAAGCCATATTCAATGCTAACCCACATGTCTATGTCTATATAGCTCCTGCCAGTGATGTGAATATCATAGAATATAATCTGGCTGCCGTCTACTTCGACACTGCCATGCTGCTCAGCGTCATTAAAGTACACGCCGTCTTTAATAAGGCCGCTGCCATACAAATTGCTATCGTCCGTAACATAAAGGTTGTCGCTTATCTTGTCATAGTCCGTTATTTTAATTTTGCGGAATTTCGCGCCCGCTGGCAAGCTCAAGATTGTATATCTCGCGCCCCACCAAGACTGCGATACATTCTCGCTCAAGCGCACACTGGCGGTTTTGTGTATGTTGTCTTGCGCGTCGACGCCGCTGTAGCTGGCGCCAATATATCTTCCGCTAACAAGTTTTGGTATTTTTTTGGAGGTTACGCTAAGCGCAAGGTTATAGTTGACGCGCTTGGCCGCAACTATGGTTTGCTCTGTAACATTATTACCGCGAACAGTTAACTCTATGTTCTCTTCGCTGCCTATCGCCAGGTCAGATACTTCTTTGCCGGCATAAATGCTAAGGCCGCTTATATAGATTTTACCCTTAAGTTGATCGGTGGGGATTATACCATTGAGATCAATCTGAAGAATAGAATCTCTGATAGTAGCGGTTGCGGCTCCGCTCAACTTATCCCTGTTGTATGTAATTGGTACGAATTCGTAAGTAAAATCAGTTCCCAGAACGCCTTCACCTGTACCTCCGGCCCAGGAGATCCCCTCCAAATATACGCCGATTGTCTTATTCAGATCTGTTACTGTTGAGAAATGATATCCATAAGGCAGTTCCAGTTCAATAACTTCGCCATTTCTTATCGTGCCAGCACCAAGTTCCGCAATGGTTATGTCGTCTAAATCAAATTTATCATAGCCCGTTACAATGCTCGCGATTTCCGTGAGAGTTTTTCCAGAGCCTGTTTCTGCAAATTTAAATTTGCCACTAGCTATAGTACTCTGATTCCCGCTGTCTATAATAACAGAAGCGCTGCTGCTATCTCCTATCAAAGTGACCAACGGAACTCTGATAACCCATTTGGTACCGAGAGCCTCATTCAAATTGTAGTTGCCCAATATAGTAAGCACTGCGTTTGAAGAATTTTGGCTGTCAACGGCCAACTTATACGCAACTTCAACAGGTGTGTTTGAGATAATGGACCGCGGTCTTACAGAAACGTTTGAAGTAGTCCAGGGGTTGTAATCTATCTTCCTAAAATAAGCGCCTTCTTTGCTGGGTGTTGCGGGTACAAAAATGCCTTTATCACTATCATACGAGAACAGATTTGCTGGTAAAGCCTCAAACGCATCCTTGCTGGACGAATATACATTATACGATTGTCCAGCAACATAGCTCGCTACTTCATTGGCATAGCCTGTATTAATGAGAGTGGTAAATGCTTGGATGTTGCCGATAGTAACCGCATCATCGCCATCGTTATTTCTAAAGAACCATTTTGCGCCGGTCAGGTTAAGCCCAACTTGATAGCCATCTTTAACATCTGCCCCAAGCTCCATAACCAAATCTGTGCCGTCTACAAACATATCAATGCTGTCCGAAAAACCTGTCGGGGACAACATGTATGGGCTGCCGCTGCCGGAGATTGTGGCAAGCACTCCATCTTCAAGCAACAGCGAATTCTCGTGTACGGTTAGCGTGCTGTCAACATTGTTTGTGGAAGCGGCAAAGAATGAGACGGTCGCCACAGATAATGCCAGAACTCCAGCCATTACTGCGGCCATTCTCTTTTTTAGTTTCAAAGTAATCTCGCTCCTTCTGTTAATTTTTTTGGTATTACCGGTGATATCTCGCGTATACTACCGGATAAAACAGATAATACTACATTATTCGGCCTCAGTCAATATAAAACAACAATTGTCATACATGAGTAATACAATATCCAAAATAAACCAATAATATTAAATGGAATTTCGTGGTATTTTAGTTATATCTACAGAACTTACTCGCTAAATGCCGTAACTTATGAATATCTGCGTATGTTTTACGCCACGTTTACCACTGCATATTTCGTCACTCATTTGAAATCACTACTATATTTGACAACTTTCGTAAATTTTGCGTTTATTTCTCTAAAAATAAAATCCCCATTGTGGCATACTATGCGTGTATCAATATTTTTGGGGGCTTTTTATGTTAAACACAAAAAGCTCCTCCCCAAAACACCCCGCACCCTCGATTAAATCAAATAGCAATAACAAAAAAAAGAGTTTTGCAAGATCCCGCATTATGAAGAGCTTAGAGAGCATGGCTACTGTCCCTAACGCTCGCTATGGCGATAGCGTACAGAAAGTAAAAAATAGTTTCGAGACATTATTGCTCGCGCAAGGATTGCCAGCCGACGTTAACGTCGCAATCATCTTGTCTCGAAACAATATGGACATAAACAAAGAGAATTTTTACGCGGTTAAATCATTGCGAGACGCAATACAAAAACTGCGTAACGACCTGCACCCGCTGGAGGCCGCGCTACTGTTTACAGAGGGCAAAAATCCACTGGACATGACCGTAGACGACATACAGGCGTTTCATGATAGCCTGCCCAACTACGGCGATAACTCTGGCGATAAACTCGCTGAAAATATTTTGAAATTAGATAAAGATTTGGATGTAGACATACGCGGCGCCGTTGTAAATCTTTACCGTTGCTTTGCGGTAATAGATCAAAACGGCGGCGCGGCGATAGGCTCGCTTATAGCCTCGGGCAAGTCCGCCACACTGGGCAGTCTGCTTAGCGAAGCGCAAAATTTTGGCAATCACACAGAATATATAATAGGTCTAGAAATAGATGAGCGCGCGCAGCTCGACACCATGCGCCAAATGATCGCGAAGGGGCTAAACAAGGCAAAGCAAAAATTGACGACGTAACCAATACGCAAAAAAATAACCCTGGGAAGTGTTTTAATGAGAATCGCAACCAATATAGCCGCGCTTAACGCGTCAATAACGTTAAGGCGCACAAATTCTTCTGTCGTATCGGCCATGCAAAAGCTCTCCACCGGCGTTAGGATTAACAGCGCGGCGGACGATGCCGCTGGCCTTGCCATATCCAACAAGCTAAGCACGCAAGTGACAGGGCTTAACAGGGCAAGCCTTAACGCGGCCGATGGGGTTTCCCTTGTACAAACTGCGGACGGAGCGCTCTCGGGTGTCACCAATATGCTACAGCGTATGCGTGAGCTTGCCGTACAAGCGGCCAGCGAGGCGCTTACCCCCGACGACGAGGCGAAAATACAGGGGGAGATAAACCAACTGGTGATGGAAATAAACGACAACGCGCTAAGAACAGACTTTAACCAGATACAGCTGCTTAATGGTGAGGCCAACCGCGTGGCGCTCAGCCGAACAGGTATGAGCGCCCCTCAAACAGGCTATCCATTCGCCGACTCAGTTAACGTAGAGAAGAATACGCGCCCCGGCGATACAATAGTTTCCATACTGTATTCCACGCTCCCCATCGGTTATTTAGAATATCAAATAGATGAAGCGGGCAGACCCCCAGTGGTTACGCTAACCAGAACCCAATTAGAACAGCTTGCGGCAAATAGCGAGACATTGATAATAAACGAATTGCGCATAGAGTTCGCGCCCGACGACGACTGGCCCGCCATACGCGCGAAAATGGCGCAGGCTACCAGCGTCGTAGGGTTGCAGCTTAAATACGACGGCGACGACATGTACCTTGCGACCGTACTTGCCGGAAGCAAACAGCAGTTGCGCGTTACATCGACAAATGGCGCCATCGATGAAAATGAATTTGGCACAGACGCGCGACTGAGCAATATAAAACTAATAGACGAGCTGGAGGGAGAAGACACGAGCTTCGCCGCGTCTATGGGCGTTTTGGCAGATGGGAACAACGTAACTGTCGTCGGCGCTGATGGTTTTAGGATAGACTTAGGTATACGTGTGTACTTTGACCCGACCATACCCGGAAATTTTGTCTACGGCAACGGCACCTATACTGGCGACTCGCCAAGGCCGACTGATCCCACAGGCACACCGCCCGGAGGCTTTCCCACAGCGCCTTACGCGAACGGTTATCCCATCGACACCCCCATAATAATGCACGGCGTGATGACTACGCATGGCAGCGTCATGCTCCAGGTGGGAGCAAATTATAATCAAGACATGCCGGTAAATATTCCACGTACAGACGCGGAATCGCTTGGGTTTGTGGAATATGTTGGAGGCAAACAGGTCATACTTTTGGACTATACATCTTTAGCGGGGGCTACGCTGGCCATAAGCGCGGTAGATGACGCTTTGGCAAAAGTAACGACTACCCGCGCCAATTTAGGAGCGTATCAAAACAGGCTGGATCAAACTATGGTAAATCTCGGCAATGCCGCCCAAAATACCGAAGCGGCGCGCAGCCGTATCCTGGACACCGATATGGCATCGGCCATGATGGAACTTACCCAAGAAAATGTCCGGTACCAAGCCGGCATCGCCATACTTGCCCAAGCGAATCAACGCCCTCAGCAAGTGCTGTCGCTTATGCAATAGGGAGCGAGGTTTATGTATAGCAAACGATACGATCATGATCATACAAACAATACGAAGAACATGAGCGGTACAGCTTTACTTATCTTTAGTTTGGATACGGCTGTTCAATACATTGGCAATAAAGATGTGTCTCGAGCGAAGGGAATTATTGTTAATATAATGGTCGCGCTCAATTTCAATTATTCCATCTCATACCAGTTGCTTGCGCTTTACGAATATATTCTTGGGATAATAAACGCGGCGGACGTTTCGAGATATGACGAGGCGATAAATATATTAACCAGGCTTCGCGCGGCGTGGCAATACGCCGATCGCATCAACGATCACCAAGCCAGGCGCGGCGCAATGTTAATAGCGGGCTTAACATATGGCTGTGGCGGCTTAGATACCTATGCCGCGCAGGATGAAACCGGGGGATTTTTTGCTTAACGTTTACCAATATCTAAAAATCCAGCAGAGTACTCTGTAGCCTCGCTGGATTTTTGTGCGCCTGGCATAGCAGTCTAATGGACAAAAGTCTCGGATTCTTCAGCATGGGAAGAGTATTTTTTGGTTTACTTTTTTACCGTTTGGATATATACTATTGGCATATCCTCAAGGATTCTTGAGATTGGAGGTTTGGTTATGAACTTGGCAAAAGTATCCGCGAACGGACAAATCACCGTTCCTGTTGAGATACGCCGAGCTTTGAAATTGAAAGAAGGAGATAAGATGTTGTTTTTCCAGAAGGAAAACGGCGAAATCGTGGTAAACAACACATCCCTTGTCGCCATAGGGGAGGCTCAACGGGCTGTGGCTGGCGCGAAATATTCCGAGGACGAAATCCTTGCGGATATCATGCGGTTGCGGTATGGAGGATAAAAGCGAATGAGGGTTATGATCGATTCAAACGTCATTGTTTCCGCTGTGTACAACCCTAACTCCAAGCCTGCCCGCGCCGTGCGCGACGTTTGTGAGAATCATGAGCTTCTGCTGTGCGATCATATCGTTGCGGAGTGTTACGATGTAGTAAGGCGCAAATTCCCGCAACATACGCTGGTGTTGGATAAGTTGCTCACCTCCCTAGGTTATTCATTGGTAGTCGCTCCGCGAGGAAGCGGCGCGGCTATCGCCGATCCCAAAGATGCCCCTATTTTGAACGCCGCCATTATGGAAGATGCGGACGTGATCATCAGCGGCGACAATCATTTTTTAAGTCTTGATATAGAGCGCCCCAAAGTCTTAACCCCCGCGCAATACCTTGAAATGATCAAGTAGGAGGCTACCCATTAATTGAGTAACCTCCTACTTGATCTATCTTGTCCAATCAATCAACTATTCTTCTGAAATTGTATACGGCGTCTCGCTTACTGTATATTTACGAAGGCTTACCTTTTCTGTCAAGTCACCGTAAATAGTGGGGAAAGCGTTTGCGTCAAAGATTTTGTCCATAGCGTCCTTTGCTTCCTCGTCCGTTACGCTGTCCGATGCCTTGCGCACGCGTAAGGTTATCATTTTGCCTGTGTCTGTCTTAAATTGCAAGACATAATAAATATCTATATCCTTCACCCCCCTTCTTGAATTCTCGTTGGCAAGGCTGATAGTTAACCCTCTACGCGGGTAGTCTCTATTTTCTTTATCTTTTCTACCGTAGCCGATTGCAGGCTGTTTATGGCCAATCCCGTATCGTACAGCGCGCCATTGGTTGATGCCGTGGCTATATCACTGTAAGAGAGCGTGCCGGGGCGATAGGTCAATTGCAATTTCTTTTTCACTATTGTCGGAATAATCAACACCTCCATTTATACCTATTATTCATTAACCGCTGCTAAAGTTCTATTTCATCCATTACTGTTGTTACTAACGCCGCGCTGCTTTTTTCAGCCAAATATCCTTTCGAACCGTAAAATGAGTTGGCGGCCAATATCGTTTCCATAGCGTCATCAACTTCCGAAGAGGTAACGCTTGAATTCGCTTTTGGTATCGTAATTGTATACGTGTCGCCGTAAGTCGTAATAAAGGTCAACTTGATGGTATACTCCATATTTCGCCCCCTTCCGAGTTATATATAACCGACCGTTTCATCTCCGATTATGCGACACTCGCCGTCTGCTCAACTCTTCAACGCTTAGCTCATATTCCACTTGCCTCAGCAAATCCAAAATGCTTTTACCCTGCAAATCGGCAATACCTTCAGCAAGCTCATAAACCTGAGCATCTGTTGATGTTGGATTAATGGAACTAACGCTGTATCGATCGTTGTCGCCATAATCAATGATCGCCACGCCTTTTAAGGGGGTTGCGATAACTGCCATTCATACGCCTCCTTTCTTTATAGGATAACGAAGCAGAGAACTTGTCTTGTTCTCTATACCAATCTATGTATGTTTGCGCCGAAATGTGACATTTATCTTGCTTGTCGGGCGACTATAATCGAAGCGGCAACCCACGCTACGATACACACGCCCAATATCACAGCAATAAAGGCAACAAGTATATCACGAGAAAGCCAGTGGTTATAGAGTTTTCACTCCAGGTCCTGAACGCTCATTTTCTCTAAATCGCGCCGCTTTTTGCGCCTTTCTTTGCAAACCGCATATATGCCCAATAAAACGACCGTGGGTATGTTACCCAGCAGAAAAACAGATACTATAGTCATAATCACTGATGACAATTCGCCTATGTTCGCTACATTAAGCAGATAAATAAATGACGCGCAAAATGTGATAATCGGCAGTATAAGACCCGCCCATTTGCCTTCTTTCTTTGAAAGAAATATTTGCAGCAATATCCCGCCCACGCCAACAACCAAAAGAAAAAAAATACTGAATATGATAGTTCTTGAAGTAATTGCCATTATGCTTTCACCCCTTGCTTTTTATACTCGGTAATCAGAATTTTAGCGGTATCTAAATCAAGTTTTTCATTGATCGCCAAGCGCTTAATTAACGCGACATATGGCTCATGGGCGGCGTTCTCGCTGATTTGGATTTTTTGTATCAGTTTATCCATCCGCAAGCGCACGGTCGGATATGTTACTTCGTACTGCCGCGCCATCTCTTTCAGCGAGCCGGATGCCTGTAAAAATCTCTTGATAAAAGTAACATCCTCATCTTCGAAGTTAACCATCCATTCGGGTACAATTTCCAATGCCATAGGCCCAGCCTCCTTTCTTTAATAATATTCATTATATATTTTAATTATATTAAGGTCAATAGCAAATTTCTATTTTTATTTTATCAGCGTAGGCCACCCAATAAAAACGGCAAGCCCCTTTGCGGTAAGGCATCGCAGAGGGGCTTGACACTATGTTTCAATCGCGGTGACACGTATAGGGTTGCAATGATACTTCATCAGACAATGATTTTTCTCATATTAATCTTTTAATTTTCACTGAATATATATGAAAGTAATTAAATATTCACTTGACACGTTGAAAGTTTAATGCTACTATAATGGCGGAAGCGAAAGGAGGCAACGATGAAATTTTCAGAGAGTGTAAATTGCGAATTAAAGTCCCAGTTTACGGATGAGATAAAGCGAACTGCCGTGGCGTTGGCCAATACGGACGGAGGGAAAGTCTATATCGGCGTAGACAATGATGGGACTGTCGTAGGGTTGGACGACCCTGACTTTTCGGCGCGACAGATTGGCGATAGCATACGAAAATCAATAAAACCGGACATCACCCGATTTATGCGGGTAGATATTGTGGAAGACAGCGGTAAAAGCATTGTCGCGGTCACGATAGAGCGCGGCGTTTACACGCCGTACTATCTCGCCGAGCGTGGGCTGAAACCAACAGGCGTTTTTGTTCGCGTGGGAACGGCTACAGTCCCGGCAACCGACGAGCATATACGCCAGATGATAAAGGACGCAGACGGCGAACGCTATATAACCGCTCGTTCTCTCATACAAGAGCTTACGTTTGCGCGAGCGAGTAAGGAGTTTTTAGATAAAAAACTTGCTTTTGAGTTGCAGCAGCAGCAAAGCCTGGGGATTATCAGCGAAAACGGGATGTATACCAATCTTGGCTTGCTCCTTTCCGAACAGTGCCAGCACACGGTAAAAGTCGCCGTATTCGAGGGGACGAGCAAATCCGTGTTCAAAAGTCGCAAGGAGTTTGGCGGGTCACTAATTCAGCAATTGTACGATGTTATCGAATATGTTGACTACTTCAACCTAGTGCAAGCTAAAATTGGAAAGGTCAGGCGCACTGAACGGCGCGATTACCCGATTGATGCTATCCGCGAAGCTGTGCTGAATATGCTCGTGCATCGGGAATATGCGCTTTCGGCAAGTTCTTTTGTCAACGTCTATGATGACCGTATGGAGTTCCTATCGGTAGGCGGGCTTGCCCCCGGCATATCGCTTGACGCGGTTTTGTCCGGCGTGTCTCACACGCGCAACGAGGGGCTTGCGAATATTTTTTACCGTTTGGAATTGGTAGAGGCATACGGTACTGGCATTATACGCATAATGGACGATTATGCCGAGTGCCGGCGCAAGCCGGAAATCAAAGTCACCGATACCAGTTTTATGCTTATTCTCCCAAACACTCGCTATGAAATAACAAACGCCCCTCTTAATGAGCAGGAGCGCATTGTGATGATGCTGATTGAACGTGATGGTTACACTACATCAAAGTCCTTGTCTGAGGAATTAAGGCTTGGCGCTACCCAGAGCTACAACATTTTAAAACGAATGGTGGACACAGGCAGACTCATCGCCAGTCGGAACGGACATCATATTAAATACAGGGATAAAGCAGAATAAAATTTCGCTATTAAATGAAGGTGCTTCTGAAAGGATAGCGAGGGAGGATTGATGTTATGGAAATCTATTTGATAAGGCATGGGGAGTGCTACAATTCGACGATCGAGTATTATGATGCTGAGAAAAAAACAATGAACCCCCCATTAACATATAAAGGGATGATGCAAGCTGAAAAATTGGCTGTGAGATGTAAAACTATCGGATTTGATATGATTATTTCAAGCGACTTATTACGTGCCGTACAAACGGCCGAAAAAATAAAAATTGTTACTTCGTGTGAGTTTTCTACAACCCCGGCTTTTAGAGAAATTGATATGGGCGCCATTTATGTAAAATCGTGGGATAACTACCCGGACTTGTATGCTCAATGGGTATTACATAATCAGGATCTTCCATATCCTGATGGTGAAAATGGCGAGGACATTTGGAGCAGATGCAAAACACAGCTTGAAAGTTTAATCGCGACGCACAATAAAAAGATAGCTATTGTTTGTCATGGCGGTACTATACGTTCAATTATTTGCGGAGTTTTAGGCATACCACAACAAAAACGGTTTTATTTGGGCTTGCTCCTCGAAAACTGCTCCATATCAATCATTAGATATAGTGAAAAAGAAAAACGGTTTTACCTACATACATTCAATGATTTTTCTCATATTTCAGGATAAGCGAAGCCGTCCAAATGCCTGAAAGCGTATGGGTGGCTTCGTAAACAGCAGGCCACTCAATAAAAGCGGCAAGCCCCTTTGCGGTAAGGTATCGCAGAGGGGCTTGCCACTATGTTTCAATCGCAGTGACGCGCATAGGGTTACAATGATATTTCATTAGGTTTCCTTCGAAAATAATCTTTCCGTTTAGCCTCAGCAAATCTTGCGGCCGAATGAACCCTCTATGTAATCCCAAGTCACAAACGCCGCTTCCGTTAAGCACATAATATACAAATTCAGAGCAGAAAAACCTTTCGTTATCTTCAAGCGGTCCGCCAAACGGGTTCCCGAATAGGTTAACAAATAGCCCCCAATAATTATAACCATAGTCAACGCTATCTAACATAAAGTTATCTATATGGTGTGTGACGCTTTCGTATTGTTCTGGCGACACGGGGACTTGAATTACTGTTCCCGGCAGATAAACGTGAGATTTATAAATTCCTTCATTCAAATTTTCGCGCCTGAAACACCCTACAAAAGGATTGTATGTCCACCGCCTGCCGAAGCTGAACATATGCTTCAAATCCCTGTCGAGTGACAACGCGGCGTGTGTATATTTATCACCCTTTATCAGATGTATTGCCTGCGACAGTATTGTATTGCTGCGGGACAAAACGATATAGACATTATTGTGAGCGTCCATCCCCCCCATTACTCCCCCCTTACCCATATCTTCTTGCGGCTCAAAATCGCTTATTAAGCGCATAAGTCACAACAAAACGAATTTTGGCGTAATAAACCAGGCCGTCTCAAACTCAGAAACAGCCCAATGCCTTTTTCGGGATCATCCGCAATTCCTGCAAATAGTTACGACCTTCACGCGATTTGGTCTCGCGAAACCTCACCGGATCCTACTGCAATTATACCCAGGGTAATTCAGGAACATATTGCGAAAATATGGACGGCATGGATGGGATGCTGATAAAGTTACACAAAATGAAGGCTCACGATCTGGTTATGCTATTAATAACATCCCACAGTTCATTGCGGCCATTAAGGGTTTCAGATGAAAATGGATACACATTCGTGTTGTACGCCTCTCGCAAGATCTTTAGCTGCCTGGGTACTTGCGATCGTTTCAGCTTGTCGGCCTTGGTAGCGATAATGTAAAAGTTAAATCCATAATGATTTAGCCACTCAAACATTTGCCTGTCCAACTCGGATGGCTCATGCCGAATATCTGCCAGCATAAATATGGCCCGTAAAGGTTCGCGATTAAGGAGATATCGCTCTGCCATCGCGCCCCATTTTCGCGAGGCTTCGCGCGATATTTTCGCATAACCATAACCCGGCAGGTCAGTGAAAATAAGCCGGTTATCTATGTTAAAAAAGTTGATAGTACGCGTTTTGCCTGGGCTTTGACTAACGCGGGCCAGCCTTTTTCGCCCTGCCAGCGCGTTAAGCAGAGACGATTTGCCCACATTACTCTTGCCCACAAAGGCGAACTCCGGCAAGCCTTCGGCGGGAAATTGCTCTGGCTTGACGGCGCTGATTAACAACGCCGCCCTGCCAATGTTGATAGTCGCAGCACTACCTTTCATTTGCCCTATCGCTCTAACGCGTGGCTCAGCACTTCGTCCATCGTCTTTACTAATATGAAATCAAGACCTTCCTTTATTTCCTGGTTTATTTCTGACAAATCGCTTTCGTTTTCTAACGGCAAAAGAACCTTGTGAATACCCGCGTTTTTCGCTGCCAGTATTTTTTCTTTTAAACCTCCAATGGGCAACACCCGCCCGCGTATAGTTATTTCACCCGTCATGGCCACTTGATTGGAAACCGGTATATCCGTAAGCGCCGATATCATTGCCGTAGCCATGGTGATGCCGGCTGATGGGCCATCCTTTGGGGTCGCTCCCTCGGGTATGTGTATGTGTATATCCGTATCCTTAAAAAATCCTTTGCGTATGGACAATTGCTCGTGCCGGGAGCGAATATAGCTCATAGCCGCGTGGGCTGATTCTTCCATAACTTTGCCAATATTGCCTGTTAACTTAAATTTGCCCGAACCCTTTATCGTGTTAACCTCTATGGAGAGGGTATCACCTCCGACACTCGTCCAGGCTAGCCCGCGGCATACCCCTACTTCGGGCTTGTCGTCTTTGGTGTCTTTACGAAATTTTAGCTTGCCTAAAAATTTCTCCAGGTTATCTTTGTTAACAGTTATAGACTTGCACCCTTCTGTCAGCAAAATTTTGACTACCTTACGGTATATCTGGGCCATCATGCGTTCAAGCTGGCGAACCCCGGCTTCGCGCGTGTAAAGTCTAATGATATCCTCTATAACGGCAGGTTGCATCTTTACTTGGGATTTTTTTAGGCCATGCTTTTTTAACTGCTTGGGAATTAAGAATTCTATGGCAATATGCAACTTTTCGTTTTCAGAATAGCTGTTAAGAGGGATCATTTCCAGCCTGTCACGCAAGGCCGGCGGTATGGTATCCGTCTGGTTTGCTGTGCAAATAAATAGAACATCGGACAAATTAAAGGGAATCTCTATATAATGATCCCTAAACCCCGAATTTTGCTCGGCATCCAGCACTTCCAGCAGCGCGGATCCGGGGTCGCCCCTAAAATCGCTTGTCATTTTATCGATCTCGTCAAGCAGAATAAGGGGATTCATTGTGCCCGACTGATTCACCGCTTCCATAATGCGTCCTGGCATCGCGCCTACATAAGTCTTTCTGTGACCGCGTATCTCGGCTTCGTCGCGCACGCCGCCCAAAGACATTCGAACATATTTGCGGTCAAGCGCTCGTGCCACAGACTTCGCCACGCTTGTTTTGCCCACTCCGGGAGGCCCTACAAGGCACAATATCGGCGCGTCCAAATCAGATGCCGTCTGCCTTACGGCGAGAAACTCCATAACGCGTTCCTTAACCTTCGTCAGACCGTAATGATCCTTTTCAAGCACTTCTTCCGCGTGTATCAGGTTCGTGTTCTCTTTGCTCTTTACACCCCAAGGCAATGCCAGCACACGCTCAATATAATCGCGCTGTACACTCGCTTCGGCAGAAAAGCCCGATTGCTTAAGTCTCTTTATCTCCTGGTTAAGCTTATCTTTTACTGCGGCGGGTATTGGCAGCTCTTCCAACTTCTTGCGGTATGACTGTACGTCGTCATCCACATTGTCGGCATCGCCCAATTCCGTATGAATGGCTTTGAGCTGTTCCCGCAAAATATAGTCGCGTTGATTTTTATCTACATTGGCGCGTACCTTATCAAACAGCCCTCGCTGAATTTTTAAAAGCTCTAACTCATACGTCAAAATGCCTACTACCTTGCGCAAGCGCTCCATAACATCCAGTTCTTCCAAAAGTTCTTGAGCCTGTTCAGGCTTCATTCGTATATTAGACGCAATAATATCCGCTAGGCGTCCCGGCATCTCCTCACTTATACGCGTAATCGATTCTGGCGCGTTTTTACCCTGCATCTCCATGCATTGTGTAAAATTGTCAAACGCAAGACGCATTAGAGCCTTGGCGTCTTTGGTGTATGTATCAGGCTCCGCGTCGTATAACCCTTCTACATGCGCCGTTATATAGGGATCTTCGCCCAGGTACTCCACCACCACGCCACGGTTGTCTCCGTGGGTTATAACTCTAGCCATGCCACTCATCGGCAGGCGTAGCACCTGCAAAATGCTTGTAATGACGCCCATATGGCATAAATCCGCAGAGGTGGGGTTTTCAAGGTCGCGATCACGCTGACCAACCAGCAGTACATCACACCCGATCTCTAACGCTGCGTCCAGCGCGGCAAGGCTTTGCGGTCGATTGATATCAAACGACATCATAGCCCCCGGAAACGGCATAAACTCACGTATCACTATAACGGGTAAGTGGGTTTTATCCATTTCTTCTTCGTCGGTTTCTATTATGTCGTCTAAGATTATATCATCTGTTTTTTTGTGCTCATTCATATTAAAATCCCCCTACTGTTTACCATCAGGCAAAAAAGTGATACTATCAACATCGGTGGGTACGTTTTAAAAGGCTTGCCAGAGATAGTCGCTTGTCTGTATTTTATTCCACTTACGACGGTTTCGCAACCCATATTTCGAACTTTTATGCAAAAGGAGCACAGTATGATTAAAAACGCGCACCATGATCCAACTATTACTAATATTGGAAGACAACCGCCGAGGGCGTACTACACCCCATTTGACAAAAATGTGGTAAATAGCACAAATTTGCGGCTCATTAACCTCAAAAGACAGCTTTCCCCTTATTACAAAAGTTTAAACGGCATATGGTCATTTGACCTTGTCACTAATGTATCGGATCAACTTCTTGATGAAATGAGAAGCAATCCACAATCGCTGGAAACGCCATACGTTTTGCCTGTTCCCAGTTGCTGGCAAACGCAAGGTTTTGGACAATGCAACTACACCAACATCAATTACCCATTCCCTGTAGACCCGCCGCGCGTACCATCCTCCAACGAGGCGGGCGTTTACAAAACATCGTTTAGCTTAACAGAAGCATGGACTAACCGCAAAAAGTATATCGTGTTTGAGGGTGTAAATTCCTGCCTGTATCTGTGGATTAACGGGCAATTCGCGGGTTTTTCAAAAGGTAGCCGTCTGCCCGCCGAGTTTGATATTACATCATATGCGCAACCGGGAGAAAATTGTGTTACCGCTATAGTTCTTAAATGGTGCGACGGATCGTATTTGGAAGATCAAGACTGCTGGAGGTTTTCGGGCATATTCCGCGACGTGTATATTCTATCGCGTGACACCGCTCACGTTCGCGATGTGTTTGTGCGTAACGCGATCTCGGAGGCCGGGGCAAACTTCATTTTTGAAATAGAAGCGGACAGTGGTTTAGACATAACCGTTTTTTTGTTCAGAGACAATAGAGCTGCGGCGCAAGAGCAATACGCGACGGTCGGCGGCGATGGCAAAGCGCGGCTTGTCGTACCCATAGACTATCCAGCTCCGTGGAACGCGGAGAAGCCCATACTGTATCAGGCAATCGTCGCGGCGGGCGACGAGGCGCTTGTTTTCGATATCGGTCTGATAGAGACGGAGATAACCGCTGATTACGCGCTGGCCATCAACGGCGTGCCCGTTAAGCTAAAAGGGGTGAATCGTCATGACTTTAGCCCCGTTAACGGTCAAACCGTGACACTGGAAGAAATGCGCAACGATTTGCTTGCCATGAAGCGCCACAACATTAATACCATTCGAACGTCACACTATCCCAACGACCCTCGTTTTTTGCTTTTATGCGCCTACTACGGATTTTATGTAATAGATGAGACAGACCTGGAGTCTCACGGGATGCAAGCCACGGGTGACTGGAGTGGCCTATCGACAAGTCAAAGCTGGCGCGCGGCGCACGTTGATCGCGCGCGGCGCATGGTCGAGCGTGACAAAAACTGCCCTGCCGTCATTATGTGGTCACTGGGCAACGAGGCCGGCTATGGGCCCAATCATTACGCTATGGCGCAATACATGAAGGAGCGCGATCCCTCACGCCTTGTACACTACGAAGGGTTTTACGCGGGCCCTGACACGCCAAGCGATATTCTCGATATAGAAAGCTGCATGTATCCGCATATTTCACGGTTGATTAACACGGCGGCGGATCCTGAAAAGACCAAACCATTTTTTATGTGCGAATATTCGCACGCCATGGGCAACGGGCCCGGCGACCTTGCGGATTATTGGGAAATAATTTACGCCAGCCCAAAGTTGATCGGAGGCTGCGTTTGGGAGTGGTGGAACCACGGCATATACGCCGCGAAAATGGATGATGGCAGTGTGATCCCCACCAGCGCGCAGAGCTACGACGCCGCTCGCGCCGTCCAACACTTTATCGCGTATGGCGGAGATTTTTCCGACACGCCCAACGATGGCAATTTTTGCCTGGATGGACTGGTCGCGCCCGATGGCACACCCATGCCGGGCCTGATGGAGCTTAAAAATGTATACTCACCTTTTGACGCAGTAGACGCGTTTCCCACTCGCGGAGGGATATTGATAAAAAATCGGTACGACTTTACCGATCTGTCAGAATTTTTTATCGAATGGCGTGTGGAAAAAAACGGTGAACTCGTCCGCCAGAGTCAGCTATTTGACGTTCGATGCGAGCCGCACGGCGAAGTGGTTTTACCATTTCCTGTAGACGACCCGCATTATGTCGTGGCCAACGCGTCAGACGACAGGCGCCTGATGATCAGTCTGCGCCGCAAAAGCGCGACCGAATGGTCAGAGTCCGGCTATGAAGTTGGATTTAGGCAAATAGAGATTTCGAGAGGCAATCCATTGCCCGCGTTGAATATCAGCTGTGATACGAAAGAGCTTTTAACATACGACTGCGACAATCATTGCGCGCGCATAAAGGGTGCGAACTTTGAATATTTGTTCGACAAAACAAGTGGACAGATTGTCCAAATGATCCATGCGGGCAAGCGGCTTCTAACCGCCCCAATCACCTTTGACATTTGGCGAGCGCCAACAGATAACGACATGCACGTCAAGGGCTTTTGGAGGGAAGAAGGGGTAGACCGCGCTGTTATGTACGCATACGACACAACGGCGTCATATGGCGCTGCGCCAGATGGCGTTGATCTAAACAATGGCGAAATGGTCGCGCGGGTATATGAGATAGTTGTGGATTACATTTTAGGCAGTCACACAAAGCCCCCTGCGCTTAAAGGCAAGGCCACATGGGTATTTTATCCCAGCGGCAAAATAAGCCTTAAAACCGATGTGACCGTGCGAGACATGACGGCCAGACATCCATTGATACCAGATCCCGTTAAGCTGTTTATACCCCGTTTTGGTATTCGCGCTGAATTGGCGGACGCTGAGCGCATAACATATTATGGCTACGGGCCAAACGAATCTTACCAGGATAAACACAGCGGCAGTTGGCGCGGCAAGTTCAAGACAACTGTTGACGATATGTTCGTAAATTATTTTTACCCGCAAGAAAATGGCGCTCGCTATGACTGCGCATACGCAGCCGTTACCAACGGCTTTGGGCAGGGGCTTTTATTCTCGTCGGCCAAAGGATTCTCCTTTAACGCCTCGCATTATGACAGTCACGGTATGGATGCCGCCAAACACCCGTGCGACCTTCACAAACTGCCGCAAACGATAGTTAATGTAGACTACAAAACAAGTGGCGTAGGCTCTAATTCATGCGGGCCTATACTGCAAGAAAAGTATCAGCTTATTGAGCGTGGTTTCACCTTTGAAGTTGATATAACGCCTGTGTGGCTGGAAGATTAATACTTTACCTCTACCAGCGTCAATCCTTGCGGCGGGGCGGTCTCTCCGGCTTTGGAGCGGTCTTTCGACGCGATAATGCCTGGAATGTCTGTCGGCGCGATTTTGCCCCTACCCACGGCGATAAGCGTACCGGCCATGATGCGAACCATGTTGTACAAGAATCCATTGCCGCGTATGTAGAACGTTATTATACCGTTATACGCGGCTCCTGTCTCATCGCCGCAAGGTTTGTCACAGGATTTATTGATTGCCGCCCAGCGCTGGGTGTCTTTCTCTAACCCGCAAGCGAATATCTCCCGAACAGTACTTCGATAATCCGTACCCTGTGAGCGGAATGCCTCAAAATCGTGCCAGCCTACAAAATATCCCGCCGCGCGAGCCATCTTTTTAAAATCCAGCCTGCGGGGATAAAACAGAGATGTATCGCGCGTGAATGGGTTGGGGTAAGGGTAGTTGTATATGACATAATGATATATCTTCTCGCGGGCGTCAAGGCGGGGATTAAACATTGGCGGCACAATCTTAACCTCGGTAACGGCAATGTCGTTAGGCAAAAAATTATTTATAACCATCTGGATTTTTTGCAGAGGGATGGGCGTTGCCACGTTAAACGCCACGCGCTGACCCAGCGCGTGTACGCCCGCGTCTGTTCTGCTAGACGCTACTGTGCGTATAGATTGGCCAAATACACGAGCCAACGCCTCCTCCATTGCCTGTTGAATGGAGAAGGCGTTGGCTTGGCGCTGCCAGCCAGAATAATTGGCGCCGTCGTAGGCGACGGTTAGCAAAAATCTCTGTTGCTCACACATAATACCCCTTCGTTAACCGCGATCAGACATTCGCCCTTCACGCCTCTTTGTTTATCTCTTCTTCGGGTATCTCTTTTACATAGCCGCATTGCACGTTACTGCAAACGATCTTGCGGTTGCGTCCGCCTTTTTCCACCAAGTAGCCTCCACATTCGGGGCAGGTTTCACCTGTGGGCTTATTCCACGACATAAAGCCACACTCTGGGTTGTTTTCGCAACCGAAATACTTCCGCCCCTTTTTGGTCTTCTTAATTATTACCTTGCCGTCGCATAGCGGGCACTTCACACCAGTGTCTTCATAAAACGGCTTGGTGTTGCGACATTCTGGGAAGCCGGGGCAGGCCAAAAATTTGCCAAACTTGCCATACTTTATTACCATGTTGCGCCCGCAATGTTCGCAAATAACATCAGATTTTTCGTCTTCTATCTCAATGTCACCTATGCGCTCTTCCGCTTCAATGATTTTCTGTTCAAAAGGGTTGTAGAACCCTCGCAATATCTCTTTCCATTCCAACTTACCCTCTTCCACTTGATCAAGACTTTCTTCCATGCGGGCTGTGAACTCTACATCGACGATATTTTCAAAGTTTTCCATCATAATATCGTTTATTAACACGCCCAATTCTGTTGGAAACAACGTTTTGTTTTCCCTTATTACATAGCCGCGAAATATAATGGTGGTTATCGTCGCGGCATAGGTGCTTGGGCGGCCAATGCCCATCTCTTCCATGGCTTTAACAAGGCTCGCCTCATTATAACGAGGCGGCGGTTGGGTAAAGTGCTGTTCGGGAGATAATTTGTTCAGGGCAATCGCTTGCCCGGCCGCTAACTTGGGCATAAAAACGTCTTGATCAGTTTCCTCCAGTTTGTCATACACCGCGAGAAAGCCCTTGAATTTTAGTATAGAACCGGAGCAACGGAAAGTCACGATTTCTGGAGGCGGCGGTCCGCCGACATTCTCGCTTACCCCTTCGCCAGACGATATCTTTGCCGAAACAGTGTCGTATACCGCTGGGGCCATTTGGCTGGCAAAAAAACGTTCCCAAATCAATTTATAGAGTTTATATTGCTCTTTCGTAAGCGAGTCTTTCACACTTGCCGGGGTTATTTCCAGATACGATGGGCGTATAGCCTCGTGAGCGTCTTGCGCGCGCCCCCGCATTTTATATTCTGGGCGTTCGTCGGGCGCATACTCCGCGCCAAATCGCCCGGCTATAATAGCTTTGGCTGTATTGTACGCCTCGTCAGCTACGCGCACGCTATCGGTGCGAATATAGGTCACAAGGCCAAGTGTGCCATGCGAGGCCACATCCACCCCTTCATAAAGCTGCTGTGCCACAGACATGGTTTTTTGCGTGGTAAACCCTAAAGCTTTAGACGCTTCCTGCTGCATTGCGCTAGTTGTAAAGGGCGCTTGCGGTTTTTTGACGCGCGTGCCATTTTTAACCTCACGCACAAGCCAGGAGTCAGATTGGGCGCGGCTGATTATCTCTTCGCAATTGGCTTGAGATTTGAGCTCAAAACCATTATTGTCATTGGCCAGGTACTTGGCCGTAAAACTGGTTTTGCCAGAGCGAAATATCGCGTCAAGCGTCCAATATTCTTCCGGCATATAGTTATCTATTTCGGTTTCCCTATCACAAATAATGCGTAGCGCCACGGACTGCACGCGCCCGGCGCTTAACCTGCGCTTCACTTTGCGCCACAGCAAAGGACTTATCTTATAACCTACTATCCTGTCTAACTCACGTCGCGCCTGTTGGGCGTCAACAAGGCGCATATCTATATCACGGGCGTGCTTTATAGAATTTTTGACCGCCGTTTTTGTTATCTCATTAAATGTTATACGTGACGTTTTTTTCTCATCCAGCTTAAGGGCGTGCATAAGATGCCAGCTTATAGCTTCGCCTTCGCGATCGGGGTCTGTCGCCAGGTATATTTTGTCCGCCGACTTCACTTCTTTACGCAACTTTTGCAATATTTCACCCTTGCCGCGTATAGTAATATACTTTGGCTCGAAATCATTGTCCACGTTAATGCCCAGCTCGCTTTTTGGCAAATCGCGCACGTGCCCCACACTGGCCTCCACCGTATAGTTGGCCCCCAGGAACTTCTTTAACGTTTTTGCCTTTGCCGGTGATTCTACAATTACAAGATTCTTTTTTGCCGTTTTATTCAATGAGTTTTTCCCCTTAACACATGCTGATGATTATTCCAATATTCGCACAGGCTGAGCGTGTGTTTAAAAATCAGTACCAAATACATTTGACTAGATCTTGACGTATCGCTGGCCGGACATCCTTTGCGCAACCCCTTTTAGCTCCAACATAGTCATTATATAATGGACGGTTTGGGCGTCGCTAAGCGTTTTTTCAATTATTTCATCAAGATGTATGGGTACAAAATCCAGCATATCATAAACCAATTTTTCTTCAGGCGCAAGATCTATTACTTGATCGGATGAAGTACTTGCGGATAGAATGCTCCTGCGTCCCGTCAGTTTAAGTGTATGCAAAATATCTTCATATGATGTGACAAGTTGCGCGCCCTGTTTAATTAATTCATTTGCGCCCGCGCTTAACGGGCTGGTAATGTTGCCGGGCACGGCCATAACATCACGACCGCAATCCAACGCGCTTGCCACTGTAATCATAGTGCCGCTGTTGAGGGCCGCTTCCGTCACCAGGGTAGCGTGAGACAGCCCCGCGATAATACGGTTACGCTCTGGAAACAAGCCGCGCTGCGGAAATACCCCGGGGGGATATTCAGATATTACACAGCCATGGCTTATGATACGCTCTCGCAGTCGCTCCGCTCCTTTAGGGTAGCAAATATCTATGCCACAGCCCATCACGGCTATTGTTAACCCTCCCTCGCTTATCGCGGCGTCGTGCGCCACGCTGTCTATGCCCCTCGCCATGCCGCTTACAATGACAACGCCGCTTTGCGCCAGCCCTTTACATATATCGCTCGTGATCTTTACTCCATATTGCGAACACGAACGCGTGCCAATTACGCTTATTTTTGTAAGCGTATTGTTTGGCATTTCGCCCAGCACATATAGAATAGACGGCGGATAGGGCGTATGTTTAAGCGGCTCGGGGTATTCGTCATCGTTTTGGGTGTAAACCTTTACGCTCAATTTTGTTAGCCTGGCCAACAGATTTTCAGCTATGGTCAAGTCGTGGTTATGTAATATGGTATGCACAGCCTTGTCGCCTATTCCAACTTCGCGCAAATATTCTACGCTCGTTGTGTTAAACACCGACTCCGCGTCGCCGAACGCGCCTACAAGCGCGTTAAATTTCATGTATCCCACGCCATTCAGTTGGCTAAGCCACAAATCGTATATCCTATCGCTCAATACATCATACCTGCCTCGAATGTTTATGACTTTTCTTATGTTTCATTATGTGATAAAATTTTACATATGTAAAGAAAAAAAGATAAAATTGAAGGCGTGAGACGTAATGCTGGCAAAAGTCATAAGCGGAGCGGTATTGGGCATAGACGGCTATATTGTGGAAGTGGAGGTAGACATGGGCAAGGGTATGCCCGCTTTCGAAATAGTAGGTTTACCTGATAGCGCCGTTAAAGAGTCTAAAGACCGTGTGCGCACAGCAATAAAAAATATTGGTTACAATTTTCCCTCTGGGCGGCTGACCGTCAACCTTGCCCCGGCCAATACAAAAAAGGAGGGCCCCGCTTACGACCTGCCCATAGCCTTGGGGATATTGCGCTGCATGGAGATGTTTCCCAACAGCGCGCTGGATGGCGTCTTCTTCGCCGGAGAACTGTCGCTTGACGGGAGCCTACGCGCCATTTCAGGGGTGCTGCCCATGGTATACGCGGCCCAAAAGGCTGGGTACAGTCGCGCCGCGCTTCCGGCGGATAACGCGGAAGAAGCGGCGCTGGTAGCGGGTATGGACGTGATGGGCGTTCGCACATTGCGTGAATTGGTTAGCAAACTGGTCGCTAACGAATGGGAACGTACATATGCCGATATAGACGCGATGTTAAAAAATAACAATGACTTTACGCCAGATTTTGGCGAGGTAAAGGGCCAAGCCGCCGTTAAGCGCGCTTGCACCGTCGCGGCGGCGGGTTTTCATAATATACTGCTCATAGGCCCGCCAGGGTCGGGCAAAACAATGATGGCAAAGCGCCTGCCGGGCATTTTTCCAGAGCTAACGCTTAATGAGAGTTTAGAAATAACAAAGATATACTCCATAGCCGGGCTGATAGACAATAAAAGGGCATTGGTAACCCAGCGCCCGTTTCGCAGCCCGCATCACACCGCCAGCACAGCCTCCCTTTCCGGCGGAGGGCGAAACCCCATGCCAGGCGAGATAAGCCTTTCGCACCATGGGATATTATTTTTGGACGAGTTGCCAGAATTCAAAAAAGCCGCGCTGGAAGCGCTAAGGCAACCGCTTGAAGATAGAGAGATAACGATAACGCGCGTGAACGGTACGCACACATACCCTTGTTTTTTTTTGCTTGCGGCGAGCATGAACCCGTGCCCGTGCGGGTACCACGGCACATCGGACAAATGCCGCTGTACACGTACAGAGATAGCGAATTATCTATCTAAAATATCAGGGCCTTTGCTGGATAGAATAGACATTCAGGTCGAAGCGCCGTTTGTAGATTATTCCGCGCTGAAAGAAGCGCGCCCGCCCATCAGCAGCGCGGACATTCGCGCGCAAGTCGCAACGGCGGCGCGAATACAACGTGAGCGTTATGCCAAACTTAAGATAACATATAACGCGCAGCTTAGCAGCGGGCAGATAGACGCGTTTTGCGCCCTGGGGCCTGACGAGCACAAACTGCTAAAAAGCGCGTTTGATCGAATGAGGCTGTCCGCGCGCGCTTATCATAAAATATTGCGGCTGGCCAGGACAATCGCCGATCTCGACAACGCAAAAGATATAAAAACGCGGCATTTGGCAGAAGCCATACAATATCGCGGGCTAGACAGGAAATATTGGTGAAAAAACGTATTCTATAGGGGAGTTGCCTCAGAGGTATCAAACAGATGGCATAATCAGAACATTTTTCGGTTTTGTCTCTGCTATTTCCTCACAGCTTTCTTATGCCAGCGCAATTTCTCGATCGATATGGCCAGCGCGCCAAACAAGGCCGCCGCCAGTACCAATGGGGCAATCACGCTTTGTCCGTCGGTTTTGGGGTTGGCCTTAACGCCCTCATTATCATCCGCGTCATCCGCCGGATTTTCTGGAGTCGCAACCTCGCCGTCGCCGCGAGTGAACTTGCTTTTACCTGAAGATGACTTTGTCTTTACCGTCGAACCTTCCACTTTTGACCAAGGGTTAAACTCCTTTGCCTTATCGGACTGAATACGCATAAACGCCTCGGCTGATGGCTCGTCACCATTGAATACAAAATTCTCGTCTTCATAGCCGCCCATATCTTCGGCGGTGAGAAAACCGGTGTACTCAAATTGGTTATCCTTAACAACAGAACTTTTGTTGCCAAGCGCAATGAGATAGTCTAGATAGTTATGCGTCAGCATTTCCGGTTCTGCGCCTTCCAGCGTGTTGCCTACAAGGCAAACGCGGGTGTTGGCGTCAAGAAATTGTATCATGGGAAATACTCTGCCACCGCCGTAAGAGATAAACCGGTTGTTTTCCATCATGCACAGATTGGAGCTGGCATAACTGATAATGGCCGCGCTGTTGCTAGGCAGGCTAAATGTATTATCTCTCACATTTAAGTCGTCGCCCTTGCAATGAATTATGCCGACTGAGCCTCCGGCATACGGCGATTTAAAATGTATGCCCTCTATGCTAACGCCATCGCTCCAAACGGAGAATATAAAATTGCTTTCTACCGAAGCGGCATTGGTTTTATTAAGCTCGGGGCGAATAGTCACATTGCCATTGGCGCGAATGGTCATGGGTCTGGTTATTGTAATGCCGCTAACTGTATACTCGCCTTCCGGTATATTACACGTACCCTCTTCCGGTGTGGAATATATCAGGTTTGCAAGGTATTCCCCATCATTTATGGTATCAGCCTCCGCCGCAAACGCGAAGTTTCGTGCGGAACAAACGACGACCGCCGCTACAGCGCACACCACCAGCGAGCGCCGCACATACCTTTCTATCATATCAAAGGATCTTTTCACTTTACACCCTCCCAATATTTTCTGGTTGGATGTAGTTTTTCCATAATTGACAAATTTTATGTAGGGCATACTCAAAACAAACGCGCAGTCACATAGATCTTGTGCGTTTTATCTCTATGCCTGGTTTTATATCCGCCTTATCAACAATCGCCATTTCACCGTCAAGGTATTTTACCCTAAACTTGTCGGTTTCTCCACTATATTCAGAAAGCAACCCATACGGCGATCCCGCCAAGTCCTCCACCACCGCGCAGGGTTCGCCGTTTTTCAGATTTGTCGCCTCAAATAATATAAAATGCATCCACCTGCCCGACCACGCGTATTGCTCCATTACATCACGGCTGCGCACAAGCTCAAATTCATTGTCAGCCGGGAGTTTTTCTTGCGCGGCAAGGATGCTCAAGCCGTATGTTTGATGAAAAAGCACATGCAGAACGGGCGAGTCTTCATCCTGCCAAACCATATCCGCGCGCTGTGACAGGCGCTGCCAGTTTGATCTGTTTGCCGGTTTGTTTTTATCGGCCAATTCGTTGTGATACCAGCAATACCGCTCAAGTATGCTAAGCACCTGCGTAAAATGATCGTCTTGCCACGCGTAGCCCTTTATGTAAGTCGCCTGAGTACCCTCACTGTTGACGCGATCTCGCACGATGATCGCGCTCCCGCCCTGCTCGCGGATGGGAAGCGCTTGAGCCTCTCGCACGTCAGTAAAAGTGCCCACCAACGCGACAAATTTATACACGTCGCCACGCTTTTCATACAACGCAATGACGCACTTTTCCAATTTTTGGCGCAACACGACCACCGCGTCTTTTTGCCGTCCTTTTATTCTTGTTAGTGTGATGTCTACCTTGGTCTCGTCTGTGTTAAATTCGAACAAATTGTTTGTGTTTATGCGCGTGGCGAGAATGATATCACGCGCTGTAGACGCGGTCACCTCGCCATCGACATACGCGTTTATCGCCGCCGCGTCCAAACGAGCCAGGCGCGATAGAATAACATATCCGCCGATTCCCACAATAATAGCAAAAATCAATACGCCCATCAAAATCTTTTTGCCCATGCCCATACCCCCGCTTGTCTTTATACAACATATGCAAGTAGGTTAGAGCGAATTACAAGCTTAAGAGAATAATTGTTCTGATTTTTTATCTCCTGTTCATCATCATTATGTTGTACATGTCGTGATCGGTAAGCGTACCATTGTTAGCGTTAAATTTATTGATCAGATACGCCCGTATCTTACCTCCCAGCTTTTCACCGCCGTCTAAAAACTCTGCGCGGCGGGAAAAATACTCTGACACCATATAATATTCTTCGTCAGATAAAAAGAAGTTGGTGTGCAGCCCAGCGGAGGACTCATCCACTGCGGCGGGTATCTTTGTTATGTCTCTGGCGTCACGCTCGCACACCACCACAGTTGAGGCAACCATGTCTCCAACCCTCTTGGCTCTTTTATTAAAGAAGATGCAAAACGCTGCGGGCCCGTTAATATCTATTATCAGCTTAAATAGATTACGCACGAGAGAATTAACAAAGCCTATGGGCATTCCATTGTCGCGCAATACGCGCAGACCGAACAGCTTTTTGCCCAGGGTTTGCCCATTCAGCGCCAGCTCGAGGATGATACAGTAGCCAAAGTATACGACAAAAAATCCCAGCAGTGCCAGGGCGGCAATCGTTCCAGCATCCAGGCTAAACAGGCTGTTTTTCAACTCGGCATAGAAAATGAGAAACAATATGCCTATAGCCGCCATTTGTACTAGCAGATCTACAAAAGCGGCGGCAAACCTTGACGCTACATTCGCAAGACGGTATTGGATCTCCACGTTGTCCGGTGTTATAATAGAAATGTATTTCATGTCAATCACCTCAAGGAGAATATATGACCGAAGCTAAATTTATAGAGACCAACGAACCGCGCTGGCGCGAGCTGCATCAAATGACGTCAGCCTTGCGCAAAACCTCCATCAAAAAAATGACGACCAACAAGGTGCGCGAGTTCGCGCGCTCGTTCCGCAACGCGTCGATGCACTTGGCTTACGCCAAAACGCACTATCCCAACGGGCGCGCGGCGCCATATCTTAATCAGCTTGTGGGCGCGGCGCACATGTATTTTTTTAGAACACGTAAATCGGCGTTTGGTACGGTAATGGATTATCTGCGTTCGGGGTTTGCCAAGGCGCTTAGGCAACAAAAATCTTATATTATCGCCGCGTTCATAATATTTATGGTGGGCGTCGCCGTGGCAGTCTCTATGGTATTGGTTAATAAAGAATTCGCGGCGCTCTTTTTGCCGGTCGAATATCTGGAAGCCGCAAATGGGTTTAATGAAAGCGCGGGCGAAGCCGGCAGCCTTAGTCAGGCGTTTATGAGTTCAGCCGTGATGACGAACAACATAAGCGTGTCGTTTATGTCGTTTGCCCTGGGCATCACCGCCGGCCTGGGCACTATTTACGTCATGTTTCTAAACGGCGGTATGCTGGGCGCTCTGTCAGCCCTGGTATTCTCTACCGGCGGCAGCGCCGCGCATTTCTTCGCGCTGATACTCCCCCACGGGTTTATAGAACTTACCGCCATTTACATCGCGGGCGGATGCGGGCTGTTAATTGGGCGCGCCATGTTGATACCCGGCAATCTTAAGCGCAAAGACGCCGTGATACTTGCGGGCAAACAAGCGGCGGCGCTGCTGCCCGGGGTAGTGATCATGCTGGTTATCGCGGGCATTATCGAAGGGTTTTTTACCCCTGCCAATATCGCCCCGTGGATAAAGCTGGCATTTTCGTTCGGCACGATCGCACTTATGGTGGTCTATTATCGCCTGGCTTTAAAAAATTGATATTATAATACGCGCTATCAGCGCTTGACCTTTAGATATTGATTAATGGCCGTTAAGGTAAAATTTTCCGCCGCACATTCCGCGCAGAAACAGCCCATACGATTCATGTCGCGTATCAAATCACGGCGGCTCGTGAGGAATTCGCGCGCGGCGGCCTTTTCATACAGCGTTTTTAAATCGTCGCCCTGCTGATTTTGCAAGCGCTGCAAGCTCTCATTTTCCATAAGTATAACAAACGGCGTATGTCTCTTTTTTATGATAAGAAGATATTTGGTAAGCTCCCTTGCCTGCTCGGGGGTTTCTATATCTGTAAATAAAAAGACGAGGCTATGCCGCTTTTGTTTGTTAAGAAATTCCAAAAAAGCCCCTTCGTAGTCTGATGTTTCCCGCGTGTCTCCCAAATGATACAGCTCCTGCATAATCGCGTTGCGGTGCGCGTCGCCTTTGCCGGGCTTTATTATGGCGCGCACTTGCGTATCAAACGCCAGCATACCGCTTAGGTCGCCTTGCGTATTAACTATGTCCGACAGCGTGAGACACGCGTTTATTGCGTAATCTAGCTTCTTATAGCCCTTTATGTCGTAACTCATCGGTCTTCCACAATCTATAAGACAAAACACGGGCTGGTTGCGTTCGGTTTGAAACTGATTTACAATGAGTTTATTTTCTCGCGCGGTTGCCATCCAATTTATTTTTCTTATGTCATCCCCCACCACATATTCGCGCAGCGACTCAAACTCCGATCCCAGCCCTCGCGTTTTGGTTACTCGGCTCCCTTCAGAACGCAAACGGCGGTTTTGGGTTAATATGCGATATTTGCTCAAGTCGCGCAGGTTGGGGTATACCTTATACTCTATGGGTAAGTCAACCTTGAAATATACTTGGCAAAGCCCAAGAGAGCTTATTTTATACGCGTATACCGTAGGCAAATTAAACGCGCCTCGTTTTATTGGCGTCACTGTGTACGAGAATGATGTTTCTTGCCCAGGCTCAACCCTATGCGTCATATCCTCGCGCACCACTCTAAAATGTCTGCCGGGCAATGTGTCTTTCAGCGTGAGCGTGATAGGGTAGTCAAATTCGTTACGCGCGAAGATCTGTACAATATTGTCAGATTTATAAAATAGCCTGTCTTCTTTATCGCGCCACAGGATTATCTTGCGCGAGCTGCGACTCATAAGGTAGTCCGCCAGCAGCGCAACCAGCCAGATCATGTTGTAGAGTAGAAACACCGCCGCCAGAGTGCTTACATCCAAGAATATGGCTGATATTATGATAAAAACCAACCCAGCCGCAACGCATATCACAAACCGTTTTGTAACAGTCATCAGCGAGGCACCTTTATCTGACCCATTATAGATTCTATAACCTGGTCTGGCTTTACCCCGTCTATTTCCGCTTCCGGTTTTAGCAATATCCTGTGCCTTAGTATTGGCAGCGCTATGTCGCGAATATCTTCAGGTATAACAAAGTCGCGCCCGCTAACCGCCGCGCTGGCCTTGGCGCATAGCAGCAGCGCGATAGAACCCCGCGGACTGGCTCCAACCTGCACCGCTTGTGTTCGGCGTGTAAACTCTATAATAGTTACGATGTAGTCATATATGCTGTCATCTACCTTTACGGCGGCGATCTCTTCACGGCACCGGGCTATGTCCAGCGCGGTGCATACCTTATCCGGCTTTTGATGTATCGCGCCCGTGTCATGCATATGCAAAATTTCCCTTTCAGCCGCCACACCGGGGTATGTGGTAGATATTTTCATCATAAACCTGTCGGTCAGCGCCTCGGGCAAGGGATACGTACCCTCGTATTCTATAGGGTTCTGAGTGGCAAAAACGATAAACGGTTCCGCCAGGCGTGTCGTATCGCCATCTATCGTGATCGAGCGTTCTTCCATGACCTCCAGCAAGGCCGATTGCGTTTTGGGCGGTGTACGGTTTATCTCGTCGGCCAAAAAAAGATTGGTAAACAGGGGGCCCCTGCGGAGAGCAAATTCAGAGCGCTGCGCGTCAAATATCTTTGTGCCTAAAATGTCTGATGGCATCAAGTCTGAGGTAAACTGCACGCGTTTGCAATCCACATCCAGTGTGGCGGCAAGGGTCTTTACCCACAAGGTCTTGGCCAGCCCTGGCACGCCTTCTATCAATACATGCCCGCCGCATAGCATCGCTATAAGCGACATGTCTGTCAACTGTTCCTGATTTATCACTATTTTTGATATTTCCGATTTAATTTTCTGAATGGTAGACTGCGTGAACAGCATCTGACTCTCCCTTTTGATACAATATTTTAGTCAAGCTCTTTAACTTGCACAAGTTTCGCCGCATCTTACCGCGTGTCATCTTGCCGCCGTTGGCAAACAGGTTGTCCACCCAATCTTGATGCTGCAGCCCCGCGTTTCTCCATAACCGCGAAATATTATCGCTCGCGTATTTTTCACTAACGTGAAATGCGTGAGCCACGCACCTTATAAATTGATCTAAGCCTTCGCCCGCCGCGACTTCGTATGACAGCGACGCGTTGTATAGGTTGGCAAGCGCTTTGGCGTGCTCGTTCTCTTCCCGTTCTACCTCTTCATAGTACATAATGGGCTCGCCAAATCGCTTGCCGTAATGCCAAACGAGATAAAAAGCCAAAATAGCGATGTGAAAAACTATTACTTTAAGCTGGTCAGGCACTTTTTGCCAAGTTGAGCGTTCGTCAACATAACCGTGAATAGCCTCGTTAAACACTATGCGACCATGGCTCGTCTGCCCCAGTATCTCGGCAAGCGCGGCGCCGGGACGCGAGTTTTCCATCAGCGCCGCATTGGTAATCGGCCCGCTGTCTCCGGTCACAATCATACCCAGTCCATAGTAATAACCGTAATAATAGTCGTTCGCCACATCGGCGAAATAAAAATCCTCAAAGTAGTAGTCAAACTGCGTATAGCCGCCAGATTCCAAAACTATTAGACGCCCCCCGCTTGCCACCCATTCCATTATTTCATCCTGCTCATCAGGGCTAAACCACATGGCGGGCTGTATGAGCAACTGCGTTTGGCGGGTATCCGCATCAAGCGTCACAAATTCGAATCCACGATCCACGCTGTATCCCATTTTTGAAAGCGTATCGTATAACAGGGCGGTTCCCTTACCCTCGGTGTCGTATGTGCTAAAATTCGGCGCGGTGCTTTCGTACATGCCCACTACAAAAAAATTAACCACAAAAAACAGCAGAAACATGATAAGGATGATAACAATGCCTTTAGACTGCCTTTTTAACATTACCACCCTCCACTATCATTGCCGACGCCGCGTTTTTAACATCGGCAAATTCTTCGGCTGTTAACCCTTTATGGCCAAACCAAACGCGATCAAACGCTGCGCTTATTCGTTCAAAACGCGGCATTAGCGTCGGAGCGACAAAGCGCAATTCGCGCAAAAACTGCCTATTGGTTTTTGTCATAGTCACTCGTAAAACACGCGTTTCGTTTAGCATTAAAAGGACAGCGGCAAAACAATACCGTACTGCGTCCCTTGTTTTCCCTTCCGCGAAAAAAATATTGGCGCGCGTCAGCAGAGAAGCCGGCGCCGCCTTTTGATCCACCCCGTTAAAGATCGCGCTAAGCAAGCGGCGTTTTCGTCTGCGGCGGCTTAGTATTATCACCGCAGCGACAGCGGCGGTCAGCGTTATGATAATGATTATAATAAATACCTGCGCCCAGCCGCCGCCCTCGCTTACGGTTAACGTTCCTTGGTTTAGATGTCCCAAAACCCAGTTTACTATTGCCATAAACTTTTCAGCAATCCACTCGCGCCAGTCAAAGTAACGACCAGTCAGCTTGTTGTACTTTGCGTTAAGCAGCGCGGAATTCATTGCCTCGTTAAACGACATGTTTGTACTCCAAGTGTTCTAATGTTATCCCTATATCGAGTCCCTCATGTTTAATTTTCTGATTAAAAAACACCATCGACGTAAATATATTTTGCAGCGGCGCGACGATAGCGGAGGCGGCAAGCATCACTATATAGGTGAGTGCCATGGAGGCTGTCGCCAAACCCATATAGTCGCCATATCCCGTTTCGGATATCCCTGCGGTCACACCGGTAATAATGGCAAACAAACCCATGATACTGTATTCGATGAGAAATGACGCGCCAAAAAACGCGATACGCAAGCCCAGTATACGCAAAAAATCCCCCTTTATGAGCATAAAGGATTTTGCAAGCGCCCCAAAAAAGTGTCTGTTGTCAAACAGGGCGGCAGATGTAGCAAGCGAGAAATAGTTAAGTATCACCACAACAAACAAGGCAAAAATTATTATAACTGCGTAGAGCCTAAGCACCGCAAAAAGCGCTCTGCTGTCGTCCAAAACGAAATCCCAGCTTTGAGGATTAAACAGCCAGCTTGCCGACGAGAGCAGATCGGGCGCAAACAGTTGCAGCAAAGCAAAAGCCACGGCTATAACGGCGCTAATGGCAATTAGTTGAGCGAATGTTGCGGTCGCCAACCTGCCCAACGCCATAAACGAACGTTTTAAGGCGTCACCGAAGTCTATGCGCCGCTCGCTAAAAACCTGCCATGATAAAAGGCTCCCGGCTGACAACATAAAATTGTTAAGAAGCACAAAGAGGTACATAAACACAAAGCCGACGATAAATAACAAATACCAGTCGTCAAATTGGCTGAAATACTGAATAGGGTCAGGCGTCGCCATCAGCGCTGATACCAGTCCCACGCCTCCCACAAAGCCAAACAGTGTGATAATGCTGGACGATATCATTTGACATACCATGTACATACCTATTTGCTGAATGAAGGATTTTTTAAAAATGACCATGCACCTGTCAAGCAATTCGGCCGCGTTGTGAAAACCAATTTTTTCCGTCGCCATCACCCCCATATAAAATTGTGAAGATAACTGATAGTAAGTATAACCTAAAAGCTGGTGTTTAGCAAAACATATATTTATCTTATATATACTTACCAATATAATACATGATAATAATTTCTAGTGACAAGTCCTGTGGATACGTATATTATTTGTGTAAGGGGGAGTGATATGGATAGACCTATAAGCGCGGTATGGGAATTGACCATGGGCTGCAATATGAGGTGTAAACACTGTGGTTCCTCTTGCGCCGAACCTTTGTCAGATGAGCTAAACACAGAAGAGGCGCTTGGGCTATGTGACGATTTGGGCAGGTTAGGGTTAGAAAGAGTTACCCTTTCAGGTGGGGAGCCGACCACCAGGTCCGACTGGCTAAACATAGCCAAACGCCTGCATGACAATGGCATTATAGTGACAGTGATAACAAACGGTTGGCTGCTGACGCCAGAGATTATACAAGGCGCGGCAAACGCGGGTGTGCAGGGCATAGCGGTAAGCTTGGATGGCATGGAGAGCACGCACGATTACATACGGCGAAAAGGGTCTTTTGAGCGTAGCGTTAACTGCCTTAAGTTGTTGCGCGAAAGTCCTGTAACCAGCGCGGTGGTAACGACCATAACAGAAAAGAACATTGACATGCTGGAGGATATGCACGCCCTATTTTTATCTCTGGGGGTGCATACCTGGCAAATTCAAATAGGTATACCCATGGGTAATTTTGTTTTTCACCCGGATTTTAACCTAAAGCCTGAAAAACTGGACTATTTGCTTGATTTTGCCTTTAAGCGCATGCGCGACGGCGTAGGGATATCCCTTAGCGACTGCGTAGGGTATTATGATCAACGCGCTATGGCTGTGTCGGATTATTATATGAAACGTCATATTTTTTGGCAAGGCTGCCATGTTGGCAAGCGCGGCTTCGGTATTTATCAAAACGGAGATATAGTGGGTTGCACGGCCATTCGTGAAAGTAAATATATAGAGGGCAACATTCGTAAACGATCTATATCGGATATATGGAACGATGAAAATTCATTTGCTTGGAATCGCGCTTTCCGCCGCGAAAATTTAGGCGGTGTATGCGCGGAATGCCAGTTTGGCGAAACATGCTTGGGCGGCTGCTCTAATACGCGCATTTGCTGTGAGGGCACTATAAACGGGGAAAACAGATACTGCGCTTATGCTCTGCGCGTAAAAGAAGTAAAAGAATTAGCAAATGGCATGGATGATTATGACGAGGTTTACAATCAGGGAATCGAAAGTGTGGAGATGGGAAACTTCCAACTTGCCAAAATGTTCTTTGAGCGCGCGCTGATCCTAAAACCTGGAGATATGTCCGCTGCCCGAAACAAAGGATTTGTGTTGTATAATTTGAAAAGATATAAAGAGGCCTACAATCATAACATACAATTGTTGCAAAACAACGAAGATGACGCCTATGTGTTAAGCGGCCTGGGCTTATGCTGCCACAAGCAGGGCGAGTCTGAAAAAGCCCTTGAGTACCTGTATAGGTCTGTTGAATGTGCCGAAGATGGATTTATAAACCCATACATAGATACCTTATATGTTCTACGCGATGTGGGCGAAATAGATCGCGCGAAGAGCCTGGCCGAGGCGTTTTGCTCTAAATATCCTGACTATTACGATTGCCACAAAGAACAATTTGTTTTTTAGTAACGCTAAATCTTTAAATAAATATAAATACTATTTAAGGGAGGGCGGAGTTATGCAGAAAAGCGTGAAGTATGTTATGCGCAATTTTAATGCGTTTGAATTACTTGACGAGAAAGAAGCGATTGAAATCAATGGCGGAGGCGGCTATGGCTATGGTGGTGGCTACGGCTATGGTGGCTACAACTATGGCGGCTGCGGCTGCGGCTATAGCTGGGGTAGCTACGATAGCGGATACTATAATGGTTCTGGCGAATCGAGTGGAGGCGCGACAGGGATGGCACCCATTTATTCTTTATATCTCGATAATTCGTCAAAGGCCTCGGTAGACTACGACTACTCGAAAACTGTGAGTTATCCATCAATGAGTTACGACTATTCCATGGGCTCAAGCGGTGGCACTGGCATAATGCCATATTATGGTTTGTATTTGAACAACAAAAAATATTATTAGGCGTGAAATATAAATTCCCCTTTTTAAGGGGTGGTGTAGAAACTCTCGCGTAATGAAAAATTCAAAATGGAATGCCCTTACCCGAACCACAACCGCGCGCCCACGGTAATCGGTGGGGCGCATAAAAGACAGCCATCCTCATATGACAGATTCATATGACAGATAAGGCTGCCTTTTCTTTTCTTCGCTTGCATTGTTATGATGACATTGCCGCTCTCAAAGGGCTCTATTTTTTTTTCGGTAAACTCAACTTGCTATTATTGCCGGTCGGTGCATCTTTCGATGTAGATTTATCAGGGTACTCTTCCACATCCGCCGCCTCGTCAGCAATATCGTCGGCTTTCACCAGCTTCGTATCCGCAGGGCGGCTCTCTCGATGCTTATTCTTGTTAAGTATCCTTTGCCACCACTCTACAATTTTAAATTTGACGGATACGACCACATCACCTTCACGCTTTTCGTCGGATAATAGAGCATACCCGGCTTCGCCTGTTCCGGCTTTAAGCTGCGATTTTTCCCCATCGGGTATAGTAGTGGACTTTGTAACATCTACAAAGCACAACGGCGGGAACATCACGCACCACCAATTCTTGCCTTCGCCAGAACCTATCTCAATGCGTAAGGCGTCATACATGCCGGCGGGCAATGTAATATCGCCGTAATTATTTGTAGGGAAATAATCGCTGGCTAGCATAGCGGTCACATTGTAATCAAACCCATGCGCCTTGACAATCGACTCCGCCGTGTCTTCTATCTCATCCAGGCGCTCCGCGATGTATGTTTTTGTTTTATCTACAGACTCTGATTGCGATAGCACGTCGAAATAGCTATACAAAACACCATCGCGAACCTTTAGCTTGAGTGCCTGATCCACTTCGCCATCACTGTTTGCAATCACGTGCAGTCTAAACACTGCGTTAGATATGTTTTTCTGCGTTTCTTCCGCGTAGGATTTTGTAAAAAAGCCTGCTATTATCAAAGCGCAAACAAAAGCCGCCAGTATTTTATTCAAAATATAACCCCCTGTCTCCTTATATTGTCTATTATGGACAATATTTACATGGAATATACAGGGGGTTATTTACTCGTAATAGTCGGATTCGGAGTCATCATCATCAAGATCGAGATCTGGTCTGGTTCGCGCCTCGATAAGGTTTTGCCGCATTATAGATTGTAAAATGCCTATCATGAGTATCGAAACGACAACGGAACTACCGCCCGCGCTCACGAATGGGAGGGTAACCCCTGTCAGGGGAATGAATTTTGTGGCTCCGCCAAGTATCAAGAATGTTTGAAATGTGAACAGTCCGGTAAAACCAGCGGCCAATAGACTGCTATAGGCCGTGCCGCTTCGCAGCGCGATATTAACGCCTCGGTAAAACACCATGATAAACACGCCAATTACACACAACCCAAATATGCCGCCAAACTCTTCGCACAGCGCCGAAAAGATCATGTCGCTGGTTACGACGGGTATATGCTTCGGCATCCCCAGCGTTAGCCCACTTCCAAAAACACCCCAAGTGTTAATGGCAAACAACGACTGAAGTATCTGCAAACCGGTATCATACGGATCGGCCCAGGGGTCTATCCATATGCTGACGCGCTCGCGCACATGCGAGAATATTCTATACGCCATCCACGCGCCGCCGCTCGCCGCCCCCATGCCAAGAAAGAATAGCCACTCCTTCCCGGTAGATATATATAGCATAATCATATAGGTCATGAAAAATATCAACGCGCCGCCCAAGTCTTTTTGCATAACGAGGATCAAAGTTAGGGATGCCGCCGCCAGCGCTGACGGCGCCAGTTGAGCCAAACCGCGTTTTCGTTTCAACGTCGAGGCGAGGTAAAAAACAAAGAAAAACTTCACGACCTCAGAAGGCTGAAATCTCACCCCATGTATTTCGATCCAGTTCAGTGACCCTCCCCTGCGATCACCTATAAAAAATGGTAACGACAGCAAAGCGATACTCAAAATATAGTATACTATGTCTACTTTGGGAATATGGGCTATCCTTTGCGCCACGTTAAACATTAGCGGCATCAACATGGCGGCGCCAAATCCGAGTGCTGCGTACATCAATTGGCGTTCCGACACTGCGGTATCCAGACGATAAAGCATAACAAACCCAATATCCAACAGAAAAAAAACGCCATTCCACAACAGAGGGCAACCTTTACGATAAACAATAGTAGTGAGTATCATAGCGCCGATAAAAAACAACAATCCCGCGCCGCCAGTAATAAGAGCGCGCTCATCAAACAAAAACTCTCCCGTTTTATATCCCATTATCAAAAACGCTATCAAGTGGAAGCATATTATAATTACGCGCTGCTTCATAGCCGAGGCAGCGCGGTTAAGATTCTTTATTTCCCGCTCATCAAGAAGATATGTCACGCCTTGCCATAAAAAATAAGCAATAAGCGCGACGAACACGTAACGGAACAGCATTATGCACAGCTTGGACATTACTCACCCCAATGCAAATATGGCAATCACGAGTCGCAAACCACGACTCGCGAAACGCAACTTACGCGCTGGCCACATGTGATGGCTGCATATACATGTCCTTTATTGTAGATGATTCTTCAAACGCGTCTATATATTCCGCCAGCTCTTCTTTGGCGCGCTCGCACGCCACTTTATATTCACGCGCTTCATGGCTGGCTTTGGCAAGCTCCTCTTTGGTCGCGTTCATATCGTTCCACGTTTGCTCCAAAGCCAGCCACAATTCATCTACGAGGCTACGCAAGCGATCCGTTTCATTTTGTGAGGCCGCCAACTCGTTTTTTGTTTGTCTTTGCGCTTCTCGTTCTTTAAAAAGTTCGTCAGTGATAATAATAGACGCTGTAAGGTTCAACATACGCGTATGCAAAAGGGAACGCGCTTCCGCCGGGGCAATTTTACCCAGTATGACCTCTATATAAGACGCCAGCTCATTAAGGTACGCCTCGTTTTCATCGGAAAAGAGCGTTATTGTTTCGCCGTCAATTTCCACGCTCACCCTTTTTACTTCATTCATCGCGCGACCTCCTGTCTCATGTTCCTGATCTATTGACAAATTGCAAGGCGTAGATAACATTGTTTACTATGCCAAAGCCACAGGATACACCTTACCGTCAACTATGATACACGAGAATTTGGAAAAAGACAAGATTTTTTAATTTAACAGCTCAAAAAAATCCGCCTTAGAACGAAAAGGTGATAGGTTAAGCAGAAGGCGCCTTATCACATTCAATATTGTCTCCAGAGTCTTTACTGCTTTTCATGGAATTCAGTTCGCTTCCAAGCAATAGCGAAGTAGATACAATATTAAGCCACATCATCAAAATAAAAATCCCGGCTATACTTCCATATGTTTTATAGTATGAAGAAAAATTATCAATATATATACTAAAAGCCTTCGAACTTATAATCCACAATGCCACACAAAATAACGCGCCCGGTAAGATGCCTTTCATCTTAACGGGTTTGCAATTGCTGAGCTTATATACCAGCATTGTGGTTAACAGCAACACCCCGGCTGTGATAACAATACCCAATATATCAAAGATAAACCCAAAATTATCAGGATAGTGTATGAAATTTGACAAATAATCAAGAATGATATCATTAAATATTAATAGCACCAACATTGCGGATAACGAAAAAGCGAACATGACAACCAGCGCCAGGCTGATCAGTTGCGTCTTTATAAAACTGCGGCAATTCTTATAACCATATGTTTGATTAACGCAACGAATAACTACGGCAAAGCCGCTAGAGGCCGTAAATAAAGAGAACAGCAGCGAAATGGAAAGTACGCCCATGTTTTGTGTGCTTATCACTTCGTCAAAAAAAACAGTGATTATCCCTCCAGCCTCGCCAGGTATTATTTCCGCCAAAATAGTTTGCCAATATATTGTATCGAGATTAAGGAAAGCCAGATACGACATAAGAAATATCAAAAACGGGAAGAAAGCCAACAATAATTTATAGGTAAGTTGAGACGCCATGGCAAAAAGATCATCCTTTTCCGCTTCTTTAACAAGTTGGATTATAAATGACAAGATGCGCATGGCTCACCAGCCTTTGTATAGTTAATGTTAGTTAATATTGATCGCTCCGTTGGAGGTTTCCAACGCCAGTTTAACCTTTACGCCACATTCATCAAACCCTATGGTTTTTGCCTCGGTCACAGATTTTGCGTTGGTTATATAATTCATGTTTGTAAGCCCCATTCGCACGCTACCCAAAGAGGTTCGGGCCTTGGCGTGGTACCCAACGCCTGGGCTGGTCGGTAGGTTTAAGGTTATCTTGCTGTTGGATGTCTCCATGTCCCACAGATAATTATTATACGCAGCAAACTGGGAAACATTAACGGATATTGCCCCATTTACATTAGACATGGAGAGATTGGCGCAGTCTGCGTCCAGTGTAGTGATGGTACCGTTGCAATTGTCTATTTTGGCGTTTTCGGCGCGCACATAATCTATCGACATGCCGCCGTTAGTATTGTCTACCGCCAGAGCATGGGCACAGGTGGATTTTAGCTTGATCGGTCCGTTGTTGTTCGCAATGTTTATAGTATCCGCCGTTATGGTCGAAATATCCATAGCGCCGTTATTCGTTTCCAGCGTGATTAGGTTAAACATGCTTTCAGGAATATAGGCGTCTATGCCTACGCTGCGAAAATCTTCCTGCTCGTAATCCAAAAAGTAGCGGTTGCCTAAGCGAGTAAGCTCTATGTGCGCGCTTGGGTGCTTGGGTTTATACGTAACCGTCGCTGATATTTTATCGCCGTTGTATCCGTGAATGAGCACTATACCGTTATGCGCGCGAAGGGTGAGTTCGTTAAAGCCTTCCGCCACTTGCATTTCGTAGGCGCGTACAAAATCTCCAGTAGATGTAGTAGAGCGAGGGGAGTACGGGCCACCTGTCGGCGCGGTACGCGGTTGTGAACCGTGGCTGGGCGCGGCGGCGCTTGAACTCTCCAGCCCGCGTGAAATACGGTCGGCCAAATTGACTGTGCCCTCGACAATGCGCTCGGAAAGGTTTTGCAGCCTGGGCTCGACATCGCGGGCAAAAGCCTCGAATTTGCGCCCTATATCTTGCGCGATGTTCTCCAAACTTGAAGACGTAGGATGAGGACTAGCGCCATTATTGCCCGGTCTATCGGGTCTATCGCGATAAGCGCCACCATCAGCGCGCATTGTGTTTGAACTGTAAGCGTAGTATCCTCCCTGGTTGCTGCCGGGTACGTCTCTGGGCGGCGCGGCTGAGGGTGTTGAGCGAGTAGGAGCCGCTGCGGCTTCCAGCAGGCGCGCGGCCTCTTCTGCGGTTAATTTGCCCTCTTCCAACATTTTTAAAATGGTTAGTTTCTCTGATGGCATTTGATTTCCTCCATTGAAATTGTATTCAGTATAGTATACAATACGTAACGCAAAGAATAAAGTCGTGCCGAACGAATATATATTAACCCAAAAGTCGGATAAGGTGTACACAAATCAACTGGGCGCATAGACACCCAGCCGCTCCAAAAACAAGGTGTCGCGTTCAGTGATTTCTGTTGACCACCTTTTAGTCATGAGGGCAG
>JAISGK010000098.1 GCA_031263155.1 Clostridiales bacterium
TGTACATAAATAAAATGCAAGCAAGAATAGCTATTTTACAAACTTTTTTGACCGCATGAAGACACCGGATTATGTGCAGAATCGTTTTGTGTACACTTTATCCGACTTTTGAGTTAAAAACGGCGCGAGCATAGACGAAACAAAAGCCAATATGTTTGTACAAAACGAAGTGGACGCCTACTATGAAGAGATTGACAATTTGGCGACCTTTCTGCTTGAATTTCGCTACGGGTTACCTAATCACGCGCACATTTTGCACGATGCCGGTTATGTGTCGGCTTTGAGCAAGTTTTTGCTTCACGAAACGGGCATTATACCCAAAGAACAATTTATCACCGACAATACCCCGCAAAGATTTCATCAGCGGATTTGCCAAGATATAGCCTCAACTTCGGCAAAGCGCGAGATCCCCGTATATTTCAATCCAGACGCCGGTGAGGCACAGGCGATTATACGCGAGCTGTCGCACAGCGGTCGCGGCTTGATAATAGGCAGCGGTTGGGATAAAGAGCTTGCCAGAGAGAAAGGGTATGACTTTCTTTCGGCATCGCTTCCGACACCGTACAGATTGGTTATGACGACTAATTACGCGGGGTTTACGGGCGGGCTTCATGTGATTGAAGATATTTATAATACCGCTTTGGGGACATACAAATAAAATCCATTATACGCGCGGACACGGCCCAATACACAAAAAGGAGGCGAGGCAAAAGTATGGGATACGTCGAGATTGTAGGCTTGCGCAAGTCATTCAGCATACGCGGACACCCCCTAGAGGTTTTAAAAAATGTGGATTTGCGGGTAGAGAAGGGCGAGATCTACGGGATAATCGGTTTTTCAGGCGCGGGCAAGTCCACTCTCGCCCGATGTATCAATCGCTTGGAAGAAGCCGATGAAGGCGAAATAGTAATAGGCGGCGTAGACATTCGCTCCCTTGATAAACAGGCGCTGCTGCGCGAACGCCGCAATATCGGGATGATATTTCAACAGTTCAACCTGTTTGAGGCCAAAACCGTATATGAGAATATAGCCTACCCCCTTAGAATCTCCAAGACCCTGCGCAAGGGAATTCACACGCGCGTACTTGAAGCGGCGAAGGTCGTTGGCCTTTCTGACAAACTTGCGGAGTTTCCGGGAGGATTGTCCGGCGGGCAGAAACAGCGGGTTGGCATTGCGCGGGCTTTGATAAACAGGCCCAATGTGTTGCTTTCCGACGAGGCCACAAGCGCGCTAGACCCCCAAACAACGCTGCAAATTCTGGAATTGCTCAAAGAGATCAACGCGAAAACGGGTGTCACTATTCTTATGATAACCCACGAGCTTGACGTTATCAAGTATACCTGTTCACGGATGGCGGTGCTTGAAAATGGCGTGATCATCGAAAACGGCAATACAAACGAGGTTTTTGGCAACTCGAAAAGCAAAACCGGCGAGATATTTTTCAAGGTATACGCGGAATTTCAGCGCGGCCCTGAATTTACCGGGGGTGATGGCATATGAGCTTGCTTGACACGCCCCTTTGGGAGGTAGTTAAGGGCAGTTTCGCCGCTGAGGTGTGGGATAAAATAGCCCCGGCGGTGTTTGAGACACTCTATATGACGGCAATCGCCTCACTTATTACGCTTGTGTTCGGGCTTGCGCTCGGCATACTGTTGACCGTCACCAATCCGGATGGATTGTTGCCGCTCAAGATGTTTTACAACCTATCTGGCTGGCTCATCAATATTTTGCGAAGTCTACCACAGATGGTAATGATAATCTTAATGATACCTGTAGCGCGGGTACTCTTTGGAAAATCATACGGCACAAATCCCTGCATGGTAGCCATAGCCGCGTGCTGTATCCCCATGTACGCAAGGATTGTTGAAAGCAGTATCCTTGAAATCTCAAAAGGCAAAATTGAGGCGGCAAAATCTATGGGCAGCACAAATACACAGATAATAGTTCGGGTGTTGCTTCCCGAAACGCTGCCATCGCTGATACGCGGATTCACCGTAGCGATTATCGCGGTGCTGTCTATGACCGCGCTTGCCGGGATGTTTGGGGCGGGCGGAGTAGGAGACATAGCGGTGCGGTTCGGCTATCAGCGCTTTCAGCATGACGTGTTGTTCGCGGCTGTATATGTGCTGATAGCGCTGGTGCAGATTATACAGTTTTGTGGGAATTTCGCCTCAAAGCGTATTATCAAGAAAAGGAACCTGATATAACAGGCAAACCATTGTAAAGGAGAGGCTATTAATGAAAAAACTTATTGGCTTAACGCTTGCCGCGCTGCTCACATTCTCAATTGCCTCATGCGGAGCAAAAACAGAACAGGCGGGCACGGCGCAAGACACATCGGAAAGCGCAACCAGCAGCGCTGAAAGCGATTCAGGCGTTGTAGAGATTATCGGCGCGGCAGATCTAGTGCCACATTCAGAGCTAATTAACTTCGTTTCCCCAAAATTGCTTGAGCAAGGCGTAAAGGTTACGCTGGCAACTACCGCGACCGACTCCACAACCAATGAAAAGACCAACGCGGGAGAGTTTGATTTCAACTTTTTCCAGCACGAGCCATATCTTTTATCAGAAAACGAGACCAATGGATTCGACCTCGAAAACGTGGGCGACATACACGTAGAGCCGATTACGGCTTACTCGGATAAGTATGCCAGCAAATCCGAGATAAAGAGCGGCGATACGGTAGCGATCCCCAATGACGGCACAAACGAGTATCGCGCCCTGCGCATCCTTGAGCAAGACGGATTTATCAAGCTAAACGCGGAAACAGCCAACAGTTTATCCGCTTCTGTGGCCGACATTGCCCAGAATACAAAAAATCTGGAGATTATCGAGCTTGACAGCGCCCAGATTATCCCAACCAAGGACGACTATGATTTTTTCATAACCAACACCAACAAGGCACTGGAAGCTAAAATCACCTCGGCGAGATTGTTCAGCGAAGGCGGCGACAGCCCCTATGCCAACATTATCGCGGTAAATTTGAGCAACCTCTCCGCCGAAAAGCAAGAGGCAATTAAAAAACTCGTCGTGGAGCTGCAATCGGAAGACACGCGCAAATACATAGAGGACACCTACTTTGGCGCGGTTATCCCAGCGGCACAGGGCAGCTCGAATACCGCTTCAGGCAATACGGACAGTACGGTCGTTAGCGTTATATACCCCTCAGCCGTCGATCCGACCTCTATAACAGAGTTCAAGTACGGAAAGGTTCAGATCCCCGGCAAAGGCGGAGCGCTTTGCGGAGCGCCGGTATACATAGCGTATGAAAAAGGATTCTTTGCCGCCGAAGGTTTTGATGTCGAGCTTATTTCGGCTGATACCGAAACACGCAAAATCGGATTAAATAATGGCACAATCCCCGTTGTAAACGGCGACTTCCAATTTTTCCAATCCATTGAAAACGGCGTGAACGTTTCTGTTGTAGAGGGATTGCACAAAGGGTGCATAAAGTTCCTTGTAAAGGCAGATTCTGCCATTCAATCTGTCGCTGACGTAAAAGGCAAGGTAATGGCCATTGACGAAGTAGGCGGCACGCCGCACCAAGTCGCCGCCGTATGGCTAGAGAAAGCCGGTATTTCCGCAGATCAAGCTGATAAAGAAGTGACATTCCTGCCGTTTGAAGAAGGCAACCTTGAGATTGAAGCGTTGCGTTCTGGCGATGTGGATATAGCCGCGTTATGGGATCCCTTCGCCTCAATTCAGGCAAAGACAGGAGAATTTCGCGAGGTTTTTGATCTTGCGACCGACCCGCTTTTTGCCGAACATTATTGCTGCTATCTATACGCCTCCAACAAGTGGATAGAGGAGAAACCCGAACAGGTTGCCGCCCTGTTACGCGCCTATCGCGCGGCGCAAGACTGGATTGCGAACAACATTGATGAAGCGGTAAATATTATCGCGGACAAGAAATATTCTGAGATAGACGACCAGAAAGAGATCGCGATTGAACTGCTAGAGCATTACCAGATCCCACATATTGCCGATCACGGAACGGCATCCTATGACGTTGGAAACGATGTAAAATATTTTGCCGAACAACTCTATGACATCGGCTATCTTGAAACAACACCGGAAGAATTCGTAAAGCTGGCTTATTATAATTCTGACCTGACGCTCGGTCAGTGAAAATTTAAATAAAGAATCAAATCAGGCGGCTTGTGGGGATCAACCCCGCAAGCCGCCCCAGAATGGGGTGCTGATGTGAGCAAAACAGCAAAGCAAATACCAACGCAAATATTAAAACAACCATCAAACGTGCGATTTTTCTTTGGCGCGGCATTGACGCTCATTGGCTTTGCGTCGGCAATAGCGGTAAATATAGCCGTGCCACAGGTTGCGAAAGTGAAAATAGCAGAGTACGAGTATTTCGGCGTGACGCTGGATTTTAACACCCTTTACAGAGGCGTTATAGCCGGCATAATCGCGATTTATGCCATTTGCGGCGTTTGGGCGTATTTTGATAATGATAGACAGCTTAAATACATAAAGCGCGCGCCGTTTCGATTTGTGCTGGGTATTGCGCTCGCCGCGTGGGATATTCTTGGCACGAAATATCGGTTGCTGCCGCAGCCATTTTTTCCAGGTCCCGCTCAGATAGTGGAAACATTCTTGAACGAACCCGCGTTTGTTCTCGAAAACATGTTGTATTCGCTAAGACTTTACGGCGCGGGATTTGTCGTGGGCGTTACTTTTGGCGTGGGAACGGGCATACTTATCGGATGGTTTCCAAAGGTATATTATTGGGTTTCGCCCGTGTTAAGAATTACCGGTGTTATCCCTGCCGTGGCATGGATGCCGTTCGCCTTAACGCTCGCGCCCACGCCTTTTTCGGCGGCGGTGCTGCTGATGACGCTTTGCGCTTGGTTCCCCATTGCGTCATTCACCGCGCAGGGTGTGCAATCGACGGCAAAGATACATTTTGAGGTCGCGAAAACACTTGGGGCAAACACTGCCCAGCTCGTCTTCCGCGTCGCGATTCCCCACGCGCTTCCACAGATATTTGGCGGAATAGCAATGGCCAATGGATTTATGTTCACTACCCTTGTGATGTCAGAGATGATGGGACAGCCGGGTGGGTTGGGATATTACATTCAGCTTTCCCGCGTGTGGTCGGCGTATTATAAGGTCTTTGCCGCGATTGTCATTATGGCGGTACTGTTCTCCATCATTCTGTATATCATCTCAATTGTGCAGGGCTATGCGCTGCGCTGGCAAAAAGGATTGGTGAAACAAAATGTCTGATGTGGTTCTTGAGGTTTCCGGCGTAAGCCGTACATATTATGATGATAAAAAAAATGCTGTGGAAGCCTTGCGCGACATTGGCCTTACCGTTAGCCGAGGCGAGTTTGTGACGTTTATTGGCAGTTCCGGCTGTGGTAAAACGACGCTGCTAAGGTTAATCGCCGGTCTTGATGAGCCGCAATCCGGCAAGCTCTTGCTGTACGGTATGGAGATAAGCGGCGCAAACCCGAATCGCGGCTACGTCGTACAGCAGGGCGGGTTGTTCCCATGGCTCTCTGTGTGGGACAATATCGCTTATGGGCTGAAGGTGCGCGGGCAGTATCGAAAGCATAAGGCTGACGTGGCCAAGTACGTTAGGCTGATAGGGCTTGAAGGCTTTGAAAAATCATTTCCGCATCAGATAAGCGGCGGCATGGCGCAGCGCGTAGCGATCGCCAGGGCGTTAATAAACGAGCCGGAGCTATTGCTTCTTGATGAGCCCATGGGCGCGCTGGACAGTTTTACACGCGCCGATATTCAGGATAAATTGCTGGAACTGCATAGGGAAAGCGGAGCGACAATGCTTCTTGTCACACATGATGTGGATGAAGCGATCTTTCTCTCCGACAGGATTTTTATCATGACGCCGCGTCCGGGTAAAATCAAACATATTTTGCGAGTATCCATCCCTCATCCGCGTCACCGTGGCGGCGTGGATTTTTTCTCACTTAGGCGCGACATATTGGAGCAGCTTGAGCTTGCAAGCGCCATGCCGCAGCCAGAATATAAAATATAGAATCAGGAGGGATGAAATGGCTCGTATAAGGCAAATCGCGATTTATGGCAAAGGCGGAATAGGCAAATCTACGACCACGCAAAACCTCACTGCGGGGCTTGCGGAAATGGGCAAAAAAATCATGGTGGTCGGCTGTGATCCAAAGGCTGACAGTACGCGCCTTTTACTCGGAACGCTCGCGCAGCGCACCGTCCTTGACACCCTGCGCGACGAGGGCGGCGACGTTGAGCTTGAGAGGATTATGCGCACAGGTTTTGGCGGGATAAGATGTGTTGAAAGCGGCGGGCCGGAACCGGGGGTAGGCTGCGCCGGTCGCGGCATTATCACAGCCATTGGGCTTTTGGAGCAACTGGGCGCGTACACCAGCGATCTGGATTTTGTGTTTTATGACGTTTTGGGTGATGTTGTATGCGGCGGTTTCGCTATGCCTATACGCGAAGGCAAAGCGAAAGAGATATACATTGTGGCCAGCGGCGAGATGATGTCGCTGTACGCCGCCAACAACATATCAAAGGGTATAGCCCGCTTTGCGAAAAAGGGCGGGGTGCGGCTGGCCGGGATTATCTGTAACAGCCGCAACGTAGATCGCGAGCGTGATTTGTTGCGCGCCTTTGCGCAGGAGCTTAACACTCAATTGATCTATTTTGTCCCCCGCGACAACATAGTACAGCGCGCGGAAATAAATCGCAAAACCGTGATTCAATACCAGCCCGACTCGGAGCAGGCGGACGAATACCGCTCGCTCGCGAAAACTATAAATGAGAACACGAGTTTCTCCATCCCAACGCCAATGTCGCAGGAACGGCTTGAGGAGATACTGGTGCAATACGGGCTGATGGACTATGTAACGGACGATTACCGGATATAAAGGATTTTGCCTTTGTAGGGGCGCGCAGTGCGCGCCCGTCTCGTTACCCGATATCGCCGAGGGCCTAGAAATGCCTGGGGGCGCGCACTGCGCGCCCCCTACGAAAGCATACCCGCTGACCACTGCGTACCCATACCAAATTTTGAAAGCTCGCGCGTTTAGAGATGAATCGCTTCCCTTTTCACCCAAATATGGTATAATGGCGGCATATTTGGGAATAACAAGGGAGCGATTTTTATGAACATTCCGCGCGAAGAACATCCTCGCCCGCAATTCACGCGGGCGAATTGGCTCAACCTTAACGGCGAGTGGGATTTCGAGTTTGATTTTAGCAACAGCGGCTTGGAGTGCGATTTTTATAAAACCGGCGGCTTTTCAAAAAAGATAAGTGTGCCCTTCTGCCCCGAAAGCAAGCTATCCGGCATAGGGTATACGGATTTCATACCAGCGGTGTGGTATCGCAGAACGATCACGATCACGGAGGAGCAGTTGCGTGGGCGCGTGTTGTTGCACTTTGGCGCGGTAGATTATCATGCCGTCGTATTTGTGAACAACCAGAAAGTGGGCGAGCATGTGGGCGGCTATGGATCGTTTGAGTTTGACATTACCCCCTGTCTTGCCGCAGGTTGCAATACGCTGCGCGTGTACGCCGAAGACGACGTTAAAAGCGGCAAACAGCCCACCGGCAAACAAAGCGACAGGTTACATTCTTACGGCTGCTTCTACTCACGCACTACAGGCATTTGGCAAACCGTTTGGCTGGAGTTTGTACCGCAAACATACATAAAAAAACTGCGCGTGTACCCCGACATAGACAACGCGTCTGTCACCCTGTCCATATGGCTGTCACAACCCGCGCAAGGCTCGCTCTCAGTCTTCGCGTCAATGGATGACAAAGAATGTGGTTGTCAGCGGATCAATGTAACGGGGGATTTCGCGACGCTTACCCTGCCCCTGACAGAAAAACGCTTGTGGGACTTGGGCGATCCGGCCCTGTACGACCTGCGATTGAAATTAGACTGTGCTGATGGCGCGGCGGACGAAGTGGAAACGTATTTCGGGCTGCGCTCCATCACGTTGGGAGATGGGGTGATACGGCTTAACAACAGGCCCGTATTCCAGCGCCTCGTGCTGGATCAGGGCTTTTATCCAAATGGCGTTTATACCGCGCCCTCCGATGAGGCTCTGATAAATGATATCAAACTTTCGATGGATTTGGGATTTAACGGCGCGCGCCTGCATGAGAAAGCGTTTGAAGAGCGTTTCCTATACCATGCTGACCGGCTTGGCTATTTAGTGTGGGGCGAGTACGCCAACTGGGGATTTGATATATCTACCACCGCCAACATAGCGCGCTATCTGCCCGAGTGGATTTCTCTCGTAGAGCGCGACTTTAATCACCCCGCGCTGATAGGATGGTGCCCATTTAACGAGACATGGGATTATATGGAAAAATATCAGCAAGACAATGATCTGCTGGCTATCGTGTACGGCGTTACAAAAGCGCTGGATCCTACGCGCCCGGTTATAGATACGAGCGGCAATTATCACGTGATAACCGATATTTACGATGTTCATGATTATGATCAAAGCCCTGAAACATTCCATTCGCGTTATGGCGCGCTCAAAAAAGGCCAGGCGTATGACCAATACAGCGCGCGGCAAAGCTACGCGGGCCAGCCGTTTTTTGTGAGCGAATATGGCGGCGCGCGCTGGGACGTTTCGCAAGACTCCGCCGACAACTGGGGTTATGACGACGCCCCAACATCGGAAGACGAATACATTGCCCGTTATGAAGGGCTTACAAAGGCGCTGCTGGGTTCGGAAGGCGTTTGCGCTTTCTGCTACACGCAGTTATATGATGTAGAGCAAGAAAAGAACGGCTTATATACCTACGACCGCAAGCGAAAATTCGCCGATGGAGTTTATCAGCGCATTCACGATTGCAACACAGCAAAAGCCGCAATAGAAAATAAAAAAGAGGGGCAAAAAGATACTGTATGATAAACATAGCTATTTGCGACGATGAACGCGCTGAAATAACGTATCTTACCACTATGCGCATCGGCTTCCCACCCCCTACCCTGCCCACACCCTCCATGGCGCTCCGCTTGCCCATAGCGTTTCCAGTTGCTCCTTATCCCATAGCGTATCCATGCACTGCCAAAAACCACAGTGCTTATATACCCCCAGTTTGCCGTTCTCACTTAGCCATGGCAATGATTGACTCTCCAGCACCGTCTGATCGTCATACAAACAATCAAATATCCCATGCTCCATGATCATAAAGCCCGCGTTTATCCATTCACTGTCTTCTTTGGCCTTCTCGCGAAAGGACGTTATCGATCCATCGCGCTCGTTTATACTTAGCGCCCCAAAGCGCCCGCCGGGCCGTATGGCCGACAAAGTCGCGGTCTTGCCCGATTTTATATGCGTTTGCAATAACGATGGCAAATGAATGTCGCTTAAGGCGTCGCCATATGTAAGATAAAATCTGTCGCCGCCCACAAATTTTTCTATGCGCCGCAACCTGCCGCCGGTCATCGTATCTGCCCCAGTGTCCACTACCGTGACGCGCCACGGCTCCGATACGTTATTATGAACCGTCATTTCACCCCCGCTGGCGAAGTCAAAGGTAACGTCACTTTTACGCAGGTAGTAATCAGCAAAATACTCCTTTATCGTATAACCTTTGTATCCGCAGCAAATGATAAATTCTTTGGCGCCGAAATGCCCAAAATACTTCATAATGTGCCACAATATTGGCATTTCTCCTATCTCTATCATCGGTTTGGGGCGCAGTCGCGACTCTTCACTGATACGCTTGCCATATCCCCCGGCCAATATAACAACCTTCAACTCACTCACCTCTATCATATTATTTTATTTTGTATGCGCAACCACGCCGCCATAGAATCATCATTTACAAAATAAGCGGCATAATTGCGGCTACGGTTTGCCTATGCTATACTTGCGCCAAATCCGAAAAGGAGAGACATATAATTATGATAAAGATAATGACTATTTTTGGCACGCGGCCCGAGGCGACGAAGATGGCCCCCCTTATAAAGGTTTTGGATGCCTGCGCAGGCATAGAAAGCATAGTCGCGGTGACCGCGCAGCACAGGGAGCAGCTTGATCAGGTGCTGGATATATTTAACATAAAGCCGCGCTACGATTTAAATATTATGCGTCAGCGCCAAACGCTGGCGGATATCACCACCCAAGCCCTTGTGGGCATTGAGCGCATTATAAAAGAGGCGAAGCCCCATGTCGTGCTTGTTCACGGCGACACCACTACCACACTGGCCGCCTCTCTCGCGGCATATTACAATCAGGCAAAACTTGGGCATGTGGAGGCGGGGCTTCGAACCTATGATAAATACCAGCCGTTTCCCGAAGAGATAAACCGCCGAGTTACAAGCGTTTTGGCGGACTACCACTTTGCCCCAACTAATGCCGCGAAAGAAAATTTAATAAAGGAAAATATATTGGCAAACAATATACATGTGACCGGCAACACCGCCATAGACTGCCTTAAGTATACCCTGCGCGCCGAGTATACCTTTGGCGAATCCGCGTTAAATGAGCTGGACTTTTGTAAACGCGTCATCGTTGTCACCGCGCACAGGCGCGAAAACCTGGGCGAGCCTCTGCGAAACATCTGCCGCGCTATACGCAGGCTAGCTGATCGTTATCATGACATTGCGATCGTTTACCCTGTGCACCTTAACCCCACCGTCCGCGAGGTGGTGTTTGACTCTTTAGCCAACCACCCGCGTATTGTCCTCACCGATCCGCTGGATATTATGGATATGCACAACCTGCTTGACAGATCGTACCTTGTGCTTACAGACTCCGGCGGACTTCAAGAAGAAGTTCCCTCAATGGGCAAGCCTGTTCTGGTGCTGCGCAACGTAACCGAACGGCCCGAAGCTGTCGCGGCGGGCACGGTGGATCTTGTGGGAACGGACGAAGAGCGGGTGTTTACCGCCGCGCGCGCGCTGCTGGACGATGCGCAACGCTATAAAACGATGGCAAGCGCAAATAACCCTTATGGAGACGGGTTCGCCTCTGAGCGTATCAGAGACATACTGCTGGGAGCCCAGAGCCTGTAATTGCTCGAACGCCCAGGATGAGCGGAGGTGGTGATTTGAGCAAAGAGCTGTTGCGCGGTTTGTCAATGGTGACTCACCTTGGATTTACCATGGCGCTGTGTGTAATAATAGGCGTACTGCTGGGTAAATGGCTGGACGACGCGTTCGGCACAAGTCCGTGGCTGCTTCTTGTTTTGACTCTGTGCGGGCTTGCTGCGGCGATACGTTCTATGTTCTACATTATCCAAAAAGAATGGAAGTTGAAGCCCTGACTATGGATACCGACAAAAAAATGCTGCTGTGTCTTACGGCGTTATATGTGATTGTCTTGGCGGTGGGCCTGATGTTAAACAGGGCGCTAAGCTTTGATACTGCCCCTGCCTATGTAACGGGACTTACTATGGGCACGGTATTTACCGCCGTCAAAATCGTGACGCTAAAACTCTCGATCGATCATCTAAAAATAACGCCGTCCCATGAGGAGCGGGCGTCCAGTCATGCGCCTGACGCAGAACCCGGTTTTGGCATATTTTCCAGTCTTTCATTTGTGGCGCAATATATGCTGCGCAATGTGTTGTCCGCCGCAATGCTGGTGTTCGCTATTATAAACCCCTTTGTAAGCGTTTGGGGCGTCGCGGCGGGGCTGTTGCTAATGCAATTCGCCGCGTTTGGCGCTAAATTTTGGCCTCAAAAGGGGGCGCGACATGGACTTTAACAATAAAAAGATCCTGCCGCTGTTCGAGATAAACGGGCAAACAGTGTGGATGACGCAAAGCATATTAGGCACGTGGATTATCATGGCGGCGCTCATCCTCTTTACGGTATTTGTCAACATTTACATGCGCGTCAAAAAATTCGAAGATGTGCCCAAACCTCGAAGCCTGCAAAACGTTTTGGAGGTCGCCGTCGATAGTATGCACAACCTGGTAAGGGACAACGCCGGAAACGATCTTGGTTGGTTGGGCGGCTACTTCTTTGGCGTGTTTGTATACATCGTTTGCTGCAACTACGCGCCACTGCTAAAACTTAGGCCCCCTACGGCGGATATCGCCACCACTCTGCCCCTTGCCCTTAACACATTTTTGCTGATACATGTGCTGGGCCTTGTAAAGCGCAAGGGAGAATATCTAAAAGATTATGTAAAACCCATGTTCCTGTTTTTGCCCATACATCTTATAGGGGAATTGGCAAGGCCGATTTCGCTGGCGCTTCGTTTGTTTGGCAATCTGCTGGGCGGCATGATTATGATCGATTTGTTATACCACGCGCTGCCATTGTACTTCAGGATTGCCCTGCCTGTGCCCCTGCACATCTATTTTGATATCTTTATCGGAGCGTTGCAGGCGTTCATCTTTACCTTTCTTAGCATTACCTTTATAAGTGAGCACGCGAGCGTGGAGGGCGAATAACGCCTATAATTTAACACAGGAGGACTGTTATGGAATTTGCATACGCCATGAGCGCGTTAGCTGCAGGCATATCCGTTATCTCTAGCGGTATTGTGGGGCTTGGTCAAGGGATCGCCACAGGAAAGGCGGCCGAAGCCATAGCGCGCCAACCCGAGGCCAAAGGCTCTATTATGTCTACGCTGGTAATTGGTATAGCCGTCGCGGAAACAACCGCCATTTACGGATTTGTTATCGGCATTTTGCTGTTGTTCGCCAACCCACTGCTTAAATAAAGGAGGCGCGCGGTGAATGTCGATGAAACGGTTGCCGTAGTTGAAACGCAAGGCAAAATTTTGAGTTTCGACCGCGAAACGCTTTACGAAACGGGTGTGCAGTGGCTTAACACTATAATATTAACCGTACTGCTGGCAAAATTTTTATACAAGCCGGTTAAGAAATTTATGGACGAGCGCTCCGAGCGTATAAAAAATCAACTGAGCGGCGCGAAGGAAGCGGAAAAATCGGCAATATCGATGCGTGATGATTACACCATTAAATTACGCGACATAGAGGCGGAACGGGTCGAGATTTTGGAGGCCGCAGCGAAACGGGCAAGAGAGAAGACAGAGCAACTTATGACCGAGGCGCAGTCAGACGCGGAGCACATCCGTCAACGAGCGTATAAAGAGATCGCGCTGGAAACGGAAAAAGTAAAAGACGACATACGCCACGAGCTAATCGAACTATCTACCGCGCTGGCGGGACGGTTTGCGGCGGTAAGTCTGGACAGAAGCACGCAAGATAAACTTATCGACGATACTATAAGCGAAGCGGGGGGTGTCACGTGGCTGAGGTAGGCCATCGTTATGGAGCGGCCATTTTTGATTTGGCAAAAGAGAGCAACGAGATAGATCAATGTGTGCATGCCGTAAATAATCTCTTGAATATATTGGATCGCTATCCAATATTGTATGAGTTACTAAAAAACCCAAAGATCTCTGGCGACGAAAAAATGGCATCCCTTAGTCGAGTGTTAAAAACATCCGAAACCGCCGATATCGCGACCGACAAAACGAATTTGAGCGCCTTTATTAATCTGATGATTACAAAGAACCGTGAGAAGCGTATTAAAGCGGCGCTGGAGCATTTTATGCGCTTGTATCGAGCTTACAAGGGCATAGTGCTTGTTAAGGCATACAGCGCGGCGCCTCTTGCTAAACGGCAAATAGACGCGCTAACCACTGGCCTGGGTTATGCCTGGGAAAAAGAGATTGAGCTGCAAGCCTTTGTTGATCCATCATTGATAGGTGGGCTGTTGATAAAAACAGATAGCTTAGTGATAGACAACACAATAAAAAAACACCTACAGGCGTTTAAGCGGCGTCTAGCGTAAGGAGGTTTGCATGGATCTCAGACCTGCGGAAATCAGCTCGGTTATCAAAGAAGAGATTAAGCAATTTGCCGGCCTCATAGATATTGCCGAGGCAGGTAGCGTTATACAGGTGGGCGACGGTATAGCCCGCGTATATGGCCTTTCAAAATGTATGAGCGGCGAATTGCTGGAATTTGAAAACGGAACATACGGCATGGCCCTTAACCTGGAAGAAGACAACATAGGAGCGGTGCTGCTGGGACCGGACAATGGGATAAAAGAGGGCGACAGCGTGCGCCTTTCCGGGAGCGTGGCCGAGGCGCCCGTTGGCGATGTTATGCTGGGCCGCGTAGTTAACGCCTTGGGCCAGCCGATAGACCAAAAAGGCCCTATTTTATCCACCCGGTTTAGGCCCATAGAACGCATAGCGCCTGGGGTTATCACCCGCGAAGAGGTTAACGTGCCGCTTCAAACGGGTATAAAAGCCATTGATTCTATGGCGCCCATAGGACGCGGCCAGCGTGAATTGATTATAGGCGACAGGCAAACGGGTAAAACGTCTATATGTATAGATACGATAATAAATCAAAAAGGCAAAGATATATACTGCGTGTATGTCGCTATAGGTCAAAAGGCGTCCACTGCGGCGCGCACAGTCAAAATGCTGGAAGACTTCGGCGCGATGGATTACACTACTGTAGTAATCGCATCTGCGGCGGAAACAGCCCCGTTACAGTTTGTCGCTCCCTACGCGGGATGCGCCATTGCCGAGGAATGGATGGAAAATGGTAAAGATGTGCTCATCATCTACGACGACCTGACAAGGCACGCTGTGGCGTACCGAGCCATGTCGCTGTTGTTGCGGCGTCCCCCCGGGCGCGAGGCGTACCCCGGTGATGTGTTCTACCTGCATTCGCGATTGCTGGAACGCTCCGCGCGGCTCTCCAAACAATTTGGCGGCGGGTCAATAACGGCCCTGCCCATTATCGAAACCCAGGCGGGGGATATCTCGGCCTACATCCCAACCAACGTAATATCTATAACCGACGGGCAAATTTATATGGAGGCGGAACTTTTTAACGCGGGTATACGCCCAGCCATTAACCCCGGTTTATCCGTATCGCGCGTAGGCGGATCGGCGCAAATAAAAGCTATGAAAAAGATTGCGGGTCCCATTCGCGTCGAGCTTGCGCAATATCGTGAACTCGCGTCTTTCGCCCAATTTGGCAGCGATTTGGACAAAGATACCCTTGACCGCCTTAGACAGGGCGAGCGTATTGTCGAAATCCTTAAGCAGCCGCAATACAAACCGCTTCCCGTTGAGAAACAAGTCGTCATCCTATACGCGGTAACACGTAAATATTTGTCAGACGTTAACGTTGAAAAGTCTCTTGACTTTGAATACGAACTTCTCAATTACATTGACACAAATAACCCTGAGATATATAACGAGATAATATCAACAGGCGAATTGAGTGCCGATTTGGAAGAACGGCTTAAAAATTGCATCGATACCTTTAAATCGACAGTAAAAATCTAGGCTTTAACGTGAAAATAATTATCTAAAACAGATTGCGGGGGTGGGCTATGGCCTCAACACGAAGCATGAAACGTCGCGTAAAAAGCATAGGGAGCACCCAGCATATAACCCGCGCCATGAATCTCGTGGCGGCTAGCAAGTTGCAGCGCGCCAGTCAAAAGATGAATACGGTTAGACCATTTCATAGAGAAACGGAGCGCGCCGTTTATGAGATAACGCGCGGCATTTCTGAATTGGCTAACCCCTACTTCACGCCGCGTCAGGTCAAGAAGCGAACGTTCATAGTAATATCGGGCGATAGGGGGCTATGCGGAGGCTACAACGTAAATGTCTGTAAATTGGCGTATGAAACAATGAACGAAACTTTAGCAAGCGTTTCGCTGTCTGATCTCAACTCTATGGAAGATTCTGTCATAGCGGTGGGTATGAAGGCAAGAGACTACTTTCGCAAGCGCAGAAAGAGCGTTATACGTTCGTATTCTGGCATTAGCGCCATGCCATTTTACGAAGACGCCCAAGAGATAGCCTCGTTTGCGACAGGCTTGTTTAACACGCGCGACGCTGATGAGGTTTGGCTTGTGTATACGGAATTTTTAACAACCATATCTCATCTGCCCACCGCTATTAAATTGCTGCCGCTGGATCCTGCCCAACGCCATGGCGAGAGGGTAAACGATTCTCATAATCACACACCCCTTACTATCGACTTTGAGCCAAATGAAGAGGAATTTTTGTCATACATCGTACCCAAGTATGTAGAGACGATTATGTACGGCGCTCTGGCAGAATCCGCCGCGTGCGAAACAGCCTCGCGTATGCAGAGCATGGATAACGCCACGAAAAATTCCGCCGAACTTATCCGCAAATTGACTCTGAAGTATAATCGCGTGAGGCAAGACACCATCACCCAGGAATTAATTGAGATAGTCAGCGGCGCAAGCACGCTGTAACGCGTACACGCCAATGGAGGATGAAGCACTTGGATAATGAATCAAAAAGCGCGCTCAACACTGGTACGATAACGCAGATTATCGGCGCGGTGCTTGATATAAAATTCCCCCGCGTACCCGCTCTGTACAACGCAATAAAAATAGAGCGCAATGGATTGACGTTGATGGCGGAAGTAGCCCAGCACGTAGGCGGCGATATCGCGCGCTGCGTGGCGATGTCGTCAACCGACGGGCTTACACGCGGCATGCCTGCCATAGACACGGGCGCGCCCATATCTGTACCCGTGGGCGACTCCACCCTTGGGCGTATGTTTAACGTGTTGGGCGAGGCCATAGACGGACAAAGTAATGTTACCTCTAAAGAGAAATGGTCCATTCACCGCGCGGCCCCCTCGTTCTCTGATCAAATAGCCGGAGCGGAGATGTTGGAAACAGGTATCAAAAGCATAGACTTGTTGTGCCCTTACGCCAAGGGCGGCAAGATCGGCTTGTTCGGCGGCGCGGGCGTTGGCAAAACGGTATTGATTATGGAACTCATACGCAACATCGCGACAGAACACGGCGGTTACTCTGTGTTTGCCGGTGTGGGTGAGCGCACGCGCGAGGGTAATGATTTGTACCACGACATGGTCAACAGCGGCGTTATACAAAAGACCGCGCTGGTGTTTGGACAAATGAACGAGCCGCCGGGGGCAAGAATGCGCATCGCGCTGTCAGGTCTCACTATGGCCGAATATTTTCGTGACGCGGCGAGGCAAAATGTGCTATTATTTATAGACAATATTTTCAGGTTTGTGCAAGCAGGATCAGAAGTGTCCGCGCTGCTGGGTCGAATGCCTAGCGCCGTAGGCTATCAGCCCACCCTCGCCACCGAAATGGGAGCGTTGCAGGAGCGTATCACCTCAACAAAAAATGGCTCCATCACGTCTGTACAGGCCGTGTACGTGCCCGCCGACGATCTCACCGACCCCGCGCCCGCTACTACGTTTGCCCACCTGGACGCGACGACGGTTCTTTCTCGCGAAATAGTGGAAAAAGGCATTTACCCTGCCGTTGATCCGCTGGAGAGCAACTCGCGTATTCTGGATCCAAACATACTGGGTCCCGAGCATTATCACACCGCGCGAGACGTTCAGGGTATCTTGCAGCGTTACAAAGAATTGCAGGATATCATCGCCATTTTGGGTATGGACGAATTGTCTGAAAATGATAAACTGATCGTCAGCCGCGCCCGCAAGGCGCAGCGTTTCTTGTCTCAACCGTTCCATGTAGGCGAAAAATTTACGGGCTTGCCAGGCAAATACGTGCCTGTGGCGGAGACCGTGCGCGGGTTTAAGGAGATATTAGACGGCAAGTTTGATAAGGTTCCCGAATGGCATTTCTTAAACGCGGGCACGATAGATGATGTAACCGAACGATTTAGATCAGCCGAATCGAGGTGATGCAATGGCAAAATCGCTAAGGCTAAAAATATTAACCCCTCTACGCGAATTGTACAACGATGATGTAGACATGGTGGTGCTGCGTGGGGCCAACGGTGATATGGGCATTTTACCAGGTCATGAAACACGCGCCGCTAAACTGGGTTATGGGCCGCTACGTATTTTAAAAGATGGTCATGAAGAAAATGAACTCGCCGTGCTGGGCGGTTTCGCCTTTATAACAAACGAATCCACAACGGTGTTGTCCGACGCGGCCGAATGGCCTGACGAGATAGACCGTGTGCGCGCGGAATCGGCGGCTGAACGCGCGCGCAACAGACTTACGCAAAAGACAAACGATACCGACACGCAACGCGCGGAGCTTTCGCTTCGCCGCGCGCTGGTGCGTATAGATGTAAGCTCTTATCCTATAATACATGGAAAGAAAAGCTGAACGGAGAAACGCTCCACGACGCGATTTTGCGAAGCAAATGCGTTTCTCCTGCAATGGGGGAGTTTTATGTCTCGTCTTGTGTTTTCCACATTACGGTATGCCTGTTTGACACGGGCCCTAGTAGGCATAACCATAATCTCGACTCTCATCGGCGTGTTTGCGGCGCGCGCCAACGCTAATCCCAGGGTTATCGCATCGATCACAAAACTCGACCTCGGAAGCGGACGCATTTCAGGTGAAAAAGCAAAGTATTATCTGGATTTGCCCAATATGTGGGTTGGTTACATGACAGCGGATATGGAGCGCGTAACCAATAACAGCATGCCACTTGAGCGCGTCAGGTTTTACTACAAACCCATGGCAAAAGGCGCCAGGCGTATTCCGATAGTCACTGTCACAGTTTATTCCAGGTCAAACTATTCGCTCGAAACAGGCCACAAAAAGCTATTTGAATCCAAAGAAAACGTATTCAGCGCGTGGGTTGCAAATAAGGCGACCGATAAAAAGATAAAAAACGAAACGGATATGCGTCTGTTTAACACGCTGGTAGACTACGCGGAAGAGGATCACAACCTGTGCGGCATGTTTCGTTTGGAGGACGGGGACAGCAAGATGTACAGCAGCACCATATGGGTAAACGGCTGGCAAATTAACACAAAATCCATAAGCGAAGGGTCTATTACCTATTTGCCTTTGCGCAGCGTATGCGAAACGCTTGGATATAACGTCGGATGGCTTGACAGTCAAAACGCGGTGACTCTGAAACGAGGTGGATTTTACGCGGTACTGGTGCTTAACAACCTCTCCGTGAGTAAAGGGCATAAAATCCTCCTCGCAGACGGTGTGGCATACATCTCGTCGCTTTATTTTATATCACAACTTAAGCTGAACGTAGAGATAGACGAGCGGGGGAATGTCTTATTGTATGAGTAACGTTATGTTACATGTTACATGTGCCCTTTACATGTTGCCCCGCATACATAAATGCTGTAATGATTTCGTAGGGGCGCCGCAGTGCGCGCCCCTACGAAGGCAGAATCCCTTTTGTGAAAACGCATGTTTAGAGATCATTAACCAAGGAGTTTATTGTGAATTATACCACACCTGCCGCCGCCGGTATCGAGCCGGGCGGCATCCTTTCCATGCTTAAGGCGTTTGAGGAAAAGTGCAAGTATGTGCATGGATTTGTTATCGCGCGAAAGGGCGAGATAGTCAGCGAGGGCTGGCGCAAGCCCTATGGGCCCCACAAACCCCATATGCTCTTTTCGCTTACGAAGAGTTTTACAAGCATAGCGGCCGGATTTGCCATGCAAGAGGGCCTGTTTAAGCTGGATGACACGGCTCTGAATTTCTTCCCCAATCTTTTATCCAACGCGCCGTGCGAATACGCGCAAAAAATCACCGTGCGCAATCTGTTAACAATGGCGTCAGGTCACGAAATAGAGCCCCCGATAGAGCATGACCAATATACGGCGTGTGAAAGTTTTTTCGCTCACTTTGTAAAGTTTGAGCCAGGCTCGCGGTTTAATTACAACACGGCGGCTACGGGCGTTGTCGCGTACATTATAGAAAAGACCTCCGGTCAGGGGCTGGATAACTTTTTAAAAGAGCGTCTGTTCGATAAGTTGGGCATAACGGATTTTTCTTGGGAGCATCTGAAAGACGGCACGTGTACGGGCGGATACGGTCTTGCGCTTAACGCGAGGGACATAGCCAAATTTGGCGTGTTTTTGTTAAACAAGGGCGTTTGGAACGGTGAAAGACTGCTTAATGAGGAATATATAACAGAGGCCACAAGAGAACAGATTCGGCAGGAGTCCGGCACGCTGGATTGGGTTTCGGGATACGGCTATCAGTTTTGGATATGCAGCCAATATGGGGCGTATAGGGGAGACGGCGCGTTCGGTCAGTTGTGTGTCGTGTTTCCCGCGTATGATCTGGTCGTCGCGATCAACGCGGGTCTGGTAGATATGCAGGGTGAGATGGACGTTATTTTCAATACCCTTTTGCCTGCCGTTAAAGACTCCGCGCTGGAAGAAGATCCCGCTGCCATGTCCGCCCTTGAGGATTTTATAAGTGAATGGGGTTTTTCTCCTCCCGAAGGGAACAAAACCTCCCCAGCCATAGAACTCGCCAATGGAAAGGTATATGACCTGGTGTCCGCCTCGCTGGAATTCTCATCTCTAAAGCTGGCTTTTGACACTAACGCAACGTTGTTAACGCTGACCGTTAACGACAAAGAAGTGACGCTCAGAGTGGGTTGGGGCGAGTTTGAAAGATCGAACGCCGATGTGGGGCAGTTTAACCAGCATTATAACACTTTTGGCAGGAGCATAATATTTACAGAGGTGTATACCGCCGGAGCATGGAACGGGAATGAGTACAGCCTACTTATAATACCGGTACACGCGCCCTATGTATTGGATATAAAATTATTGTTTGAGGGTAGCTTTGTACGTGTGATTTACGACCAGCGGGTTTCATTTTGGAAGAGCAAAGAGATTTGCTACGGCATGGCGTGCACTTGCTAGAGATAAGCGCGCAAAAAATTCCCCCGCGTTAGATAGCTTAATGGTGGTGTTATATGGAATATGATGTAAATAACATACGTGAATTTTTCAAGACCGATGCTTTCGCGGCAAAGCTGGGCATAACCATTGACAGGGCGAGTGATGACGAAGTCATATGCTCTATGGAGATCACGCCCCAACACTTTAACGCGGGGGGCGCTGTTCAGGGCGGCGCGATATTCACGCTGGCCGACTTGACGTTTGCGGTACACAGCAACCTGCAGCTGGCGGCCGGTCAGTCGGACGTTGGGATGACGGTTGGGCAATCCTGCTCTATATCTTTCTTAAAGAGTCCCACAGGCAGCAGCATGACGGCGCGTTCGGCCTGCCTTTCTCGCGGGCGCAATATCAGTGTGTTCCGCATATCAGTATATGACGAGGGCGGTACGCTGTGCGCGGAAATGTTTGGCAACGGATTTACAAAGGCAAAGAGATAACTCGGTATGTCAGGGGGACGTATAAGTTGACGCACTGTATGGCCATTTGCTGCAATAATGGTGGTGGAGGTGCAGATTTATGCCAAGAGGTTAGAGAGCGAAGCATTAGTCGAGTGATTGTTCATTCTGAGGGCGAAAGGCTGATGTGTGTCAAATTATACGTCCCCCTGACACGTCTTGGCATCCAACCTGGAATTTTCAGCAATTTACTCCTACAAGAGAATACGACATGTAATGCCGTGAACGCAGCGTAGGCAAAGATGGATCTGTACTCTGAAGTTCTTGATCTTGCAGAATCCTGCAAGGTTTTCTGGGCTTTTTACTATTTTTCCTTGCAGGTATTATATTGAGTAGCAACAAAGAAAAACGATTTTCAAAAGATTTAAGTGTCCAATTCATTCTTACAGGGCTATTTTCGATGAAAATCTTGTTCATGCGTTTGTCGTGCGCCTGTAAATATCTGCGAGGCTCTATTAACTCAGCAAGCAGCTCCTCCGGCAGCTACGAAGTATGTGCCGATGGTACCAGCGGGCAGTTGCCCCGCAATCACCGCGCTCGAACTAGTCACGCCCGCAGCCGCTATGCTGACTGCTAATCCTACCATGCCAGCCGAAGCCACGACTGCGGCTACAAACAATATCGTTATTCCTATGGTTCTGCCAGAGTGCAATTTATTAATATATAAACTTATTCATGCTCTATAATAACCAAGAATTCTCAGGTATGGTTCAACGAGATCCAGATGAAATTGTTCTTGGTACTCATAGTGTACAATCATTACTCTAATTTCTAATTCTATTTCTATTAATTCAATATCAACGATTCCTCTGTCCTCTGCTACTGCTATTCTACCAATATATTTATCCGTGCTGTGATCTACATATGCCCCTATTTGAGACAAACCACCATTTGACTCGTAGACTTTTTCGGTTTGAATTCCTTTGTCTCTTAATTTTAGTTTATTCTCGTGTATCCAATTTTTGAAACTTGTTGTAAGCATCGAAATCGCTCCTTTGGTTGATAGTTCGCGTACTGTTATTTCTATGTCGTTTTTTTGCATGAGCCTTGGCCTGTTGCTAAGAGTTCTTTTATTGCTCCGAAAACCGCCGCTATTCCTGTTTGGGCTTTTTGGGTAAGCCCTATGTAAATGAACTGGTGTTACCATTAGAGTCGATAGCGCTGACTAAGTTGTTGGATTCATTCAAGTAAAACGGCGCAATTAACCTCGCTCGCCGCCTATTAAAAGTGGCAGGCTAAGAGGGTATTGATCAATTTCTCTGCTAACAAAGTCTTGTTTATTTTTCTATGATAATGGGTTTAAAATCCGAATCAATGTAGGTGGAAAATTTATGAAAATTTTAATCGCTCAATTAATGACTCA
>JAISGK010000048.1 GCA_031263155.1 Clostridiales bacterium
ATAGTTTGCGCGAATAATTTCAATGGCATTTGGATAATCAGCAATTGGCGAAATTGTTTCTGATACTACATATTTTCCTAACAATTCAATATTCCCTGTCTTTTCATATTCTCGACGTAACTGCTCATTATAAGCAACGATGTCCAATTATTACACCAACCTTTCTATTCATAATTGTGCCAGACGCAACCAGAATGGCACATCTGGCACAATTAAATTATCAATTTACTTTATCAGCTTTCCAATAATACGCCCTGAGTATCCAACAAATGCATTAATATAAATCATTTTGCCATTTTCCACATAAAATCTGATTGTTGTATTTATCCCATTTATCACGGTACGTATTTCATTGATGATATTCAGCAATGCAGTTGATATTCGTGTTTCAAACAAGAGTGAGATTTTTCAAACGGACGTCGCTGTTGGTTCCCGTTTTGCGTGCCGTTTCGCAAAACCTCTGCCGAACCGCATTCCACGCAGGTCGAAACGTTACATATCGCCCCGGTCGTTTAACTTTGCCGCAGCCAAGATCGTAACCCCGACGGAACGCTTGGATATACGGATTTGGACCCGGTAAACGTCGTCTTTGGGGATTTCGTATGGCAATATTCGGACTTAACCATAGGTGGCAAACACGATCTTGCCTTTACAAGGGTTTATGACAATCAAGCTCAAGTTGCCGGCGCCCTGGGTAACAAGTGGAGTACCAACTTTAGTTATAAACTGGAGGCGGACAGCACTAACGGGTAAGTTGTAAAATAAATTGTCCTAAATAAAAATGTTCCAATTCATGCCATTCTCTGTTAAGCTGAGATCACCACAAACCAGCGAAGGAGAATGAAGGAATTGGAACAGCTTGATAATAACAAAAATCATCGTACTTGGCAACAGATAACACAGATTCAACGCTATAAAATAGTGCAGTTGACAGGACTTGAACCTGCAAGGCTTAGAGCCACTAGATCCTTAGTCTAGCGCGTATACCAATTCCGCCACAACTGCCGGTATATATTATTTAAATCAACACGCGACCGTAAGTTATGCCCACTTACCGTAACAACTGGGAACAACAGGGCTCGAACCTGTGACATCATGCTTGTAAGGCATGCGCTCTCCCAACTGAGCTATGCTCCCCTATTACTGCACGCTTGGTTACATTTTCGCGACTAAAGCATCTAAAACCCACCCGCGTTTAACAAACTCCCACAAAACACCATTATACAGACCAAACTGTTAAAGCGCCAAACGCCACGCGATGGCATTCCTAAGCGCTTTCACAGTCTATCACCACTTGGCCTAACAGTCAATAGTTTGTAGATTTTTTATTTCGACAGGAAAATAAAGGTCTTGCACAGTATATTGACAAAATTCGTTCTCTTTGATATCATGAATCGTGAAATAATTGCGTTGTTTATAGTTGTTTTTCCAAAGAACGACGTTAATAAAATTATAAACGGAGGGTGAGGAGTTGCTTAACAATCTCTTAAGAAACAGAATATCGTTTAAGCTAATTTGCCTTGCGCTGGCATGCATGTTGGCTCTGTCGGCGTTTATGTCCGGTACATATGCTTGGACGAGTATCGTTAGCAAAACGAATGAGTTTTATGGAAAGGGTGATGATGTCGGGCACAGTCTTATCATAAAAAAGGATGCCGCCGCCCCCAATGATAGACTCGACACGGTCGCATCGCAAGAATATGGTTTTGTTATCAGCATTCCCGCAAAAGCGGGCAAAAGCCTGAAGTATGAGGTTCGAGAATCGCAAACGAATAAGAGCATTCCTTCTTCCGGCACTTTTAAGCCCTACGCTGAAGACGAATTTTATGCGTCGCAACCTCAGATTTATATTAAGGCGCAACAGTACATAGAGATTTTTGATCTTGATGAACATGATCTATATTGGGTACGGGAAGAACAATTGCCTGGCTACTCCATGACAAGCACAGGCTCCAGGGGACATATACCCCAAAGCGGTAATGCGGAGGCCACTTTTAATAACGTATACAACATGTTCGGGTCGCTTAAGTTCGAAAAACTAAATGAAGGCGACGATAGCACAAAGTTCAAATTTTCGGTTGCGTTTGACATAGACGGCAGCGCTTATGAACTTCCGTTGCAGTATACTATTGATGGCGGTTCCCAAACAAACTTTACAAACGATGGAACCATCGAAATAGCTAATGGCCAAAAAGTATTGTTTGAGCGCTTGCCTGTAGGCTTACATTATAAGGTTAAAGAGACCGATTCTCTTGGCCAGACTCCAAGTACTATGGAATGGGAAGGTTTCGTTGTTCCTGGCGACTCCTCGTCCCTGACGTTTAAGAACTTCAAACCTAGTAATGGAGATGGCAATGGCAATGGTAAATTAGTTGTTCAGAAGAAATTGAAAGGTGAAACTCCCTACTCTAGCAAAATATTTAAGTTTGACGTAATTATTCGCAACGATGACGAAACGCCCGTGACAAGCATCGTGCCAACGTTCACTGGCGATGGCAAGGAAACAACGGATATTTACAGCATAGAAAATAATGTATTTAAGATTACGATGGCCGCTGACGACGAATTTTCATTTGACAATTTGCCAGAGGGTTACACATACGAAGTGCTTGAGACAGAATACGGCAATTACTTGCCCACTATAGAGCGCCTTTATGGCTCGTTCATAAACTCACAGCAGATAACATACACATTTATAAATTACTCGCTGGGTTCGGTTAACGTATCCGCTTACAAAAATGTGAAAAACGGCGCGAAAGACAAGGAATTCAAAATCTCACTGTATTTGGACGGCGCGCTGTACGAATCCTACAATCTGAGTGATGGAAAATCTACTGGCCCCATCTCCATACCAAACGGCGTCTATTATGAATTTGTAGAAGACAATTACTCAGACTACTACACCAATGTAAAATATGCGGCAGGCATAGCGTATAAAGGCTCCGAAGCTCCTAAGAGCGCGGAAATAATAAACGACTACTCAGGTAACGGTAACGGTAACGGTGACGACAATAACTCCGGATCTTCTGACAATACCAAGACACCTACACCTACATCTTCCGTATCTACACCTACACCTACACCTACATCTCCATCTACACCTAAATCTCCTACACCTACGCAAAGATCTAGGCCCAATGTAACGTTTTACCCTACAGCTACACCAAAGGCCAGTGGGAGCGGCGACGCGGCGACATTAACACCTATTCAGGGCGCTACCTCTACCCCCACGGCTAAACAATACGCAACCTCTACTCCAAAACAAGAAAACAGCACGGCAACGCCAATACCCTCATCTGGTAATGGCAATGACAACAACGGTAGTGGTAATGACAACAATGGTAGTGTTAGCGACAACAACGGCAATGGTAGTGGTAGTGGTAGTGACAACAACGGCAATGGCGGCAACGGCTCCGATAATGGATCTGACGGTACTGGCACAGATAAGGGGAACCCGAAGACATTAAACGGCAGCGCCGATCCTGGCATGTGGATAGCTCTTATGCTTGGCAGTTCCGTTTCACTAAGATTTGTAACAAGGCGTAAAAAACATCTTAAATAATTACCAATAGCAAAACCTGCGGAGCCAACTGGTTCGCAGGTTTTCTTTATACATGCCTAGTCTTCTATAGGAGCGGGATAGGTTAAGTCTATCGTGTCGCCGTCTTTAATGACAATAGGCGCTTTCAAAATCTCGTCAAAAAAGGCAAAAGGCACATAGGTTCTATCTTTTATCAATTGGGGCGCTATGCCCAGCTCTTGAGGCGCCGCGCGGTTTACGCTGTACGCGTCCCTACCGATTACAACAGAAGCGCTTTTGCCGATTTGAACAGTACGCGTGTCTCCAAACCATTCTACAGTTAGCCCCATAGCCTCCGCAATCGCACGCAGGGGCAGCAAGCCTTCGCCGTCCGCCGTTAAAGCCGCTTGCACTCCGTCTATCGTTTTGCCGTTAACGGTTATTTTCATGCTTGCATAGTCTTTTTTGAGCATTTCTTTCTCTTCGTCCGTCAAAATGTGCAGTGGAGGCACGGCCGTGACGAGCGAACTCTCAGTTGTCTGCGAACTCTCAGTTGCCCGCGAACTCTCAGTTGTCTGCGAACTCTCAGTTGCTTGCGGCGTCTCTGTAACATCCGCAATATTACCAGTTATGGACATGTAAAGCGGCGTGGCCCGCTGTTGTTTCGCTACTGTCGCGAACACCGGCGTAGACAGCATCGTTGCTGTCGCTATTCCCGTAATCAAATACTTTGATAAATTCATACCAGCCCTCCTATAATATTCCCTTATTAAAAATATTATTACCATCCGCAACCAAAATATGATACGAAATAAATTATTTGTTAGTTCCGCCCGTGCGAAAGAAAATATATGTGACGCCCATGCCAATGACAAAAAGAGCTATTATTAACACAAAAGGCAGTACACGGGATATACTTGACAAAAAACCTCCGATGTATCCAAACGGAACAGATATTAGCATAACGATCATTTGCAGCATGGCGAGTGTGCGCGAACGTTCTTTTACATCCGCGTTTATCGCGACAATAGATTCACGCAAGGTAGATAATATGGCGGAACCAAACGAATCAAACAATATAGACACAAGAAGTCCCGTATACCCCAACGCTCCCGTTGGAAGAAGCACCAGTATAACAATAGAAACTATGTAGCTTGCGAAGCCAAGTATCAACGGATTGCGCAGCCTTAACTGGCTAACGCGCGTTATGACAGTAAAGAACAGCACGATGGATATAATGGAACGCACCATGGGAAACAGGGGAAGCATTGTGTCGGACACTCCAATGCGTCTGCTGGCGATTATTTGCCAAAAAGTCGAAGACAGCATGAAAGCTATTTCTACGATGATAGAAATAAACAAGGCAAACATCATGCCGCGAGATCGAAACATGGTGCCCAGCACGCTTTTGTAACCGCTCAACAAGGCGGAGAACTTTTGCCCTTTAACCTCTTTCATTCGAATTATACCCACTTGCGTTTCGGTGCTAAGCGCGTAAAGTATTATCAATTTGGCTGTCATAATAACGAAGGCGTTAATGTACAAGATACGTACAGCTGGCGCGAGCGTAAGCCGCGATACCAATATGGACGCGACGGGCGCGAACAGCGCTGACAGATTTCCACATAAAATAACCCACGAATATATTTTCGTCAGTTTATCAGGGGGAGCGTCTTCCACCATCAAGCAATCCCACGACACAGTAGTTACTTTCATAATACCGTTAAATAGAGCCGCGACGATAAAAAACCAAAACCCCTCCGCAAACGCCCATATAACACAAGGCAGGCTCCAAGCAAAAAAATCAAATACGGCGGTAGAAAAGCGTCTACCAAAACGATCTACCAACGCGCCCGATAAAAACGCGAACACCATTTGCGAAAACATGTACACGCTGGCTACTACGCCTATCTGCAAATCATCAAGCCCCAGCGCCAGCATGTAAACAGAAGCATAGGGCAGACACAAATTCATCGATAGTCCCCACATTGGTTCAGTAAAAATGCAGGCGCGCGAATTACCCTTAAGCTCAAAAAATGTCTTTAACAGATCGTTACGCGCGAGAAAGTCTTTAATCGCGAGTTTTGGTCGCGCTTTTGCGCCCATAAATTACCTCCCAAATGTCTGCAACCGTCAAAATGTGAATGATTAACCTTGTTGATTTTTAATCCATAAATTTTAAATCTATAGTATGAGTGGAGCCCTTAAATTGTTGTATGTATGTGTTAAAAGTATGTGTTATAGTACGTGCCTCCTAATGAATAGACTTTATCAGGAGGGGTATTGTATGATAAAAAAATATTTCTTACAGCATTGGTTAAGCTTGGCGCTTGTAGCCATCCTTGTCGCTGTTTCAGCGCTTAACGTCCAACCATTGGCGCAAGCCGTATTTCAGCAACTTAGGCTGGTAGAAGGTTCAAAACGCAAGCTGCCAATTTATAGCGTCGAAACAGAAGAAAAGCGCGTCGCTATATCTTTCGACGCGGCCTGGGGCGCGGACGATACAGATAAACTCTTGAGCATTTTGAAGCAATACAATGTAAAATCCACCTTCTTTCTTTGCGGGTATTGGATAGACAAATACCCAGACGAAATAAAAAAGATATTTGAAGATGGACACGAAATAGGTAATCACAGCGCGACACATCCGCACGGCGGGCAGCTTTCTCTCGAGCAAAACAAAGCGGAAATAATGAAAACCCATGACAAGATAAAAGATCTTCTGGGCATAGATATGAATCTATACCGACCTCCTTATGGCGAATATAACGACACTGTCATCAGCGCCGCCGAAGAGTGCCGTTACTATCCGATTCAATGGGACGTGGACAGCCACGACTGGATGAAAAAGGGTGTAGACTACGAGATAAACCGCGTACTTAACAATAAAAACCTGCGCAATGGATCGATTTTGCTTTTCCATAACGATGCCAAAGACACTCCCACAGCCTTGCCCATTATTTTACGCGGCCTCATAGACAAGGGGTACACCATAGGCACAGTCGGCGAACTCATTTACAAAGAGGATTATAAACTAGACACGACGGGCCGTCAATTTATAAACGTTCGCCCGTCGTCAGACAGTACCTCGCCCACGCAAAATCCCACCGGCGCGCCAAGCCCCAGTGTAGCGCCAAGCCCTGCGGTCAGCCCAGCGCCTGAAGCCAAGAAAAAAGTGTAAAATAAAGCCACCGGGCGACCGGTGGTCATGATTGGGTTGCAACGAATAGACGGCGGGGCGTCACACCTCCGCCATTTTGCGATATTCGTCAGCGTTTTTTAAGAACTCATCAAGCTGCATGTCTTTATAGAGACCGCGCCGCCATTCGGTATAATCGAATGGCTCACGCCGCAAAAGCGTGATAAATCGCTCCGCATCCACAAGGCCAAGCTGCTCTGTAAGGGCACGCATACCCTCATCTTTAACAACGGTGTTACTACGCATCAGTGTACCTCCTTAAAAAATCAATCGGATTCATAACGGCAATATCGGTAATTGGTTTATTGAGAATTTTCTTGTCAACGGTGAGAAAAACGTCCGCTCCAAGTTGTACGGCACAGGCAATGTGCGATGCGTCCATTTGCCGTAAACCGAGCAACATAAACTGCGCTGCCATTTTAGAAATTGCGTCCGTCAACACACAATCAGCAACAGCGAGATCCTTCCAAGCCGCAATTTGATTGCGGACTTCTTTAAACGGATTAGCCGCGTTCTCATAATCAAGAACGAACGACCAGCACAGTTCCAATTTGCCAGAACGGATTTGTTCCTGAACGTGGAGCTTCGCATCGGTTTCCAAACGAATGACGACCGATACTTGCTCATCGAATGGGCGGTTGTAACAGCAGTTATCAAGATAAACGCGCATAATGAAAACTCCTCATAATTGGCATTGTAGCATATTCGCGGTGTAAAATAAAGCCACCGGGAGACCGGTGGCTCATTTAATTTTGTACATTAAATGTTAATGAATTAATAGTAAGGATAATTGCTGAAAACCCCATTCATCAAATCAACCAAAACTTCACCCATCAATAATGAAAGCGCAAATGATAACACTCCCGCTATAATCGCCAAAATCAGCGAAGCGCGAGCGTAATTGCGACGGTTTTCATTGCCTGTGGCGCTAACAGCCCATACAATAAGCAGAATGATATTTACGCAAGGTATAGCGCTAAGCAGTAACGTTATAATCCAATCCTTCAAGGACATAACGCTTCGATCCGGCCCTGGCGGCGGTCCATACGGCCCTCCGTATGGCGGCTGAGGCGGCGGTTGCTGATTATTGTAGTTATCCATAAACTCTCTCCTCTAGATAAATCTCACGCGCTTATTATATCATAGAATAATTGTACATGCAACATGTTACAAAAATATATACTATTATATCTAATCCGACGCGAATTTCACATAGTCCACATCCATGAAGCGAGAACGCCTGAAATTTTCTTTCAGGTGAAAAGGGACAGTGCAGTCAAAAATCGTCTTGCAGGACACGCCCCGTTCCGGAATAGCATCGCTGTATTCGGGCGTCTGAGATGGATCCAGCGGATGGCAGCGAACACCGGGAATGAAAATGGTGTCCAGATTCCCTTGAAACCGCGTATTCATCGCCCACAAAACATCGTTCAGGTCAAAAGGATCCACATCTTCATCTACCAGGAACACATGCTTAAGTTCGGAGAACGCGGAAAACGCTAGCAGAGCGGCCTGTCGCTGGCGACCCTCGTCGCTTGGGGCCGATTTTTTGAACTGGAGCACCGCCATGTATTTGCCGCCGCCGGGGGAGGCGGCGTATACGTTTAGCAGCCGTCCAGGCATGGCCTGTTCTACCATGGTCAATATGCTTGCTTCTGTGGGTATGCCCGCCATACTGACATGCTCTTCACTCGGGCCTATACATGTTTGCATGATTGGATTTTTTCGGTGAGTAACCGCAGTAACTTTGATAACCGGCAGCGACGGATTTGCCCCACCGGTATATCCGGGGAATTCGGGCATGGCTTTGCCTGTGCCGGTATTTTTGTCCTCGGCCACTCGAACGCCGGGCATAATAAGCCCTTCGATGACATACTCCGCGTTCGCGATGCACAGCGTATCTACCGTAAGGCATTTTACCATTTGCACCGGCTCGCCGCGAATCGCCCCCGCGATGGTCAACTCGTTAAAGCCTAAAGGAGTTGTGGGAGGTTCAAAGCAGGACGAGATCGCTATGGCGGGATCAACCCCGATATTGACCGATACCGGCCAAGGTTTGCCGGCTTGTTCCGCCTTTGCCCGAAACACATCTAGGTGACGGGCGCCGGGTACAAAATATACCGAGATTTCGTCCTTGCCCTGCAAACACATGCGATGGATGGTGATGTCCTTTTGGCCGTTTTCCGGATCCTCTCCGTACAGCATACCCATAGTGATATATGGCCCGGCATCTTCTTCGGTATTGGTCGGCGCGGGAATAAGTTTTCTAATGTCAAAGTCCGGCTCATCAGCCCGGTGAACGACCTCTCGGCACAATGCGTCTTTATCGCTCACGGTCACGGGATCGATGGGATTAAGAACGGCGTCTTTAAGCAAGAAGCCGAGCTTTTCTGGCGGGGTGTCCAATAACAGCCCGACCCTCTGGCGGCTGGCAAGCAGGCCGATAAGCACCCGCGCGTCTGAATATCCGTCAATGCGATTAAACATCATCGCGGGCCCTAGCCGTGTTGGGCGCATAACGGTACCTCCTGCTCCAATATGCCGATAAACGCCGGAAAGCTCGGCGTGGCATTTCACCGGCTCATTGGTTTCAATATACTGTCCAGGGCAGCGTTTTAGTATATCAATTGCTTTTCTCAAGTCATAATTCACTTGTGATCCTCCCTGTAGATGAAAAGTCTTCATGGGCGCGGACCCTCCCATGGTTGAAAAGCTTTGTATTCAATGCCGAACTGCATGAGAATTTTCCCGACAATATGGTCAATCTGATCGTCCAGGTCTTGGGGATTATTATAAAAAGTTAGTACGGGCGGTACAATAACGCATCCCAGCTCAGACGCGCGCAGCATGTTTTGCAGGTGAGCCTTCCCAAATGGCATTTCTCTTGGCGCTAAAACCACCTTGCGATTTTCTTTCAAGCACACGTCCGCAGCGCGTATCAGAAGATTGTTGGCATATCCATGAGCGATGCCCGCCAGCGATTTCATGCTGCACGGCAGGATGATCATGCCGCTGGTTACAAAGGAACCGCTGGAGATAGGCGATGCCATATTGCCGTCGTCGTGTACAACGTGCGCAAGGGCTTCCAATGTTTCAAAAGGCTCGTCGCTTTCCAGCGCCCACGTCGCCCGGGCGCTGGCGGTCGCGATAAGATGCGCCTCACAGTCCGGAGTCTGCCGTAGAGCGCGAAGAAGGCAATGGGCCATCATCACCCCGCTGGCCCCGGTCATTCCTACAATCAGACGCATAACATCTCTCCCCTTCTCCTGTTAACTCAGCTAAAGCGTCTGCATAATCGCTGTCAATATGCTGTAATATTTTGCTTGTGAGCCTTCGGTGCGGGACGTCATAACCACCGGAACAGATGTCCCATTAATGGCGCCCGCAGTGTGGTAGCCCGCAAAATAGATGAGAGATTTGGTACACACATTGCCGGTGCAGATATCGGGAACCACCAGTATATCCGCCTTGCCCGCGACAGGGCTTTCGATCCCCTTGTGCTTGGCGGCCTCTGCGCTGACGGCGTTGTCCAAAGCAAGCGGCCCGTCGACGATACAGCTCTTGATTTGGCCCCTCTGGGCCGCCTTACTAAGCATGGCGGCCTCGATGGTGCTGGGCATGGCGGGGTTTATTATTTCAACCGGGGCCAGCACCGCAACCTTTGGCATTGGGTTACGCAATTTATGTGCCAGCCGAACGGCGTTTTCAACGATCTTTACCTTGTCTGAATATTCCGGCTTGATGTTGACTGCACAATCGGTCAGGAGCATCAGCCTATTTTCCTGTGTGTACTCAAATACAGTGGCCTGGCTTACAAGCCCTTTATCGGGAACAAAGCCGTAGGTTTTATCCAGTATTGCCCGCATAAACGTACCAGTCTGAATGATGCCCTTCATCGGAATATCAGCTTTTCCATCGGCCACAAGCCAGCAAGCGGCGGCGGCGATCCCAGCGTCACTTGTAACATCCATGATGACATATTCTTCCGCGTCCTCTTCCAACTCGCCAAGCAGATCGCGAATCTTATCTTTATGTCCAACAAGTATCGCGTCCACAACCCCTTTTCGACGCGCATTGACTACAGAGGACAGGGCGTCCGCGTCATGGGCGCCGGCCAGGGCAATAGTTTTCCTGATCTTTTCGTTCAGTACAAATTCCTCTATTTCTTGAAATGTACTCAGCATAAATTCACCTCGCTAGTCAATTTCTAATGTTGGCTGCAAGCCCTTGAGCGCTTCATAGGCGTTTAGGCACAAAGATTGCATTTCATGCTCGCCGGGGTACAGGACGACAGGCGCGATAAATTCCACACGCTCACGAATCAGGCTGGTCAGAAGTTCAGAATTTGCCATGCCGCCTGTTATCAGTATCGCGTCCACCTTGCCGTACAACACAGCCGCGCAAGCGGAGATCTCTTTTGCGCATTGGTAGCACATGGCCTCCAGCACTTCACGGCATTTTTCGTCGCCGTCAGCCGCGCGCCGCTCGACGGTCAGCACGTCGCTCTCACCAAGATAGGCCATCATTCCGCTGTTGTTCATTCTTCTCTTCATTTTGAACAGCGTGTACTTGCCGCTGTAGCACATATCCACCAAAGCGCTCACTGGCACGCTGCCGCAACGATTGGTCGAGAAAGGCCCGTCACCGTTGATACCGTTGTTGGCGTCTACCATTTTGCCCTGCTTGTGGGCGGCCACTGTGATGCCGCCGCCCATGTGGGCGACAATAAGGTTTAGCTGATTGTAATCAAGGCCGTTGTCCCGCGCGTACTGCTTGCCGACAGCGCGATGATTTAACGCGTGAAAGCTGCTGCGGCGCGGCAATTCCGGCAGGCCGCTGTAACGGGCCAGCGGTTCGAATTCATCCGTCGTGGGTGGATCAACGGTCATGGGCCGAGGCCCCTGCCGGGAAAACTTGTAAGCAATGCGCAAGCCCAGGTCGGTAGCGTGGACGCCATAAACCCCGCTGCCAGATTCATCCAGCATTTTCTTTGTTATACGGTAGACGCCGCCTGTCAGGGGCTTGGTATGTCCGCCGCGAGAGACTACAGCGTCTAGATCTGATAGCGTTATATTGTTTTCGTTAAGGAAAGCCATAATCGCGTTTGTGCGGTATTCTTCCTGATCCCAGATAGAGGCGTATGAGGCCAGCTCTGCGGCGCTATGGGCAAGGTTCGTTTTCAGAACACACCTATTGTCCTCGTAGTAGCAAATCTTGGTGGATGTGGAACCCAAGTTAATAGCCACAATCTTGTACATGATTTCACCCTCTTCACGTTAGTAGGGACGGACGGCGAGGTTCGCCCGGCGAAACTCGCCGTCTCTCCCTCAAGATTCAGATAATGCCAAAGCTGATCGCGGCCATCATCAGCAACACCAAAATAATCCCCCACACAATAGCAATCGGAAAGCCAGTTTTGGACATATCCGTGAGTTTCCAGTATCCATAGCCGTATGTGGTTAGCGGTATTGGATCCAATGGCAGCAAAAACACGCAACTAGCGGTGTATCCCAGCGGGAGAATCAGGTACAGCGGGTTAATACCAGCGTTTTGCGCCATTATTGCCACAATGGGTATACACAGTGACAACACGGCGTTACCCACCGGCACCAGCAGGTGAATAAACATGCCAAAGGCGGTAACGATGGTTATCAATAACATCATGCCGGACGATGTAAACGGCGTAAGCAGAGAATTGCTGATCCATTCCGCGCTGCCTTGGGTACTCAATATCATGGCAATGGCGTTAGCGGAGCCCACCAGTAGGATCGAATCCCAACTGATAGTATCTTTCGCCGTTTTCCAATCCATAAGGTTGATACCGGGCAGCGCCAGCACAGTGATAGCCAGCAGGGAAATGAACGCGATCTCGAGCTTGGTGAAAGGTTGAGTAAACCACAAGATCAGTGTGCAGATGAAGATCAGGCCAAACTTCTTTTCATCCTTGGTAAGCGGGCCCATTTCTTTGCGCTTGAGCGAAAGATTCTCCAGGCCCTTTACCTCGTCAATCTCCGGCTTAAAAATTTTGAGGATGATAAACCACGCGGCGAATATAGTGACAAAAGCCATGGGCGCGCCAATAGCCGTCCATTTTAAGAAGGTCAGCTCAATACCGGTGGTGCTGCGCAGCAGGTCGATGCTCAATACGTTGAGGCCGCTCCCGGCGGGGGTGGCAAACCCGCCTATGGCCGCCGCGATAGGGATCGCCACCATGACCGCCCGGCCAAAATTAGATTCTCCCGGCTTGCATCCGCTCTCCTTAAGCAGGGTGTACGCTATGCCAGCGACAATAATCGCCGTTGGGATATCCGCAAGAACCGAAGATATCAGGGCGGTTACCAACATCAGGCTAAGTAGCACGTTTCGACTTTTATTGCCCAAAAAAGTGACGTACAAAGAAACGCGGTATCCAAGGCCCACATTTATAAATGCCTTGGCTATGAGCATGGACGCGATAATGAAAAATATCGTGGAGATCGCGAATTTTTCTAAAACCGCGCCAGTTTTTTGTATGCCCAGCAACTGAGGAACGAAGAGCAAAAAACACGAGGCTATGCCGACGGGTACGACTTCGGATACCCAAGTCATAATGGCCACAATCATAAATATGATGGCTTTCCAACCCTCGACGGACAGACCCGCCGGTGGCGCGATATTGCTGGTGATGGCGTAGAAGGCGATGATCACTACAATCCAGACGATTTTCTTTATATAGGCCATATTGTTGTTTCCATTTACCAACGTTGCCATAAAGATCCCCCTATTCTAACCCGGCCAAGGCTAACAACGCCTCGTACTGGCTTTTTACTTGCTGTTGGATTTCGGCCATGCCTTCATCGTTTACGCCCTTGAAACGCCCTTGCAGGCTGAAATAGACCTCGATGGGTTTTAGCTCCTTAAACTTTGTGTTAACGGTGATATTACCGTCACAATACTCGTACAGCAACCACGCGCCGCTTTGAACGGCGCTCTTTGCCACCTCTATAGTCTTGGACGGGTGGTAGCGCCAGCCTGTGGGGCAGGGGCAGTGTATGTGAAGCAAGCTGGGTCCGTCAGTATCTTTGGCTTTTTGCACCTTCTTGCGAAGATCGGGGATATTGGCGAGACTGGCTGAAGCGCAATAAGGGATGTCGTGGGCCATGGCAATACGCAGCAGATCCTTACGCCGGGTGGGTTTTCCGCCGGGTGTAGTGGTGGTCCAAGCACCCACAGGCGATGACGAGCTGCCCTGTATGCCGGTATTCATATAGGCCTCGTTGTCATAGCAAATATACATCACCTTGTCGCGGCGCTCCATAACGCCGGAAAGGGACTGTATGCCAATATCGACAGTAGCGCCGTCTCCGGCAAAGCCCAACACGGTCGTGTGGTGGTTGCCCTGCATCGCATATCCGGCCTTAATGCCCGCCGCGTATGCGGCTGTATTTTCCAGGTTGCCCTGTAGACCCGATACACGCATACCCGCATTTGGCCCGTAACCACAAAACAGCGCGGAACATCCGGGCGGGATTACTATGGTCGTATCCTCGCCCAGCACACCGAGAACATTGCGTATAATCAATTCAAGCCCACAGCCGGCGCAAGCGCTGACCCCATGGGACACAAGTCCGCTCGCTTCCTTGACGATATCAAACATTCATCAACACCTGCCTTAGATTCATAGGGTCGCCTTGCAGATCAATCCATTTGGTATCCGGTTTTGCGGAACGTTCTTCCATAATATCCATCAGCGCATTTTCGATGGACCACATGCTTACATCGCGTCCCGCAAGGCCGCCAATATAACTTTTCACAAGTTTGCAGCCATCCAGCGCGGACTTAACCTCTAGCCACAGCGGCGCGCCCTGGGCGCCAAACCCGGTGGTGCGATCCAGCACCGCCACCTTTGCGGCGTTTTCCAGCACCCGGCGCAGCTCCTCGTAAGGGAACGGTCTGAAGGATACCACCTTGGCGGCGCCAACCTTATAACCTTTTTCGCGCATGTGGTTGACGACATATTTGGCCGTACCGGACATGGAACCAAGCGTTACAATTACCGCGTCGGCGTCATCGGTGCGATACCCTTCCACAACGGATTTTTTGCGGCCAAACAACTCGGCAAACTCCTGGAACACTTCACCCATCACGCGCTTCGCGTTGCGGAATCCAGCAGCCTGCTGATATTTCATCTCGGTGATCTCATCCGGGCTTGTCAGATTATTGATCAAGATGGGATCCTTCGGGTCAAGGCGCAGGTTAACGGCTTTGTATTCGCCAACGAAGCGGTCGATCTCTTCCTGCTCTGGCACAAGCACTTTTTGCATACTGTGAGAGAGGAAAAATCCATCCAGACAAACCATTGCCGGGGTCAGAACATCTGGGTGTTCGGCAATGCGATATGCCATGATAACGCTGTCGAACACATCTTGAACATTCTCGCAGTACAACTGAATCCACCCGCTGTCACGCTCGGCCATTGTATCCTGATGGTCGCACCACAGGCTCCAGGGTGAAGCCAGCGAGCGGTTTACTACCGGCATAACTAGGGGAACGCGCAAGCCTGCGGCGACGTTAAGCACTTCATGCATCAGCGCCAGACCCACGGAGGATGTAGCGGTAGCGGCCCGGACACCGGTAAGCTGGGCGCCGACAGCGCAGGACATTGCTGTATGCTCAGACTCGACGCGTATATATTTTGCGTTTAGCTCGCCTTCATCAACCAGTTCGGCCAATTTTTCGGAAATGGAGCTTTGCGGTGTGATTGGATATGCCGATATTACCTTGACGCCCGCCATCTTGAGCGCCTCCACAGCAGCATAGTTCCCGTCCAGCATTTTGTAATGGCCCATTATTTCACGCTCCTTTCCGGGATCATCGCGATTGCCTTTTGGGGACATTCATTGGCGCATATGCCGCATCCCTTGCAGTAATCCCACATGATGCGCACGCACTCGGCGCTTCCCTTGTCTACAGTAATGACATTTGCGGGGCAGCAGGTGGCGCAGATACCGCATTTGACGCATTTGTCAAACGCTACGTCCGGTCTTTCGACACGCCAGCTGCCGGTATGACTTGCGTCGAACACATGAGAACAAGGCCCGTACAGCCTAAATCTCCTTAACTTGCTCGTAGGCTTTTCTTGCTGCCTTTGCATTTTTTTCACCCGCCCTTTCTCCAAAGATATCTTTCAGCGCGTTTTCGATCGCCTCGATAGGGGCTATACCAGTAATGGCCAGCGCTCCCAGCATTGGGCCATTGGGAATCTCACGGCCAATACAGTCGATGGCTATCTGTGTCGCGTCAACATAAAAGACTTTGTTGAAGCCGAATTCATTTGCGTACATTTCAGCGACTTCGGGATTACGTGTATTAAGCACCAGCGCAGTGTCATGGCGTTTACCCTTTGCGACATCAACATTCTTTTCGATGATACTGTCGTCCATCACCAGGACAATGTCCGGTTCATAGACAAAACAATTAGCGAGAATCGGTTCTTCGTCCACAACTATGTCCGTATACACCGGCGCTCCACGCCTTTCATGTCCATAAGCCGGCACGGTAATGGCGTATTTGCCATCGTAGATGGAAACCGCTGTGGAAAGCGTTTTCCCTGCGGTCACGACGCCCTGACCGCCAAGCCCATAAAACTTGAGCCTTCGCATTGCAAACCTCCCAATTCCTTTATACGAACTTATAAACCATATATCGGTTTATAACGATTATACTATAGCATCTAAACGCGTAAAAGTACAGAGCAAATGGTTAAATCGGCACAAAATCGTGTGATTGAACAATTTTCGATAATATTATTTGTGGAGATTGACCAAGAGAGCCAGAGACAGCAGAGTTATTATTCCAAACTTGACATAGCGAAGGGTTTATGGTAATTTATCTGGCGGGAGGAAATGTGTTGACCAAGCAGGGAGAGGTGTCCGAGTGGTTGATGGTGCGGCTCTTGAAAAGCGGCGCGATAAGCGATAGTATCGACCTCGCGAATCCTTGATTTACAGGGCTTTGCGGTGCTAGTGCAGACAACTGAATAGCTGTTTTCTATCCTGTATTTCTATCCTTTTTCCGAGGGTAGAATCGGGTTGAAATAATTGGAAGCGTAGCGAAGCGGTCATAACGCGGTGGTCCCGAAAACCATTTGGGTTCACGCCCACGGGGGTTCGAATCCCTCCGCTTCCGTTCAAGAAAGCCCAGTAACCATGTGAGATTGCGGGCTTTCTTCTTTTTGTCCATTTGTCCATTGCACCCCTTTTTGCTGCTATTGATTATCACGGTCACGCTTGAACCGACCGCAGACGCTTTCAGGTGTACCGCGCTGTTGCCCTCCGCGTGGCGAAACTCCGAACGGTCGGGGAATGCCTTATCAAGTCCCAAACGAAAATCCCGTACCACATCCTTCATCTTTGACAATGGCGGGCGGCGGTATTTGCGGCTTTGTTCCTAAAACCGATGCTTGCCGACAGTTTGGCGGGAGAAAGGGAACACAGAACGCTTGAAACGTTGCTTTCCTCGCCGATAAGCGGGAAAAGCGTTGTTTGGGGAAAGTTTATGTTTTGCCTGTGGTTCGCGGTCGGCTTTTTCGCCTTGGCCGTCGTATGCGCCGCGTTGACAGCTTGGCTTGCCGGTTATCCGATCACGTTGACCTCCTTGCAATGGGTTAGCGTGGCGCTGCCCGCCGTACTTAATTTCAGCGCGATTTCCATTGCGGGCGTTCACGCTTCCGCTACATCGGGCGATATGCGCTCCGCCAACAACCGTATATCGCGCATTGCCTATACTCTGGGGCTGTTGTTTGTCGCGTATCAGACGCTTATCGTGTCAGCGGATATTGTGGTCGCGCTTATCGCAGGCGGGGCTTTAATGCTTGTTTATCTTTGCGTTATACTGATTTTCGCCGTTAAAATAAGCAAGATGAAACAGTCGGATTATTTTGAGAAC
>JAISGK010000023.1 GCA_031263155.1 Clostridiales bacterium
ATTGATTATGCCATAGAACTGATCGGTGGATTGCCTGTCCCCGAAACAAGGTCATATGTTCTGACTGACAGTTGGTATACCAATGGCAAGATCATTGATGCTTGCGCAGAAAGAGGATACCACTTTATCGAAGCGTTGAAAACCAACAGGATAATATATCCGCAAGGCATACATATCGGCATAGCTGAATTCGCGGCAAAATACATAGAGAAACCTGACGTGGACCTCGTTACCGTTAACGGCAGCGAATACTATGTATACCGTTATGAAGGCAAGCTGAATGGTGTTGACAACGCAGTTGTGCTGTTAAGCTGGCCGACGACGGCTTTTAAAAATCCCAAGGCATTAAAAGCATTTATCTGTACGGATACAACGCTGGATACTCTTACCATTCTGAAATACTATGGCCAGAGATGGTGCATAGAGACATTTTTTGGCCAAAGCAAGGATACCTTGGGGTTTGGAAAGTACCAAATCCGCTCTATCAAAGGCATAGAGCGCTTATGGACAATTATGTCTTTATGTCATTTGTTGTGTACGAGGGGTCTTGGTAGTAATATGTCTTTTGGCGATGGCGTGCGTTTATTGCGGAAAGATATTTTGAGAGGCAGAATCTCTTTCATTTATCAACATGCACAAAACGGTACACCCATTGAGATCCTCTATGACCTTTGCTCCTAATCATTTTGTGCATTTTTACCAAGTACGCTCATTTAGAGAAGCCTTTTGAAAAGCATTTAAAAATTTTCTTGATAAAAATAAAAAAACGTGTTAAAATACACGTGTAAATAAACACGGTTTTTTATCCGAAGTATTTTATGTCAGGAGTGATAAGTATGCGCGCGATTAGAGTCAATGACTTTACGAGGAACTGCAAAGAAATTTGTGACGAGGCGTATAGCGGTAGCCCGGTTATTTTATCACGGCCACGAAATGAAAATGTCGTGGTTGTGGCTGAGAGCGATTTTATTACCCTAACTAAAGCCAGAGAGCTTTTGCAAAGAGAATACATCTTGCGTGAATTGGCGCAGTCGGAAATTGAGGCTAATGACCCAAAAACCAAATGGCTGAGTCATGAGGAAGCCTGGGCGATGATAGAGGGCTAATAATTATGGAGTATACCATTCAATATTTGCCTCAGGCGGTCAGGAACATTCAAGAAATCAAAAATTACATTAGTCAAGATAATCCTACAGCGGCCAAAAATTTGACCGATTTAATGAAGGCTCGTATTGAGGCATTACGAACTATGCCTAAGAAACATGAAGAGTACCCAGACAATCCAGCCTTTAGAAAAGTTGTGGTTGGCAGTTATCTCATTTTTTATAAAGTGAATGATGAGGAAAAAACAGTTAAGATTCGCAGGGTGATCCACGGCAAGCAGGATATTAAGGAAATAATTGGCCGAATTAAGTGATGCAGTAGCTTTAAATGAATTTCATTTTTTCATGCCATAGAAATTGCCCTCCCTTTAGTCAATAAAAAAGCAGCCAGAATTTTCTGGCTGCTTACACATCAACATTTTTTAATGTGGATAATTATTAAGACATACGAGAGAAATGCTCTACTGCCTTGGCAAAATCCTCAATCGTTTTTTCGGCGTCGCCATTGGGCACATCAAAGCCTCTAGGTCGTCACATATTCCTCTCCGCGTGTGTCCAGCACAGTCAGCGAGTCCAGCTCAACAAGCAAGAATTTCTCGCCGTCTTGCTCTATTTCCGATACCGCGCCAACAACCTCAACCCAATCGTCCACTTCGGGATATGCCTTACCGGTCGTATCCTTCCACAAAACCTCAAAACCCGCGTTCATATCAATACCACAACAACCCGGCCCGTAACGTATAACGCTATAGTACGTTTCGTCGTATGCTTCTGAATAATAGCTCTTAAATATGCCCTCGTATTTTATCTTTTTACCAAGGTAGTCTTGCGGGTTAAGGTATACATCGTTTGTTTGCGCCACAAATAGTTTTTCTTTGATCTCAACAACCCCGTTTACCTCTTGAGCGGTCGCCGCGTGGGTTGATATCGCGGCTGCGGCGTTTTCCGCCTCGGCAGTCGTTATTGAAGTGTCCGTAGTTTCCACAGAGTCATCGGGTATTGGCGACGAAAGTTCAACATTATATGATACTCCCGCAGTTCCTTCTTCATTTATCCTCGCTGCGTTGTCAATTCCCGAACAACCTATCATCGTAATACATGTGATGGCCACCAGTAAATATTTCACTTGTTCAAACCTCCGCTCTTATTCGCTTTTTAACCAAAAGCTTCTTACACAAAAAGACGAGGCAAAACGCGCCAAATGCCAGTATATTCACCATAACAACAGAAGCTCCTGTCGGTAAACCTTTTGGCGCGGCGTATGACAATGTAACTCCTACAAAGTAACACGCCACCGATACAATGGCGGAACAAACCGTAACGGACCTAAAAGTCTTACATGTTCGCATAGACGTAAGCGCGGGGAAAATGATAAGGCTGGAAATAAGCAAGGCCCCCATCATACGCATACCCAGCACGATAGTAATAGCCGTTAAAAACGCTATGAGCATATTATAAATGCCTGTGCGAACGCCGGTTGCCCTAGCGAACTGCTCGTCAAACGTAACCGCAAATATTTTGTTGTAAAACAAAGCGAACACTACCAGCACGGTAGTGGCGAGGGCAACGCTTAACGCCACATCGGCATGGCTCATTGCCAATATACTGCCAAAAAGGTAATTGCATACATCTATATTCATGCCGGTGGTCTGGGATATTACCACAACCCCTATGGCCAATGAACTTGTGGATATAAGCGCTATAGCCGCGTCGCCTTTTATTTTACTACTTTCGCTTAATCGCAGCAAGAGGAAGGCGGCCATAACTACAACAGGCACAGCCACAGCCAACGGCGCGGCATTGAGTCCTGTCGCGACGGCCAACGCGCCAAAGCCTACATGCGACAAACCATCGCCTATCATGCTGTAGCGTTTAAGCACAAGGCTAACGCCCAGCAGCGAGGCACACAGCGACACCAACAATCCCACAATAACGGCGCGCGCAAGAAAAGAATATGAAAACATCTCTATAAAGAAATCAAACATTGCTATCACCGCCAATAAACTTGCTGCCTATGTCGCTGGCCGCGTATTCTTGCGCGCTACCAAAAAATGCCTGGCGGCTGCGAAGGTGCAGTATCGTTTTCGCGTATTTAATCGCGCTGTGTATATCATGCGATACCATGATCACTGTTACACCCATATCGTCGTTAATTTGCTTAATCAGACTGTACAGTTCTCCTGTCACTATCGGGTCAAGCCCAGCTACGGGTTCGTCTAACAGCAGCAAGCGCCGCGTAGAGCAAAGCGCCCGCGCCAGCAAAACACGCTGCTGCTGCCCGCCAGAAAGCTCGCGATAACATTTGTTGGCAAGGGATGTTAGGCCCAACCTTTCCATGTTTTCGATTGCCATTTCTTTATCTTTTTTAGAATAGAACGGTCGCAAGCCGCGTGAACCGAGACGACCGGACAGCACAACCTCATAAACCCCGGCGGGGAAATCTTTTTGCGCCGGGGTTTGTTGTGGCAAATAACCAATATCTCCAGGTTGCAGGCCGTCGCCATAAACCACGCTGCCCGCCAAAGGCGCTAGCAATTTCAACAAGCCTTTTATCAACGTGCTTTTGCCGCTCCCATTCTCGCCAACTACGCACAAATAGTCGCCGCTGTTAACCTCAAAGTCCAGCGCACTAACAGCCGCTTCGCCTTCATAGCCAAAAACCGCTCTACGGCACATTAAAAGGGGCATTAGCCTAAAGCCTCCTTCAAGCTGTCCACATTCGCTTTCATTATATCGTAATAAGTAGCGCCATTTTCAAATTCTTCAGCCGAGATATTGTGGGCGCAATGCAACTGTAATGCTTTTGCGCCTGTAGCCTCGCAAATGGCGTCCGCTATTTTATGATTAGAAAGCTCAATGTAGAATACAACGGGTATTTGCTCTTGATTAACCTTGTCAATAAGAAATTTGAGCGTAGCCGCGCTGGGCTCGGTTTCAGTGGAGCAACCGGGAAACGCTGCGTAGTAATTCAAGCCATAACCGTCAGCAAAATATCTAAATGGGAATCTGTCGCCAAAAACAATCACATTACGCGCAATCCGCGCGGGATCCGTGACCCCTGTAAAGGCTTCGTCCAGCTCATCCAGTTTGGAGGAGTAGTCCATAAAGCTGATATTGTAATAGTCCATATTAGCCTCGTCTATGGAGCAAAGCGCCGCCGTTATATCGCTAACGATATTTTTTACATTAACAGGGTACGTCCAAACATGCTCGTCATATTCAGCATTTTCCCCGTGTTTCTCTTCCTCTTCCATACCTTCGACAATCTCTTCTTCGACTACTTCTACACAATCCATGAGACGCACCACCTTAAATTGGGCATCGTTCATAGAGTTTAGAATATCATTTACCCAGGTTTCGGATTCTCCACCCACGTATATAAAAAGATCACAATTTTGAATACGTATAATATCTTGCGGGGTGGGTTCAAACGAGTGGCTTTCTGACCCCGGCTTAAGCAACATTGTAACCTCCGCCTTGTCTCCCGCGATTTGCCTCGCAAGGTCATATGGCGCAAATATGGTAGTTACAATGGACAATTGGCCATCGTCGATTGTGTTTTTCGTTCGCGCGCATGAGCAAAAAAGCATCGAAAAGGCAACGAGAATAACCAGCTTTTTCAAAGGCACGCCCCCCCATATGTGTATGTATTTGGAACCGTGTTCCATTTTAACATGGGGCCCTGCTCATGTCAATATGAAAATATGTACTACTATGCGTACTACCATGGTCATGCCCTATTTTGAGATATGCCGTTCGATCACTTTACCGCGCCGGGGATATGATTCAGGCGTGGGCATAATTTTTTGAATGGTAACTATAGTATGGCGAAGGGGTTCACCAGAATATTCATCTTCAATTATGATCGGTTCAACGCGCGTGGCGTGTCCGCCCAGTATTTTTATTATTTCATGCGCGGATTGCGTCTCTTCCGCCGCGTTGTCCCCTTTAAGGGCGTAAAAATACCCTCCGGGCTTTACCAGCGGCAGGCAATATTCGCTCAAAACACTCATTCGCGCAACGCCACGCGCGACGGCTATGTCGAACGCCTCACGGTATCGCGCGTTTCGGCCCGCGTCCTCCATGCGGGCATGAACCCGATTAGTGTTTGTCAGCCCCAATCTATACGCAACCTCGTCTAAAAATTTTAGCCGCTTGCCAAGACTGTCCATAAGTGTCACACCAAAATGGGGCGCCGCAATTGCAAGCGGCACCCCCGGAAAACCTGCCCCTGTTCCCGCGTCCACAATCCTGTACGGTTTATCAGTCGTTATAAATCTAAATAACGACAGCGAATCAACAAAGTGTTTCGCCAAAATCTGTTCAGGCTGGGTTATGGTCGTTAAATTCATTTTCTTGTTCCATTCAAGAAGTAAATCCATGTATTGGATAAACATTTCGGCCTGTTTGTCACTTAGCGTCACAAACGCGCTAGCGTGCCGCAGCAAATCATTCTTTTTCCACACTAAATATCTTCCATTGTCCAAATTGATCAGGCTCGCGAACCATGTACAAGCGCAATATAGTCCTTTGCTTGTTGTTAATAAGCAACACAGTGTTTGTGCGACAATTTTTACTGCCGGGTACAGCGGATACACTGTCATTACCAAACAACACCTTAAACCCGCCGTTAATAAATGTTTCCTTTAGCGCCAACAAGTCTATGTTTTTTATACAATTCTTGCTGAGAAGGCATTTCGCGTATTCATCATCGCGCGCCACAGCATCTAAAAAAAGTTTTACCGTGCTACTTTCAGTCAATATATTAAAAAAAGGCTTTTTTGTTTGAATCGATGGGGATAATTCGCCATAATGCAAAGCGGCGACGGGAATCTTGGCGGGGGTGTATCCTGCGCCGCGTATACGCCATTGAAAACCATGAGACAAGATATCTCCTCCTCACAACAACCTGATAAAAAAGGCTGCTTTTTGCTTTTGACCCAACCTGCGACTTAATTTTCGCAAATATGAGCGTATGTATTCTACATCGGCAATCTATGTTCTCTAACAAAAGGATTTTGATCTCGTAGGGGCGCGCACTGCGCGACCGCGCGTTATCCGATATTGGCGAGGCTTGGAAAGGCTCACGGGCGCGCACTGCGCGCCCCTACGAAATCATACCCACTGACCGCTACGCATCCATATCAAAGAATGTTATGCCCTTCGCGCTTTAAGCCAGATCGCCAATACCGAAAGATCCGCTGGAGAAACACCGGCTATCTTGCTTGCCATACCGAGATTTAACGGTTTTATGGTGTTGAGCTTCTGCCTTGCCTCTATGCGAAGTCCATTTATAGAAAAATAGTCAATATCTATTGGTAATAGTGTATTCTCCGATCGCTTAAATTGTTCCACCTGTAAACTTTGGCGCAAAATATATCCCCTATATTTAACGCAAATATTGACCTGCTCGGCAACTTCAGCAGGCAAAGCCGACCGTTTTGTATCAAATGGGGCAAGCATATCATAACTCAATTCCGGTCGACGGATCAACTCGGCCAACAATACGCCCGTAATTACGCGCGAAGAGCTATGTTCTTCCAAAAAACGATTTATCTTGTCACCAGGCGGTATCACATGGGTCTCCACACGGTCTATCTCTTTTTCTATCGCTTCGATTTTAGTAATTAGCTGTTCATAGCGTTTACGACTGATAAGCCCCGCTTCGTAACCTTTTTTCATCAACCGCTGATCGGCGTTGTCTTGCCGTAGCAGCAAACGATATTCCGCACGGCTCGTTAACATTCGATACGGCTCATTAGTGCCCTTTGTCACAAGATCGTCTATTAGCACTCCTATATAGCCTTCAGAGCGGCTTATGGTTATCGGAGGCTTGTTTTGACATAGGCGAGCAGCGTTAATGCCCGCGATTAGTCCCTGAGCGGCGGCTTCTTCGTAGCCTGAACTGCCGTTTATCTGTCCGGCGGAAAAAAGCCCTGACACATGCTTAAACATTAGCGAGCAATCCAATTGCATCCCATCGACGCAGTCATATTCTATCGCGTAGCCCAAACGGGTGACGCGAGCTTTCTCGAACCCCGGCAGGGTGCGATACATAGCTTCTTGCACATCTTCCGGCATAGAGGTAGACATACCCGAAATATACATCTCGCCACTATCTTCACCCTCTGGCTCGACAAATACCTGATGTCTCTCCCTATCCGCGAAACGAACAATCTTATCTTCTATCGACGGGCAATATCGCGCGCCCACACCCTCAATAACCCCGCTGTACATGGGAGAATGATGTAAGTTTTCACGTAATATCGCGTGGGTAGATTCATTGGTATACGTGACATAACACGGGATCTGCTCACGCCTTAAATCTTCCTGCCGTGTATCAAACGAAAAAGGGATTACTGGTACATCGCCATGTTGTATCTCCAATTGCGTATAGTCTATCGATCGCCGGTCTATGCGAGCCGGTGTACCTGTTTTAAATCGCTTTATACGAATGCCCAACCGATCCAGAGACTCGCTCAAACCCATAGCGCTCTTTAGCCCGTTAGGCCCCGTTTTATCTATCGTATCACCGCACAAACAACGCGCCTTAAGGTACGTTCCCGTACACAGCACTACTGCGCGCGCGCGCGCGACGCCGCTAGTAGACGTAACAACACCTGCGGCACGCTTTGATTCGTTCACAATAATATCTACGATTTCCGCCTGACGTATGTGCAGGTTATCCACGCGACGCAAGGTATTTAACATTTCAGCACTATAGCGGCGTTTGTCAGCCTGAGCTCGCAAAGAATATACGGCGGGACCTTTACTTTTGTTAAGCATACGGCTTTGAATGAACGTTTTATCTATATTTTTTGCCATCTCGCCGCCCAAGGCGTCTATTTCGCGCACAAGGTGCCCTTTGCTGCTGCCACCGATGTTTGGGTTGCATGGCATGAGCGCTATAGAATCCAGGTGCATAGCGAACATGATCACACTACAGCCCATGCGCGCCGCAGCCAAGGCGGCCTCACAGCCCGCGTGTCCGCCTCCAACCACGGCTACATCGTAAATGGTGTTAATTAGTAGTCACATCCTTTGGTACCGGTGTACGGCATTACAGTGGGTATGATCTCGCAGAGGCACGCAGTGCGCGCCCGCGAGGCAGCCGGGCGATTGCCGAGCGCGCCCCTACGAAAGCAAAACCCTTTTGTGAAAACGCACGTTTAGGGTAGTTAAGCCAACAGAAATGGGTTTCACTGCGTCATTTACCTACGCAAAAAGTTGAAAATATCCTATATATCAAATCATCTCCGGCAGTATCCCCGGTTATTTCTCCCAAACAGTGATAGGCTTCGCCCAAATCAAGTGACACAAAATCATCCGGCAGACCGTTATCTATGGCTTGTAAGGCGGACTGCAACGCTTGTTTCGCGCGCGTCAATACATCAATATGACGCATATTGGTCACTAATGTATCGTCGTCTCTATTGTCTACAGAGAACAGCCGCGTTATCTCTTCTTTCAGCTCGTCTACGCCCTCGTTGGCAAGCGCGGACACCCTCACACACGGCATACCCAATCTTGAGCGCAAATGACGCGTGTTAACCACTGTTGGCAAATCTTTTTTATTCACAGCGCATATGGCAAGTTTTCCATTATCTACGATAACTTTCTTTACGAATTCCATCACACGCTCGTCTTCATCGTCCATCTGGCTAGAGCCGTCGATTACCCATATTATCAAGTGAGCGTCGCCCGCCGCAAGCAACCCGCGTTCTACACCCATGCTCTCTATCGCATCGCATGTTTCACGAATGCCCGCCGTATCCATTATGTTTATCAACAGATCGCCCAGTGGCAGCCTGTCGCTAACTATGTCCCTTGTAGTACCGCTTTGTTCGGCGACAATCGCCCTGTCGCGCCCCAGCATAGCGTTAAGCAACGAAGATTTGCCCACGTTCGGCTTGCCGATTATCACCATATTTATGCCTTCGGCGAGCATATTGCTAAAAACGCCCGATTGTATCATTTTGTCTATCGCGCCACTCACGCCAATCAATTTGGGCTTTAAACTACGCGCCGCAAAGTCAAACTCTTCTGGATAATCAATAGCTACTTCGATAGCGGCTTGAACAGACAGTATCTCCTCTTTAACAGATCGTATCTTATTTCCCAGAGTGCCAGACAGTTGATCGGCAGCGGATTTTAACGCAAAATCATTTTCAGCGCCAATAACGCTCATGACGGCTTCGGCCTGGCTAAGATCGATCCTGCCACAGAGAAAAGCCAGCTTGGTAAATTCGCCCGGCAGGGCCAACCTCGCGCCACGCCTTATCGCCAATTCCAGCACGCGCCTCACACACGCGTTACCCCCATGGCAGTTTATCTCCGCCATGTTTTGAGTAGTGTAAGTTTTTGGCGCTGGCATTAGCGATACCAGCGCCTCGTCCAATATATTTCCATCATCCACAATATGCCCATATCGTAATTTAAACGGCTTGGCTGAGGAGGCTCTATTCTTAGGTTTAAATATCTCCCGCGCAATTCGAAAAGCGTCAGGCCCGCTCAGGCGTACAATACCTATGCCTCCACGCCCAGGCGGCGTCGATATCGCCGCTATGGTATCGCTATTTAGGGGCAATAACGACATTTCTAAATGGTTCATCGCCTTCGCTGTAGGTGGTGACATATCGATTATTTTGCAACGCGGAATGTATAATACGCCGCTCGTAGGGGTTCATCGGCTCTAACACCGCGTTGCGCTTAGTCGCCCGCACCTTTTTCGCAAGGTTTATCGCAAGTGACTCAAGCGTTTCTTTGCGGCGGGCGCGGTAATTTTCTGTATCTAGCGTGACGCTTATATAGGGAGCCGTGCCTTTATTAACAACGAGATTAACCAAGTATTGCAGCGAATCAAGCGTTTGACCCCGCTTGCCTATAAGCACTCCCATGTCTTCACCTTGCATGTTAACAAACATTTGCCTGTCTTTAAGCTGCGTTGTAACGGTCATAGGCAAACGCATAGCCGCCGTGACCTCGCGCAAAAACTGCCTGGCTTTGCGCTCCGGGTCAAATCTCACAGTCATAAGCACTCGCGCGGGTTTTGCGCCAATACCAAAGAAACCTTTTGTGCCCGCGTCCAGCACCGATATATCTACCTCGTCAAGCTCTGCGCGCAACTCTTTAAGCGCGGCGGCAGTGGCCTCCTCTACGGTTTTGCCGGATCTTTCTAAACTGTCCAAAGTTTATTTAGCCTCCTTGGGAGTAGTGAGGTCTGTTTTCATTCTTTTATTCATTATCCATTGTTGCAGCACCTGAAACACGCTGCTGGTTATCCAGTAAATACCTGTGCCAATGGGAGCGTTAACAGTAAAAAATCCCATCATAAGCGGCATGATGACCATCATAATGCGCTGCTGCATCACAGCGCTTTGATCCTTGCTGGTCTGCGCCTGCTGCTTCATACTTAGCCATGACGACAGCACAGAGGTAAGTACAGTCAAAACGGGTATAATTATTCCGGGCCATAAAAAACCCGCGTTTTCCAATGTGTTAAGTCCCAAAAACACCTCTATGTTGTTCTTTTGGGTATAGAGCGCTTGTATCTGATTAAGCAGCTCGGGCGAGGCCAGCGCATTTATAGAGGAAGCGTCCGGGTTGGCCGGGTTGCCATTAAATAGCATGGTCCATTCGGAGGGGGTAATCTTGTTGAGGTATTTAATAAAATTGGTGTAGTCCGCCGCTCCCGTGACGGCATCCACTATAGGGGCTATGTCAAACGAACCCTTCGGAGGTTTCATGTCAGTCGTGACGTGCGCGCCCAAAAATTGCATAAACGCGCCTGTCCAATGAGGCACTTTGGTAATCGTTTCCGCAAGACTCGCATAGACACTTTTCAGTTTGGAGATATACATAAAGGATTGATTAAACACATTAATAAGCGCAACAAATATCGGCATTTGAATGATGAGCGGCAAGCAGCCAGACAGCGGGTTAATTTTGTGCTTGGCATACAACGCTTGAAGCTCGACGTTCATCTTTTTGGTAAGCTCAGGATCTTTGGTATCGCCATACTTTTTCTTTATTTTATCCATTTCGGGGTTAAGTCTTTGCATAGCCATCATGGATTTTTGGGATTTAAACGCCAGCGGAAGCATTATAAAACGAATGATTAGGGTGAGAACGATAATTGATATACCCAGGGAATTTTTCTCGGTAAACGGGTAAACCACATTAAATACAAAATCTATTATCCAACCCATAAATTGGGCTATAGGTCCTACAATTACCCCCGGGTCTTTTTGAATCAACGTACTTCCTCCCTCTGTAATGTACTATGGCAATTCCAAGAGCGCGTAGAATATTTTGTGTTTTCTCTCGTAAAACTCATAATAATTGGAATTGCGTAATGTACTCAAATTTTATGGGACAGGATCATAGCCGCCTCTGCAAAAAGGGTTGCAGCGTAGCAGACGCCAAGCTCCAAGCGCCAATCCTTTAAAGGGGCCATATTTTTGCAAGGCTTCGTACATATATTCAGAACATGTGGGCGTGAAGCGACACGTTTGCGGCAACAACGGCGAAATGACACGCTTGTACCAACACACCGCTTTGGCGGGGAAGCCGCCGCGATTGCTTATCGTCTGGGCGGCGACCGGCTCGCGCGTTAAATGACTGTCTATAGCCAATGGGGTATCGCTAAATTTTTTTTCACACATGTCGTTGACGTGCGCGTCATTGACATGTGTGTCATTGACACGTTTATCTGGCTTGTCTACTATAAACCCATGGCGCGCAAGCAATTTTACCACAGAAGCGTTAACATCCACATATGAGGCTCCGGGCGCGGTTTTGCGGGCTATAAAAACCAAGTCATAACCCGCTATGGAATTACACGACCCCGGCCACTGTGAACACTTGAATGTACTCTGAGAGCCGACCATCTTTTTACTGGTCAGGCGAACACATTCGCGCAACAATCTCTTAACGTGATTGCGAACCACACTATTGCCAACCTTGCGACTGACGGAGAAACCGACGCGGGATACTCCAAGATTATTTTTAACAGCATACAAAACAAACCATTTGTTGGCAACAGATTTGCCATTGTGGTACACATGCCGAAATTGGCTATTCTTTTTCAGGCTTTCGATTTTCATGACCGCAATTTTCATGACTGTTAAGCAGATAAAACTTTTCTGCCTTTTCTGCGTCTGCGCAATAGTATCTTACGCCCTGACGAAGTGCTCATACGTTTACGAAAACCATGTTCGACACTTCTTTGCCTTTTCTTAGGCTGATATGTCCGTTTCAATCAGCTCACCTCCGTTATTTAAAACCTGTTCGCAATCATTATAAGCAAATTGATGTGACGCGTCAATACTCATTTCTTTGCGCGAGCGCAGAACACGGTGGGTATGATCTCGTAGGGGCGCGCAGTGCGCGCCCGTGGGCCTTTCCAAGCCTCAACAATATCGGGGAACCAGGCGGTTGTCGGGCGGCCTTTTTGACCTGATTATCGGTCGGTTGTCGTGTGCCGTCGGGCGGTTGCGCGCCCCTACGAAGGCAAAATCCTTTTGTGAAAACGCTCATTTAATCAAACAAAAGATCTATAACGCGTTTCTAATCAATTACGGATCGCATGGCTGTAAGAAACGGATTTCCAGAAGATTGTCTCTCTTCCTCGTTTATCGACCATATGGCTATGCCTCTAAAATCTGGATATTTAGCAATCATGTCAGACAGGGCTTTTTTATACGCGTTATTATCCAACGCTCCGGTACCTGCCCGAAGTACGCATATCGCTACTTGATCTGGCCTAAGCCCATCAAAGTGCCCCATGCCCCTAGCTACATCAAATCCTTCTATGAGCATATCCGAAAGTTTAACCAGGCTGTCTGAGTTGTAGCCGTTAAAAGTGGGATAACTTATTTCATTGTTGTAATACTGCGGGTGAATATAGGTCAAAATGTCTCTTACATTGTTAAGCACGGGCAGGTATCCACCATAAATAGAACCCCAACCGCTCCACTCCACAAACCCGCCCTGCACGTAAGGATGCTCCGGCGCCATGCTAATTATAAATGGGGCGTCATCTGTGCTAAAATGTTCTGACAACTTTCTAAGTATGTATATAAGGTTCTTGTTTATTGGCTTTGTAGGATTCGTTATAGACGTTTCGCCAGTGACGTTCATGATCAGCTTTTCTATGTCCACGTCTAGCCCATCGAAACCGTACTTCTCTATAATGTCTATCGCGCCTTGAAGAAAAGCGTCCCTTTGCGCGTCAGTTTGCACATTAAAGTCGTAGCCTTTCTCACCGCCAAAAGATATGAGTACCTTAGCGCCCCTGCTTTGCAGAATTTGTATGTCATTTTTGAACTCGTTCACTCTGTCGGAGCTGGGGTAGACAGATGAGTCAATTTCAAACACCGGCTTATATCCAGACGAGTCAGTGAGCATGAACGAAACATTAACCACATCCCACCTTGGGTCTACATCCCTAAGTTTGAGCGTAACGCCTGTCCTCCAGTTTTCCCAGTATCCAATTACAATGTTGCGGGGCAGATTGGAGGCGGGGGCCGATGTCGGCTTAGGGCTTGGCGTCGCTGTGGGTGTTAGCGTTGCTTTTGGCGTGGGTGTTGGTGTTGCTGTCGGCGTGCCTGTGCTTCTTGGGGTTGGGGTGGCGGTATTGGTCGGGCTGGGCGTCGGGGAGGGGTTAGCGGATTCTCTGTCCAGTTCAATGTACGATATCGATGGAGAAAATGGAGCGGAGCTTACAACTATAAGCTCGAAACTTACCGAGGCGGACGGGTTAATAGTCTTATTCCAAGAAGCCGCGCTCACTTTGATCACACCCCCAGAGAATGAGTATAGGCAATTTGAGCCGCTCGAAATACGGATGCCATTTAGAAAGGGAATTTTTAGCCTCCAATCAACGACTTTGCCGCCAGTGTTTGTGATGGTAACATTTATCTTGGTGTAGTATTCACCATTGTTTTTCCACGTGTCAGTGACAATCGACGTTGGGGACAGCGGAGAGATCGTTGGCGTCGCTGTGGGCTTGGGTGTCTGCGTCGGCGTCGCTGTGGGCGTCTGCGTGGCTGTAGGCTTAGGCGTCGGTGTCGCCGTAGGCTTTGGTGTTGATGTGGCCGTAGGCTTGGGTGTCGGTGTCGCTGTAGGCTTTGGTGTTGATGTGGCCGTAGGCTTTGGTGTCGATGTCGCTGTAGGCTGGGGTGTTGATGTGGCTGTAGGCTTGGGTGTTGACGTGGCTGTAGGCTTAGGGGTCGATGTCGGGCTTGTGACCGCAGAGCCGAGGGTGAAGGATGAGATCACAGGGGCGTAAGCCGTCGCGGTTTTTGTAAAAACCTCAAAATGCTTATCTTTAGCTCCGGGCTTAATGACATTGTTGTAGGTTTTGGGTGTGGCGATTATTTTTCCACCTGTTACCGAGTGTTCGCAGTCAACCCAGTTATAGGTTACAGAGCCCTCGAAGGGAATCTCAACGCGCCAATTGGATACATCCGCGCTGGATTCGTTGTAGAAATACACTGTTATTTTGGTTACGAACAAATTGGTGCCCGCTTCTTTGTACGATTCTATAGCCATATCGGCAATGACTGAAGAATTGTTCTTGGCAGGGTATTGTGTGTGGGTTGCGTCAGCGCGCGTCTCGCTTGCGGGAAGCAAAGCAAAAACTATCGCAACCGCGATCGCAAGCGCTAAGCGCTTAGAATACTTACTTAATTTCATGACAATCCTCCATGAGAAAATCCTTAATCCGCATCCAGAAGAACAACGATATAGTGACGAAAGCTCGGCTTTAAGAAACAAGCCTTTAGGCGATCTTTTCACCTCCTTTTTTAGAATGACCAGTCCGAAAATATGTAAGATTAACTCTCTTAAAGACGGTGTCAGAATACCATAATTCGATTAACAGATCAATTGCTTTTAAAGCAAAGTATAATGTCAATTGTATGAATATCAATCACAAGCAAGGCGTGGTATTGTGAAAATTTTAAAAAGAGGCGGGCAGTCTCTCGAAATATCTCCATATCTTTAAAAAGATTGCCAACGCTAAAACACTTCGCCATCCTCAAACGTCTTATATACAGAGGCAGGTGATACGATGACGCTTGAAGAGCTGTACCACAGCCACAACGCCAGGCTGGTTGGCAGACTGACTGCGTATTCCCGCGACTATTACACGGCGGAGGATGCAGTGCAGCTTGCGTTTTTAAAGGCAATGCGCAACCCCGATTTTGCCGATATGCCTGAACGGGCGGCAGCCGCATGGCTGTATATGACAGCGAAAAACGTGTTGGTTGACGACAAGAGAAAGCTGTCACGCCTGGTCGCTCTTGCGGCGGACTATGACGCGCCAGGCGTCGAACCCAACGCGGATGACACGCTGATTGTCCAAGAGCTGCTGCATAAGCTCTCACCAGAACAACGGCAGCTCGTAACGCTAAGGTACATGTCGGGGCTTAACGCAACCGAGATTGGGCAAGCGCTGTCAATTCCGGCGGTAACCGTGAGGACACGGCTTAGAGCGGTTATCAGGCAACTGCGGGATCATCTCCATCTGCCCAACTAATCATTAAAGGGAGAGCGAACATGAAAAAACTTATAATCAACGCGGGTGATGTGATATTGCTCAAACACGATAAGGAATTTTTCGACGCGTTTGAGACAATCACCATTAACACGGGCGACGCGCTGTTCTCGACAGAGGCATACGCAGAGCTGGCGAAGCGCAATTTCACGCTAAACGCGGGTGGCTCTAACATCATTGAGGTTAAGGGAGAGGCGCTGAATATCGGCAACGCGGTTATCGATGGCAGCATTGATTACAGCGGCAAGTTTTTGGTCGGCGAGATAGTACGCGTCGCGAGTTCTGACCCTGCTGTACTGCGCGGGGTAACGGGTATCTACAGTGAAACGCTATGGCTGCCCGATGATTTCACAATTGATGCAGACATCAAGCTCCACGGCGCGATTACACGCTACCCCGCCGGCGCGATTGTGACAGAACAACCGATCGTTCTGACCGAAGAGTACGTAACCGCGCTGCCCAACAATGCCTGCGTGTGTACACTGGCCGCAGTTAACGCGCTCGATAGTAAGGCTGTCGCGGCGCTGGCGCAAAAAAACATAACTGTTCGTTGCGCGACAACGCTGCTAATTGGCGCAAGCTCCAACAAGCAGTACGGCAAGCAGTTCACCGCTATCCACACGGAAGCGATTCCCGACGATTGCGAGTATATCGAAAACAACCTTACGTTGACCGACACGAACGCGGATTTGTATGGCGACAGGCTGTATATCGGCAACAACTTCACAATTATGCCCAGCGCGATTGAGGCTTTTGAGCGGTTCACCTACGTGTATGTACGTAACAACGCAAATATCCCGGTCGCTTCTCTAAAACACTGGAAAGAGGTCGGAACCACCAAGAATAATGTTATTCCATACAAAGGCGAGTTGTGGTCAGTAAACGGCTCTGAAAAGATCACGCACGAGCAGCTGGACGCAGCGGTTGCACAGGGCAAAACCTACACATTGGTCATAAACGGAGCGGTTATATTCGACTATGATGTGACAGACGCCGACCTCGGCTGCTTTGTGGAAATCACTTATAGCGGCGCGGTAAAAGCGCCGGCGGCGATTATCGCGACGTTCAAGTCGAAAGTATCCGCCGCCAATGGTGCGCTTGCCCCGCTGAAAGATGGCTCCAACGCTGAATTCGACTTCGCCGAACCCGATGACAATACACAAGTAATAAACACAGGAAGTTTTGTAAGGATATAAAGGTATAGGGCATATTTCCGCCTAAGGGTGGAAATATGCCCTATGTACTCATAATCAAGATATTATCTGATCCTCACATGTACCTCGCGCAGTTGCTGCTCCGCAACTTGGCCGGGGGCGTTAAGCAACAGATCTTGCCCGCTGTTATTCATCGGAAAGGCGATCACATCACGAATACTCTCTGAACCAACCAACAACATAAGCATACGATCTATTCCGGGCGCCATACCCGCGTGCGGCGGGGTTCCGTAGTGAAACGCCTCGTATAGAGCGGGAAACTTCTCCTTTATTTCATCTTCGTCATAGCCCGCTATGTCGAATGCCCTTCTCATTATTGCCGGATTATGGTTACGCACGGCGCCGCTGGACAATTCCACGCCATTCACAACGATGTCGTATTGGTGCGCGAGAATCGTTAGCGGGTCTTGCGTATTTAGCGCGTCCAATCTCCCTTGGGGCATGGAGAATGGATTATGCGTAAAGCCTATCTTTCCCGTTTCCTGATTGAGCTCATACATGGGGAAGTCTACGATAAAGCAGAATCTATATGAGTGCTTCTCTATCAAATCCAGGCGCTCACCCAGTTCTTGACGTATCTGCCCCGCCAGTTTATCCACAACCGCAACTCCATCGGAGATAAAAAATAGTGTGTCGTTAGGTTTAAGCCCTAAACGAGCAATCAATTCGCTATGCTTCGCTTCTGTTAAAAACTTGACAATGGGGCCTCTAAACTCTAACCCGTCCATAACGGATATGTAGCCCAAGCCCTTCATGCCTATGCCCGTTGCGAAAGCCAGCATTTTTTCAAAAAAACTTTTCGGATTGCTCGCGCAGTTTGGCGCGACAATACCCCGCACGGGTCTATGCTTAAATGGCGCAAAATTCACCTGATCAAAAAAGTCTGACAGGTCGTTTATGATAAGCGGGTTACGCAAGTCCGGCTTGTCACTGCCATACCTCAACACGCTCTGCGCATATGTGATACGCGGAAACGGCCTATCTGTAATCGCGTACCCGTCGCCAAATTTGTGGAATACATTGTACAAAACCTCTTCTGTTACGTTAAACACATCCTCTTGCGTAGCGAACGCCATTTCAAAATCCAACTGATAAAACTCGCCCGGGCTGCGATCGGCGCGCGCGTCTTCATCACGAAAGCAGGGCGCTATTTGATAATATTTATCAAAGCCAGATGTCATCAACAACTGTTTAAATTGCTGCGGCGCTTGCGGCAGCGCGTAAAATTTACCCTTCCATTTGCGGCTTGGCACAAGATAGTCGCGCGCCCCCTCGGGCGACGACGATGTGAGAATGGGGGTTTGTATCTCCAAAAAGCCCAATCTTTCCATCTCACCGCGTATAAAGCTTATAACAGCGGCGCGAGTAATTATATTTGAGCGCACGGCGGGGTTGCGCAAGTCCAGATAACGATAACGTAAGCGAACCTCCTCGCGGGTGTTAAGCGAGTCTGAAATATCAAAGGGCACAGGGTTGGCGACAGATAAAACCTCCCATTCGCCTACCCTAAGCTCCACCTCGCCGGTAGAGATTTTGGGGTTTACCGTTTCCGGGTCACGCCGACGCAACACGCCAGCCGCGCTTATGACTGTTTCGCGCCCCAGTTGGCGCATATCCCAACCACGCGCAAGCGCGTTCTCATTGTGCAATACGACTTGTGTAACCCCGTAGTGATCGCGCAAATCTATAAATTTTACGCCGCCGTGATCACGAATGGTATCTATCCACCCCGCCAATCTTACATGCTGATCGACTAATGTGAGATCCGGCTGGCCACAGTTATGGGTTCTATACGGGTTCAATTATTTTCAATCTCCTTTTTAGCAGGGAGTCTACGGTTTGGGGAAGGGCCTTACCCTTTAATTTTTTCATACATTGCCCCACGAGAAAGCCGATTAATTTCTCTTCTCCCTTTTTGTATCGGGCTACTATATCGCCCTGTTGAGCAATCACTTCGCTTATGACAGATGATACCAAGCTTGTATCTTCGCGCACAATAAGGTTGTTTGCCTTTACCGCCGTGTCAATATCGCAATTATTAAAAAACATATATGACACCGCAGCGCGCAGCCCTTCTTGAGCCAGCTGTTTATCCGCCGCCATTCTTAGCGCTTTTGCCATGTCAGCCGGGGTTATGGGTATGTCGTCTCGCTTGCTCTCGTTGAGAACGCGCATCAGCTCGCCCTTTATTATATTGCACGCCGCCTGGGGATTTGCCCCTTGCTTAACCGTATCGTCAAAAAAGTCTGCTATTCGGCGTTCCGCCAGCAATGCGTCTGCGTTTTTGGACGAAAGCCCGAAAATTTCCACATAGCGTTCACGGCGGGCAATGGGCGATTCTGGCAGCGCGTTTTTTATACGCTCAATATCCTCGTTGGTCACAAACAGCGGCAAAATATCAGGATCGGGAAAATAACGGTAATCGTGCGCGTTCTCTTTACTGCGCATAGAAAAGGTCTCGCCGCTTTGCTCATCATAGCGGCGTGTCTCTTGCGCTACCCTACCGCCCTTATCCAGTATTTTAGCCTGGCGTTCCATCTCGAATAATATAGCGGCTTTCAAAAAGCGGAAGCTGTTGATATTCTTTATCTCCGCTCTGGTACCCAGCGTCGTGGATCCTTCGGGCATGAGGGATATGTTCGCGTCAACGCGCAATGACCCCTGCTGCATTTTGCCGTCGCAGATACCGCCATGCACCAGCAACTGTCTTACTTGCTCCGCAAAGGCGACAGCCTCATCAGCGTGGGTTATGTCCGGTTCGGTCACGATCTCTATAAGAGGCACTCCCGCGCGGTTGTAATCTATATGGCTCGTACCATGCGCGTGGGTGAGCTTACCCGCGTCTTCTTCCAAATGGATACGGTTTAGACGGATAAAGCGCTTATCTATCCTAAGGCCGCCCCCGACACACAGCGGGGCGTAAAGTTGAGAAATTTGATACGCTTTGGCGAGATCGGGGTAAAAGTAGTTTTTTCTGTCCCACATGCTGATGTGGGCTATGTCGCATCCACACAATAACCCCGCAGCAATGGCAAGCTCGACGGCGCGCTTGTTTATTACGGGTAGCGCCCCCGGCATACCCAGGCATACAGGGCAGGTGGTAGTATTTGACTCGCGTCCGAATGTGTTTTCGCAACCGCAAAATATTTTGGATTGCGTAATTAATTCGGCGTGTATCTCAAGACCTATCACAGGCGTATATTTCACTTGGCCACCCCCCGCGCGTTTTTCTTTTTGATTCGATTGAACTGATTCGATCCATTTGATTCATCCACTATACCCCAAATCATGAACGACGTACGCGTCATGCGCCAAGTTCCTCAAGCACAGGGGTTCGCCTTTCAAATTCACCCTCGAAAGCGGCTGCGTATGACAGTATGTTCGCGTCGCCCCAGGCGTCGCCCGTTATCATAAGCCCCACGGGAAGACCCGCCCCGGTGTAGCCGCAGGGGGTCGATACGGCCGGCAAACCCGCCAGCGCCGCGCTTACCGTACACACATCCGCCAGGTACAACTGCGACGGGTCGCTGGGCACATCGTCAAACGGGAACGCGGCGTTAGGGCTTGTGGGCGAGATAAGCGCGTCGAACGTCTCAAAAGCTCGGGCATAATCGCTTCGTATAACATTGGCCAGCCGCGTGGCGCGTTTATAATAGTCGTCGTAATATCCAGAGCAAAGCGCGTAGCAGCCCAGCATAACGCGGCGCTTCACTTCCCACCCAAAACCTTCGTGACGGCTATGGGTAACAAGCTCGTCGTAAGTAGCGGGATTCTTTGGGCGGTATCCGTAGCGCACCCCGTCAAAGCGCGAGAGATTGGCGCTGGCCTCGGCGCTGGAAATCAAATAATAAGAAGGCACAGCGTATTTTAATAATGGCAGCGAAACCTCGTCCACCGTAGCTCCATTGCGCTGAAACCACAGCGCCGCCCGTTTGACTGCTTCAACCGTTTCCGCTTCTACAAGCGATTCGTCCATAAGCTCCTTAATAAGGCCGAAACGCTTGCCCGCGACATTCGCCTCAAGGGCCTTGGGGGCAAACGAGGGGCTATTTTGAGAGGTTTGATCGTAATCGTCTTTCCCGGCTATCGCGGAAAGAAGGTAGGCGCAATCTTGTGCAGAGGTCGCGATAGGCCCGACTTGATCAAGCGCGGACGCAAAGGCGACGCAACCATAGCGCGAAACCATGCCATACGTAGGACGCAACCCGGTAACACCGCAAAACGCGGCGGGTTGGCGCACACTGCCGCCCGTGTCCGACCCCAGTGCGGCGACGACCATACCGGCGGAAACCGCAGCGGCGCTGCCCCCCGACGATCCGCCGGGCACACATGACAGGTTAAAGGGATTTTTGGTTTTTTTATAGTACGATGTAGCCGTCGTCGCTCCCATAGCAAACTCGTCCATATTAAGTTTACCTACAAATACGGCGCGCTGATCTCGCAATTTCTTAACTACCGTGGCGTCGTATGGCGGCACAAAACCTTGCAGCATACGCGAGGCGCAGGTTGTGGGCATATCTACCGTACACAGGTTATCCTTTAGGCCAATGGGAATACCGGTTATAATCCCAGCCTGTCCCGCGTCGATTTGCTTTTGCGCGGCGTCGGCGGCTGCCCCGGCCTCATTGTTTACATGCAAAAACGCCCCTACTGTGGGATCGGTCTTCCTCGCGCGCGCGATATATTGCTCAAGGAGTTCTCTCGCGGAAATATCTTTTTTATCCAGCTTTTGTCTTAATTCGGCTATCAAATTATTTCCCCCATTATCGTCATCCGTTGTTGACAAAAGATATAATTATTCAATAATACGAGGTATTTTAAAGTATTCGCCCTCAACGGGCCGGGTGGGATTGCCGCGCCGCTCATCTGGACGCAGGTAGATGATATTGGACGCGTTTTTGACTGGCGTTTCAGGCGGAAGCTGCACCTCTTTTATATAGTCCATAAGTTTGACGATACTTTCCATATCCCTGTTCATTTCTTCCAGTTCTTCAAGGGTAAAGTGAATTTTCGCAAGATCGGCCAGCCCTGCGGCGATTTGTTGTGACATAGCGCGCTGCCAGCTAAAACATAAGCAATTCTATATCCGCAAATTTTAGGCCAGCCATTTGTTTCACAAACGACCAGCCTAAGCGTCTTAGTTGGCAACCTTTCACCTCTTTTCTTTTTGTTTTAATTTTACCCCAATTATATATGCTTTAATTATTGGCCTCTTTTTCGTTGTTTTAAACAATACTGAATTTTCATGCGTTATTATATAACAAAACCTAAACAGGTTTCAATATAATTCTATTTTATACCCACAAACTCAATCGCCCGGCATGTGCGATGACTTGGCGGGCGATTGAGTAAGAGGCCACTCAAATAATGGATGGCCTCCTACCCAATTGCTACTGGTATGTGGATATACCAAAAATTAACACCATGTTTTAATGTCTGATACCAAAGACAGGTTATAAGCAATGTTAACCAATTGCCAATAGGCAGGTTTATAATTATTAAATCACGCAAACCCATAGGTACTCAAATTTGCTGTAACATCTGGCGCAGCCGTCAGCCTTTGTCCATCTTCTTGTATTCCGTAGGAGACATACCCATTATCTTTTTGAAGAGTCTGGAGAAATAATACGAATCGCTGAATCCTAGTGCCGCGGCCGCCTCCTTTATGTTCGCGTCCCCAAAATTAAGTATTGCGCAGGAGCGCCGAATTTTCAGGCGCAAAAAGTAGTCCATCGGGGAATAGCCGGTGGCCTGCTTAAAAAGCCGCGAGAACTGTGCCGGCGAGAACCCTGCCGCAGCGCATATATCGGAAAGCCTTGCGCTTTTGGCCACATGCTCGTTCATATAAAGAATGGCACTCTCGACGGCGCGGCTTGAGCGGAGAGGGGAGATCGGGGAAGGCGACGCAAAGGCGCAGTAGATGACGCCAAGCATGTGCTCCAATATTTTTGACACGTAGACAAGACTATTCCATGAATGTCCCATTTCCAAAACGCCGTATGCCTCAACGAAAAGCTCGATCAGCTTTGTCAGCGAATCAATAGGTAAGGCGACAGAAGTCGCTCCGGCGATCACCCCCGACGTCGCCTCGCTGATCGTCGCTGCCGCTCCGCTCAAATTGCCCATCCCTAGCAGGCGGGCGGCTGACTCGCCGCCAAGATGCGCCCAGTAAATGCTCCATGGGTTTTCGGTGTCCGAGCCGTAATAGTGCGGGGAGTTTGGGGGGATGACTATCATTTCCCCTTTGCCCAATGGCCTCACGGGCGTGCCGCCGACAGAGAAAAAGCCCTTGCCATCCCCGCAAAGTATGACGATGTACGAATTGCACTCTTTCCCGCGCTCTCTGTAATGATTTTTCGCATGGGGGAAGAATCCGATATCAGACAGATATGCGCTTTTTGTCAGAGGATTTTCGGCGCACCGCGCCGTGACCTCCCCCGGCAGTATGATAATTTTTTCCGACTTGAACCCGCTCGGCTTTTTCATGTCCATGCAACAAACGTATCACGCCTCGCATTGGATGTCAATATAAAAACAGGAAGATGAATAAACGAAAGTGGCAATATGATAAGATAGTCCATCATTATAATAAGTTAGGCGATTGCGGCCTGCTTTTTCCTGCGATATATTGTTGCTTGCCACACGCTGCGCGCCGCAAGACCTGATCAATTATTCTGGAGGATGCTTATGCCAATTATTTTTAAAGACAAAATGTTCCATCTTTACAACGAAAGCTTCAGCTACTGCATGTTGCTTTCCGACTACGGTGATCTGCTACATCTCCACTGGGGCAAGCGCGTGGACGGCGACATAAGCATGGCTTGCAGGGAGAGACCGAGCTTTTCGGCCTGCGAGGGCGACGACGGCGCGTACTCCCTCGACGTCTTGCCACAGGAGTACCCCACATACGGCGGCCAGGATCTGCGCTCGCCCGCCTGCGAACTGGCCTTGCCGAACGGCGACATAACGGTTCAGTTCAGGTACAGAAGCCACGAAATTCTGCCGGGTAAACCCACCATACCGTCGCTGCCCGGACTCCGCGCTGAGGGCGGCGCGGACGCGACCACCCTGATAATAGACTTGGAGGACAAAATCAGCGGTGTGGAGGCGTCGCTGTACTACACCCTGTTTGAGGAACACAGTTGCATATGCAGGCGCGCGGTCGTCAAAAGCGTTTCTTCGGGCATATGCCTTACAAACGCCGCTTCCGCGTCTGTGGATTTCCACGATTTTGACTATGAGTATTTGCACTTGCACGGTTCCTGGGCAAGGGAAAAATTTATCGAAAGGTCAAAAGTGCGCAAGGGGCTACAGGGCATAGACAGCAAAAGAGGGGCGAGCGGGCCCGCTGAAAATCCCTTTATCGCCCTCATGAGAACCGGCGCCACAGAGGATTTTGGCGACGTCTACGGGTTTTCCCTGGTATACAGCGGCAATTTTCGAATGAGCGTTGAGGTCGAGCAATATGACACCATGCGCGTGATTGTGGGAATCAACCCATTCAATTTCAAATGGCGCCTTGGGCCGGGCGAGGAATTTCACACCCCCGAGGTCGTCATGGTCTATTCTGACGAGGGCTTGGGCGGCATGTCAAGAACGTTCCACGAGCTGTACAGAACACGCCTGCCCAAAAGCGAATTCAGGGATCAGGCGCGCCCGGTTTTGGTCAATAACTGGGAAGCCACGTATTTCAATTTCAAGGAAGAGAAACTTCTGGCCATATGCGAAAAAGCTGCGTCGCTGGGTATTGAGCTTTTTGTGCTGGACGACGGCTGGTTTGGCAGGCGCGACAACGACAGAAGCTCTCTGGGCGACTGGCGCGCGGACAAGAGCAAGCTGCCGGAAGGCATAGCCGGCCTGGCCGAAAAGGTCAACTCTCGCGGTCTGCAGTTCGGGCTCTGGATTGAGCCTGAAATGGTTTCGCCCGACAGCGATTTGTATCGGGCCCACCCGGAATGGGCGATCGGCGTTCCCGGTAAGCCCGCCCACGAAGGCAGGCATCAGCTCGTACTCGACTTGTCCAACCCAGACGTTGTGGACTATTTGACGGATACTTTTACGAAATTGCTCGGCGGCGCGAATATACGGTATGTCAAATGGGATATGAACCGAAACATAACCGACATGTATTCGCGCGCGTTACCTGCGGAACGCCAAGGCGAGCTGCCGCATCGCTATGTTTTGGGGCTTTACAGGCTCATGAACGAGCTTACGGAGAAATTCCCGCACATCCTTTTTGAAGGATGCAGCGGTGGGGCGGGCAGATTTGACCCCGGCATGCTGCACTACATGCCGCAAATTTGGGGCAGCGACAACACCGACGCCGCAGACAGGATTTTGATACAGTACGGAACGAGCGTGGTGTACCCGGCAAGCTCTGTGTGCGCCCACGTCACGGACGTGCCGAACCATCAAGTCGGTCGCACGACGCTCATGAAGCTGCGCGGGCATGTGGCCATGAGCGGCGCCATGGGCTATGAACTCGATCTCTCAAAAATCACTCATGAAACGGAGGAAGACATCGCCGGGCAGATCCGCGCCTACAAAAGAATTTGGAGTCTGATCTGCCTGGGGGATCAATACAGGCTCATAAACCCGTTTGAGGACAGAAGCGGCGCGTGGATGTTCGTGTCGAAAGACAAGAAAAGGGCGGTCGTGTTTTACTTCATGCGAATGGCAAGGCCAAACGCCGGGCTGCGTCGGTTGAAACTGAAAGGGCTGGATGAAGGCAGGCTCTATTCTTTCGGCGGCAAAATGTGCAGCGGCAGAAGCCTCATGAATTTTGGGCTGGATCTGCCGTCCACCGAACAGGACTTCGAGAGCGCGCTGTGGGAAATATCTGAATCAGCCGAATCGGCACAAGGAGGGAATTTGGGATGAGCGTAAAAATTTGGCGCGAGCAGGTGACGATTCCAACGTATGGCGTCGGGCCGCGCAACAAAAACCCGATGTTTTTGGAGAGGCGGGTGTACCAGGGCAGCAGCGGAAAGGTGTACCCTTGGCCTGTGATCGACAAAATTGAGGATGAAAAAAAAGATAGGCAGTACGAAATTGTCTTTTTGGAGAACGAATATATTCAGGTGCAGGTTATGCCGGAAATAGGGGGGCGGATCTACCGCGCTATGGACAAGACCAACGGCTATGACTTCGTATATTTCAACCAGGTCATCAAGCCAGCGCTGGTGGGACTGGCAGGCCCATGGATATCCGGCGGGATCGAGTTCAACTGGCCGCAACATCACCGCCCCAACACGTTCGGGCCGGTGGAGTTTTGGCTGGACGACGGCGAAGGCGCCGGCAAAACCGTGTGGCTCAGTGAGACGGACAGGATCTGCGGCACAAAGGCCACAATCGGGATCACTCTGCGGGACGGATTCGCCGCCATTGAGATCGTCGGCCAGCTATACAATCCCACCGCCGAGCCCCAGACGTTTCTTTGGTGGGCGAACCCGGCGATGGCGGCTCACGATGAAACCCAGTCTGTTTTCCCGCCCGACGTGAGCGCCGTCATGGATCACGGAAAGCGCGATGTCTCCCGCTTTCCGATCGCCACCGGCACATACTATAAGACGGACTATTCCAGGGGCGTGGACATTTCCCGCTACAAAAACATTCCTGTGCCTACCTCCTACATGGCGTGCGGCTCCGACTGCGATTTTGTCGGCGGGTATGACCACCGCGCCGGCGCGGGAATCCTACATGTGGCGGATCACCGCGTTTCGCCGGGGAAAAAGCAGTGGACATGGGGTTGCGGCGAGTTTGGGCAGGCGTGGGATCGCAACCTGACTGACAAAGACGGACCGTATGTCGAGCTAATGGCGGGGGTGTTCACTGACAACCAGCCCGATTTCTCTTGGCTCGCCCCTTACTCTGGCAAGTCCTTTGTCCAGTATTTCATGCCATACAAGGGAGTCGGCAAAGTAAAGTGCGCCAGCAAAGATCTGGTCGTCGGCTTGGAAGTGGAGGACGGCAAGGCCACTGTAAAAGTTTACGCCACCCGAAAATTTGACAACGCGAAGATCACCTTGAAACACAGCGGCGCGGAAATATACAGCAGGAAAACCTCGCTGGGCCCGGAAAAGCATTTTGAGGATACCTTTGACTATGAGGGTAGGGAGTGGGAGCTGGCCCTGTCCGTCGAGGCGGGCGGCGTGAGGCCGCTGCGCTATACCCCCGCAAAGCCGGAAACGGCCAGAATCCCCGACCCGGCAAAGGCGATAGGGGCGCCGGAAACTCTGCACAGCACCGAGGCATTGCTGCTAGCGGGTCTGCATTTGGAGCAGTACCGACACGCCACATTTGAGCCGGAGCGCTATTATGAGGAAGGGCTAAAACGGGATCCTGGCGATATCAGGCTGAACAACGCTTACGGCGGCCTGTTGCTTCGCAGGGGACTTTCCGCGAGGGCGCAACAATTGTTCGAGACCGCCAGGCAAACCGCCACGCGTCACAGCCCCAACCCATATGACGGCGAGGTCTTCTTCAACCTTGGCAGGGCATTTGAGCTGCAGGGCAAAGACGCCGAGGCGTTCGACGCGTACTATAAGGCCGTATGGAGCGACGCGTGGCGCAGCCAGGGCTATTTGAAGCTCGCGCAGATTGCCGCCCGCAGGGGAGAACGCGAGTACGCGCTGGAATACGCGAAGGAGGCGGTTTGGGCCAACTGTAAGAACTTTGTCGCCCGGGGCGCGGCGGCTGTGCTGAACAGGCTGCTGGGCAACGCGGAGGTTGCCGCCTCCATAATCAGAGAAACGGCGGAGTTCGACGCGATGGACCTGGTTGCCGCCCACGAAGCCGCCGTCATGGAAAACACTCCCCAAAACATCAAAAAGCTGGACTCCGCCATAGGGGGCAAGGCGCACAACGCCATGCTGCTGGCGGGCAGCTATATGGATTTGGGGCGATACGGGGACGCCGTAGAGATATTGGGGCGGCATTTGCAAAGCGAGGGCGAGCAGTGCGCGATGGTCTATTACATGCTGGCGCACGCGCTGGAGCGCTCTGGCAGTCCGGATGCTCCCAAAGCGTGGAACGCCGCCGCCGAAGCGTGCAGCGACTACTGCTTTCCCAACACGCTCAGGGACTACATTGTCCTCCTGCGCGCAGTGGAAAATAATCCGAAGGACGCGATGGCGCACTATTATTTGGGATGCTTTCTCTACGACAAGAAGCGCTATGGTGACGCGAAGGTTCACTGGGAGACCTGCGCGAGGCTGCGGCCTGACTTCCCTGCCGCGCATCGGAATCTGGCGCTGTGTTATGCCAACAAGGAAAAAGACGATGACGCGGCAAGGCGCGCGCTGGAAACCGCCTTTGCGCTGGATCCGTCTGATTCCCGCGTGTTTTACGAACTCTGCGATCTGTATAAAAAAATAGGCGTGACCTATGAAGAACAGTATGAGCATATGCGGGCAAATATGCCGCTGGTATTGGAGCGCGACGACCTGTATGTCGCGTGCGTCGAGGCGCTCAACGGCTTGGGCAGGCACGCGAAGGCGATCGGGATGCTCATGGAGCGCCAATTCCATCCGTGGGAAGGGGGCGAGGGAAAGGTTGCCGCGCAGCATGTCGAGGCGCGCCTTGGACTTGCGAGAGCCCTTATGTCGGAGGGAAAATACGGGGAAGCGCTTTCCCAGCTTGAAAAGGCGACGGTGTATTATAGCAATTTTGGCGAGGGCAAGCTGGCGGGCGCGCAGGAAAACAATATTTACTATGCCATGGGGCTCGCGTATAGGAATATTGATCCGGAAGCGGCGAGGAAATGCTTTGAAAAGGCTTCCGCAGGCATTAGTGAGCTGGCTGGGGCGATGTACTACAATGACCAGCCGCCCCACATGATCTATTACCAGGGCGCGGCGTTGCTGGAACTGGGACGGGCGGATGAGGCGGCGGCGAGATTCAATAGATTGATCGACTATGGGGAAAAGCACATGTTCGACAAACAGGCTTTTGACTATTTCGCGGTGAGCCTGCCGGATTTTATGGTCTTTGACCGCGACCTGGACGAGCAAAACAGGCTGCACTGCCACTACATGATGGGCCTGGGATATATGGGGTTCGGCAGAACGGAAGAGGCTTCCGCCGCGTTTGGGCGCGCGCTGGAAATCATGCCCTGCCACTACGGCGCGTTCAGCCACCGAAAAATGCTGAAAGCGAAATAAAATAAGTTGAACACAAAAGTAAAAACGCAGCAAGGAAGGTAAAAAAAAAGCTGTATACAAAATCTTTGCGTACATACTATAATTTTATTAGTCAACGATTTCCAACACAACTATGAGGAGGGATGTACAATGCCAGCTTTATCTGCTACAGCAAGAGCACAGACAAATCTCTACACAACCACATCGCCCAACGGGAAGGTAACACATGCCATTTATCTGGAAGACGGCCGGCTGTTTCATTATGCTCTGCTTAATGCCGTTCAAATCCTGGCGCCTTCCGGCATGGGTCTAAAGATAACGGAGGTTGACTTTCGGGACGGGCTGACTTTTGTTTCTACCGATACTACATCCTGGAATACTTCCTATACTCTCCCTGCGGGCAAAAAAAGCGTCTACTTTGATAACCCTGTACAAAGAGAGTATGTTGTTCAAAAAGGGACAAGGCAACTAAAAATTATCATAAGGGTTTATAATGACGGCGTTGCGTTCAGGTACGATCTCGCGGCTCCGGGAGACACATTTAATGATTCATTTATTGAAGATGAATATACAGAGTACAATTTGCCTACAGGCACAGGCGGCTGGGGGCAGCCTTGGGTAGTTAACTATGAAACTCTTTGGCAGTATTATAGCCCTAACTCAGCGGTTGAAAATTTAGCCATGCCTTTTCTCGCGTCTTACAGCAACGATACTGTCTGGGCTTTGTTTACGGAAGCAAGCCTTTATGATTCGAACGCAACGTACTGCCCATCTGTATTAAGCGGTATTGTTGGAGGGCATCTTGGCTTTGTCCACGCGCCGGATCCGGATCAGGCTGAATTGGGAAATCGGATACAGCTTGCCTTGCCATTCCAATCGCCTTGGAGAGCTGTGATTATAGCCGATAATCTAAACGATTTGGTCAATTCGTCCGTGGCACAAAATGTTAATCCGAAATCAAAGATTGCGGACACAAGCTGGATCAAGCCAGGAAGGGTGGCATGGTCTTGGTGGAGTACATATTCCTTTTCTGAGAACGACAGCCTGTCTCCCAATTCTGTTCAGCGCATACAGTCTTGCCGGCAGCAAAAAGAGTATGTTGATTTTGCGGCGTCAATGGGCTGGGAGTATGTTACGGTAGACGCTGGATGGGTTAACTGGATTGACGGCACAGTTGCGGAACTCTGCGAATATGCGTCGGGAAAAGGGATTGGAATTGTCCTTTGGGCCTCTTACGCGTTATGGTCGCCATACGGAGCGAGTTTGATGAACATAAAAACGTGGGCCAGTTGGGGAGTTTCAGGCATAAAGGTAGATATAATCGAAAAAGATTCTCAGATTGGCATGGCATTTGATGAGGAAATGGCGCTCTACTGCGCGGAGCTGGAGCTTACGGTGAATTTGCACAGCATGACTAAGCCCGGAGGAGAAAATAGGACTTGGCCGAACATCATAACTACAGAGGCTGTGTCGGGGAATGAGCATTATTGGCTCTATTGGCCGCCGTCAAATACCGCTGCCCATAACTGCGTTTTGCCTTTCACCAGAAATGTAGTTGGGTCTATGGATTACACTCCGGTCGCCTTAAGCAATAGAAACAAGAACACAACACAGGGGCACCAATTGGCGCAATCGGTAGTCTTTGAATCAGGATTGCAGCATTTTGCTGACTCAATAGATGTCTATGCGGTTTGGAAGGGAACGGAGTTCCTTAGCGTTGTTCAGGCGGCTTGGGATGAAACAAAAGTCCTGGAAGGGATGCCGGGGAGTTATGCGACTTTTGCGCGCCGCAAAGGCTCTGACTGGTTTATTGGGGCGATGACTGCCGCCGCGCGTTCAGCCTTTATTCAACTGTCCAAACTTAATTTGGAAGCCGGCGACTACACCGCGTACATTTACAAAGACGGAGCGTCACTGGATTTCCTCGTAAAAGAGATTAGCACTGTAAACTCATCCGCAAATCTGACGATTCCCATGCTTGAAAGCGGAGGATGCGTAGTCCTCATCTCGAAAACAACAGTGCCGAGCATGCCTGCGGATCCTTACACTCCCTATGAGGCGGAAGACGCGACCTTGGTTGGCACGGCATCCATCTCAGACTGCGCCAATTGCTCCGGCGGCAAAAAGGTTGGCTATCTTGGGGTTACCGGCGAGATTATTTTCAGCGTAAATGTTCCGCAAACGGATATATATAAGGTGAGGCTATATTATTTGTCCGCCGATCCCAGAACAATCAGTTGCAGTATAAATGGCGGCCCCGGATACGACTTGGAAATTGCGTATGGTTCGGGGAGCTGGAATACGGTAAGGATATTCCCTGCTACTATGCCGCTCAACGCCGGAAACAATACAATCAGGTTATTTAACTCTGACTGGGCGCCCGACATCGACAAGATTGGCATACTTATCAACAATTAGCCGTAGCGTCTTCATCGCAAATATTTCCGGCAGACAAACCACAGATACGATGTGTCTGTGGTTTGTTGGATTGGCATGATACTTGGTATAGTAAATAGGCAAACAGGCAAACAGTCGCCTTTGAATATGGAGGGCACAATGAAAAAGCTGTTTAGAATCAGGATGCCGGTGCTGGCAATACTGCTGATCCTGCTCCTTGTGGTAATCCTCCCCATGTATTTGCTGGGGTACGGAATTTACCAATGGGGCTACCGAATGACCACAGACGAGATCGCCCAATCCACTCATGCCAGGGTGTCGTTTGTCATCGCAACCCTGGAAGCGGAACTCCAAAGAATCCGCGAGGTACACCAGGAGTTCCTGAATGACTCGGATCTATTCTATTATGTAAATGCCTTGTCTGCCATGAACCCCTACGAAAGGCTCTCCGAGCTCCTTGCCATTGAAAAACGGCTGGCGCTGGTTCATGACAGTTCGGCATATATAGAGGAGGCGACGCTTTGGATGCCGCGGCTGTCCCGTATGGTATCATCCTCTCGCGGGGTGGATCCCGCAACAGATGATTGGCAAGCGATAATGGGCGCGCCCGTCATATCTCTTATGGCCGGGCTTTCGGTTTATGACGGCGGCCTTTGCTTCTGCGCGGCCTATCCGCCGGGCATCTGGCGCCCTGATTATGTGCCCCAGTATGTGCTGGCTATCCGGATCTCCAACGAAAGAATTATGGAGGATTTGATGTCCTTTAACCTGAACCCCGACAGCGGAACTCTGCTTCAATCGAAGGATCAGGCGTTCTGGCTTCAAACGGGACGGGATATTGGCCTGACCGGCAATGAATCCGATAGCCTCCCCGCGCGCGCACTCAGCGCGGACGGGCGGGAGGCTTTCCTTCTGGCAAGCGCGGATTCCGATTTTCTAAATCTCCAAATGCGCGCATACGTGTCCGAACGGATCATCTACAGCGGATTGGACGCTTATCGCAAGCTGTTCACCGTGTTTACGGCAGCCGCTTTCATGCTGATTGTGGCATTTATCTGGTTTTCCAGGCGACTGGTCAGCGAGCCTGTCCGCAGGCTTGTCGATTCACTCAGGCAGGCGGAAAGCGGCAAATTGGACGTGCGGATCGACTACAAGGCAAACGACGAGTTCGGCTATCTTTACACCGCTTTTAACCAAATGGCGGAATCCCTTGCCAACATGCTTGAAATCAACGCCCGGCAATTGGCGCTGGCGCAGGAAGCGGAGCTGCGCCAGCTCCAGGCGCAGATCAACCCCCACTTTCTGCACAACAGCTTCTTCATCCTCTACCGGATGGCCAAGGATGAAGACTACGAGAACATAGGCGAATTTCTCATATGCCTGTCGGAATACTATCGCTATGTGACCCGCAACGCCAGCATGGTGGCGGACTTATCCGATGAGGACGGCCATGCTCGGCGCTATGCGCAAATCCAGCTTGTGCGCTTTGGCAAGCGCATATCTGCGGAGTTTGCGCCGCTTCCCGAAGGGCTTGGCGGGGTTAAAGTGCCCAGGCTGATTTTGCAACCGCTGCTGGAAAACGCCTTCCAGCATGGGTTTAAAGACACCATTTCTGGCGGGCTTCTGCGGGTATGGTATGAGGAGGAGCGGGGCGGAAAAGTCTATATACATGTGGAGGACAACGGGTCTGGCATCGCCGGCGAGCGCATGAGCGAGCTGCAAAGCAGGCTGCGCGATGCTTCAAACGCCAACATAGAGCGCAGCGGACTCGTCAATATCCACCAGCGGCTGCGGATGCGCTTTGGGCCAGACTGTGGGCTAAAGGTGGAGAGCCTACTGGGACGCGTCTCACGATTCACGCTGGTACTTTCCAATGCTAATCCACAGCTAAACATTACTATGAAAGCGGATTAGCAAATACTATTTTTCGTAACCCGCCCAAAGATTTTGGGCGGAATCTTGAGAAATAGTGCAAAGACAACTAAGGAGGGAACATGTACAGGGTTTTGGTAGTTGACGACGAGCCCTTTATCGCCGATAGCCTCGCTTTCATGCTCGCAAACCAGCCGGAGCTTGAGCTTGAGGCGGTAAAAGCCTATTCCGCGCCGACGGCCATAGACATGCTGAACCACGCGGCATTCCATATAGTGGTGACTGACGTTGAAATGCCGGGGCAATCCGGGCTGGATCTGCTGCGGGAGATCCACGCGAAATGGCCGTCATGCCAGATTGTGTTTCTGACAGGGCACGATAATTTTCAGTACGCGCATCAGGCCATGCGGTACAATGTGGCGCGCTATGTGCTGAAAAACGAAGGGGACGGCGTGCTGCTGGAAGCAATAGAGGAATGTGTCCGGCGCATAAAAAAAGAGCAGGCCAATACCAATTATTTGCCCAATGTAAGCGCCTCAAACAATTACGCGGTCGAAAAGGGGAAACGTGAACTTATGCGACGGCACATGGAATCCCGCCAGGCCGCAAATAGCTTGACGGCGCAGTGGAGGGCCGCGCAAATATGCTTGAATCCAGACAGGGGCGTCATGCTCATGGCGGGATACGAGCGCGGCCATCTCAACGAGGATATGCTGGACACGCTACAGGCAATCGTCCACGCGAAAATCGGCCACGCGGTTTCCAGTGAAGTGTTACTGGCAAGCGAGAAACTGTGCATCTGGCTGATGCAGCCCGCGAGCAGGAGCGACCTCCCCCATGCCGTAGCCGCCGTAAAGGGATTGGCCGAGGAAATCCAAGAAGCCATAAAAATCCGCATGTCCATCCACATAACCTTCGTTTTTGCGGAAGAAGAAATCCCCTGGAGCGAGACGCCCGGACGGATCGCGTCGCTTCAGGACATTGCGCGCAGGCATTTAGGCGAACACCAGGGGTTAGCTTTGGCCAGCACATGCTTTTTTGAGGAACGGAATAAAGACCAGGATGCAGCCACTTCAGGCATCGCGTTTGTCAGGCGCGTGCTAAACCATATCCAGAATCATCTGGGCGACGACCTGTCCCTGACAGCCCTCTCCGAGCTGGTATATTTGAATCCGTCCTATTTGTCGCGGCGATTCAAAGAAATCACTGGCAGGAATTTGACAGATACCATCCTAAAGCTCCGCATGGAAGAGGCCTGCCGTTTGCTGAAAGGCACCGCCGATCGCGTGAAGAATATCGGCGCGCGGCTGGGCTATGAATCCGCCGCCCACTTTTCCCGGATATTTAAAAGGGAGATGGGCATTGCGCCGCAGGAATACAGGGACGAATATGGCAGCAAAATACAGTAAAAATGAAGCAAGGAACGTAAAAAGGTCGTTATATGCAAATTGGTCATAATTCATATATAATCGTTTATGAGAACCATATTTTTTGTTAGAAAAGAGGTTAATTATGTACGCCAAAAAGAGATGGGCTTCCATCTGCGTTTCTGTTTTGCTGGCTGTCGGCGTTTTTACCGGATGCAGCGGCGCGCAAAGTAATGATCCCGACGCGCCTCAGAGCCAAACTTCCATCACTGCCACAGCGGACGCGGCATCGGATGGCGCAGCGGCGAATGTGGCGGCAAGCACTGACCCCTTTGGCAGATACGACGAGCCCATAACTATTTCCGCTGTCAAAAATCTAGGCGTAGCGCCCCTTGAATTCCCCGAGGGAGATTCGCTTGAAAACAACGTTTGGATGCGCTATTACAAAGATAACCTCAATATCCAGATCGACTGGCTTTGGAGTACGCTTGAATCGCAGTATGACCAAAAAGTCAACATCGCTATTACGTCAGGCGACATCCCCGATTTAATGATGCTGAAAAACGCGAACCAGCTAAAAATGATGTACGAGAACGGCCAACTGTATCCGGTCGGCGACATTTTGGAGACCTATGGCGCTCCTTTCACCAAGGAAGTGCTTAATTCCGACGGTGGTTTCGGCTTAGAGTCGGCGTCCTTTGACGGCGCGTTGTATGCCGTTCCGCATATTGAATCGGGTCTGATGAGTTCGCCGGTGCTGTGGGTGCGCACCGACTGGCTTGAGAAATATAGCCTCGCGCTCCCCACGACAAAAGAGGAATTTCTGAAAGTGTCAGAGGCTTTTTCCACAGACGGCGCTTACGGGCTTGGCATAAACAAGGATTTGTTTGAAACCAACTACGCCGCGCTGGAAGGCTTCTTCAACATGCATGGCGCGTTTAACGACACTTGGTTTGAGAAAGACGGAAGCCTTGTCTACAGCGACATTCAGCCAGAAGTCAAGGATACCCTTGAAATGCTCCAGTCCATGTACGCGAACGGCTGGATTGATCCCGAATTTGGCGTCAAAAACACGGACAAGGTCAATGAAGATGTAAACGCTGGCAAGATTGGCATGATGTTCGGCGGTTTCTGGAACGCGGTAATGTTCAATCCCGCAAAAGTCGCCGACCCCACTTTTGAGTGGATGCCCGTCGCAATCCCGGAAGTCCTAAACGGAAGCGGCAAAGCCCAGGTTCCTTTCGGCACCAAGTATTGGTATGCGATCAGCGCGGACTGCAAGAACCCCGAAGCCATTATCCGTATGCTCAACGTCCAGCTTGAGAAAGCCTACGGTGAAACTGCGGAATCCATGGTGTTCAACATCACGCCTGAAGGCTACGGCCCGTTCAACTATAACATCTTTACCCTAGAGCCGCCGATGAAAAATTTCGTCGCCGCCGAGAAAGTCACCAAGGCCATCGAAACCGGCGATCCCTCCGCGCTCAACCTGGAGGAACTGAATTACTACGAGATGTCCTTACTCAGCCTTGGCGGCGACCATACCAACAACAACTGGCACCAGCTGAAAATGTTCGGGCCCCTTGGCTCGCTGTCAGTTCAAAAGAGTTATTGGGACAGCGGCAACGCCGTGACCAACGCTTTCTACGGCGCGCCCACGCCGACAATGGTGGAGAAGCTGTCCACTTTGAAAAAACAGGCGCTGACCGACTTCACGGCCATCATCATGGGCGGCGACATCAACGGCTTTGACACGTTTGTAAGCAACTGGAACGCTCTTGGCGGTGCAGATATCACAAGCGAAGTCAACGAGTGGTATACAAACAGGTAGGGTAAAATGGATATGCCGCAAAAAATGCCCGTTCTGCCAATCGCGAAAAAGAAGCGGCGGGACGCCTGGTTGCGCAATCTGCCGCTTCACGCCATGCTTCTCCCCGCCGTGGCTTTGTTGTTTGTATATAGCTATATCCCGCTTTTCGGCAACGTGATGGCGTTTCAGCGGTTCCGCCCGAATTTGGGCTTTTTTCGCTCCGAATGGGTCGGGCTCGCAAATTTCAGGTACGTGTTCGCGTTGCCGGGTACCATGCAGGTTTTGTGGAATACTTTTTTTATCGCGGCTATGAAAATAATCGCGGGGATTGTCGTTCCGGTTTTTGTCGCCCTCTTGCTGAACGAAATGCGCAGCGCCCGCTGCAAGCGTATTGTGCAGACCGTGATCTACTTCCCCTATTTCTTGAGTTGGGTTGTGCTGTCCGGGATTTTTATCGACCTGCTGTCTCCGTCACAGGGCATTATCGGTCGCGTCTTTGCCGCAATGGGTCTGGAGCCTGTTTTCTTTCTGGGAGACGCGAAAATTTTCCCATATACCATGGTGGCAACCGAAAGCTGGAAGTCGTTCGGATATGGGACAATCGTATACCTTGCCGCGCTCACGGGCATTGATCCCAACCTTTATGAGGCGTCGGATATCGACGGCGCGAGCCGGTGGAAGCAGACGCTGCATATTACCATGCCGGGGCTTCGCCCGATTGTGCTGATTATGACGGTATTGGCGCTGGGAAACGTACTCAACGCGGGCTTTGACCAAATTTTCAACCTTTACAGCCCGCAGGTGTATTCCACCGGGGACATTCTGGACACGCTTGTATACCGGCTGGGCCTTGTGGACGCGCAATATGGCGTCGCTACGGCAGTGGGGTTGTTTAAGTCCGCGATCTCGTTTGCCATGCTTGCGATTTCATATATCGTCGCGTATAAATACACCGACTACCGGGTATTTTAGGCGCTAACCCAGGAGGATGGCAAATGAGGGAAGCTGCTAAAATGAGGAAAGCTACTGCGGGAATGCGCGCCTTCGCGGTTCTCAATTATCTGTTTCTTGCGGGCGTCGCCCTGACCTGCCTGCTTCCGATGGTCAACCAGCTTGCTGTTTCGTTCAGCTCAAGCCCGGCGGTGTCCGCCGGCAGAGTGTACCTGTGGCCTGTCGATTTCACATTGGAGAGCTATGAATACATGGCGGGCAAGCCGGAGTTTTTCAAGGCGTTCAGTGTATCGCTGCGACGTTTGCTGCTTGGCGTGCCGTTAAGCATGGTTGTATCGGTTTTGGCGGCATACCCCCTGTCGCGCCAGGTTCACGAGTTCAAGGCGAGAAAGTATTACATATGGTACTTTATCGTCCCCATGATGTTTTACGGAGGGTTGATCCCGTCCTACATGGTCGTCCGCAACACGGGGCTGATTGACAGCGCGCTGGCTCTCGCGCTTCCCTGCTCGATCAACGTCTTCAACATCATTCTTCTCATGAACTTCTTTCGCTCCATACCAAAGGAAATGGAAGAAGCGGCCGCAATCGACGGCGCGGGGCACGTGAGCACGCTGTTTCAGATTATGCTGCCGGTGTCCGCGCCGGTGCTGGCCACTGTAACCCTATTCTTCATTGTCAATCACTGGAACGCCTGGTTTGACGGGCTTATTTACATGAACTCCCCGGCAAACTATCCGCTCCAGACCTATTTGCAGACGCAGGTGGTGAGCCAGGATATCCTGTCTACCGAGAGCCTGCGCGACATACGCCAAATCGCGAATATCTCTGACCGCACGGGCAAAGCCGCTCAAATATTCCTCGCCGCGATTCCGGTGCTGGCCGTGTATCCGTTCCTGCAAAAGCACTTTACCTCCGGCATCGTCATGGGCAGCGTCAAAGGATAGGAGTTATGCCAAATGCCAGGATCGTCAGCTTTATATAGTCCAAATGTATCGAAAGGACGAGTGAATGAATCGCCAATGTCATTAAGCTAAGGAAATTCAATAGATAATTGGAAGGAACATGGTTAAAAGTCCATGTTCTTTTTTCATAGAAACACTAGCCGACATTGCTGTGGGCAGCGTCCCCTACGGATGAACGGTAACATCATACCCTCTTTCCTTCTTTTATCTGGCTAGATAGCGTGGCGTACTGCAACCTGTAATCGGAGGCGTTAATGCCCTCGTACTGCCTAAATACGCTGCGCAATTGTCTGCCGTCATCGAAACCTAGCTTTACGGCGATCATATCGTCCGACAGAGTGGTTTCGCGTATGAGATTCTTTGCCTTATCCAGTCGCAGGCGCATAATGTAGTCGATCACGGGCTTGTTTTCGCGCTTAATAAATAGACGGTTGATGTATTCGGGGGTTACGCCCAGTTCCGCCGCTATTTTAGGCAGGTTTATCGTCTCAAAATAACGTTCTTCGCAGATGCTTTTGGCTCGATCAATGAGTTCGTCATCTGTGCGCTCGTGATAGCGCACAATATAATCGCAGAAGTTTTTAAGGGTGCGGTCAAGGTAATTAAACGCCTCGTCTATGCCGCTCATTCTCAACAATTCGCTTGACGAAAAAAATGCGGTAAACCCGGATTCCATTGGTATGCCGCGTTCATTCACGCAACGATTTATTGATAACAAAATATTCATCGCCAGCTTGGGCAGCATATTTTCGGGCAAATGCCCCGCGTTTTTTAACGCGTCAAATATTTCTTCCAAAAGCTGGCGGCAGTAATCATATTCGCCTGTTACCGCCGCGAATACAAGCCGGGTTTCTTTCTCCATCGGGTACTTATATGTTAAAGCGTTATACTTTTCCACATAATGAATGGGTATAACACTGTCTTCGCCCAAGTGAAAGCGATAATGCAACGCGCTGTCCGCCTCGCGATAACTCACGGCTATTTCGGTTGGCAAGTCGTATGTCCTGCCCAGACCTATGGTAACGCGCGCGTTAATACGCTGAAATATCTCACCCTTGAGGCTTTCAAGCAATGAGATCGTTTTATCTATGTCTTCATAGCCCCCCAAGATGGCCGCGATTGTGTTAAAATCTGTAATCGCTGTTTCGATATGGTACTCTTTTAGTTGGTTGCGCGTGATATGGTCTATCTTAAAGCTGAGCATGTGTTTTTCGGTTTCATCACGCGTGAGGATATGCTTCTTAAAATCATCTATTCGTATGATAAAAACTGCAAAGCCCTTGTCAAAGTCTATGCCAAAATAATCGAACGACCTGTATATCTCCGCGTCATTATCGATATGCCCCAATAGCAAATCCCGCAATAAAATTTCTCGGTACGCGGGGAGCCGCTCGCGGTATTTTTCCTCAAGCCCCTGCTCAACGCGCCTACTTTCATCTGATTTGTCAAAATAGCTAATCGCCGCGTGCAATACGCGAGAGAGATCCGCCCGGCGAAGCGGTCGGTATAGATATTCCAACACGCCAAAATCGCGGCTATGCTCCATATGTTCGCTATCGTTATAATAGCCGTATACAATAAACCTCATATCAGGGTAGCGCTCGTGAATGTCGCGCATAGCGGCGTAACCATATTTTTCGAAGTAGCGAATATCCGCTATTATCAATTGCGGCTGTAGTTCTTTCACAGCGTCTATGATATCGCGGTTGTGGTCTGTAAGAGCCTCTACCACGCGAAGGTTAGCGAACGTGCCTTTTAGATAGGTGCGGATATTTTTTATATTGTCCTGATCGGTGTCCGCCAATAAAATATTAAGCATTAACTGCCTCCGCATGTTTTTGTATATTATTCCTCTTCTTAGGATATTTATGTCGGATACCATTGAGCCAAGCAAAAAAATCATAGTGATTAACACAAAATAAAAAGCCATCGCCCAAAAAATAATCCATTTTTGAACGATGGTCCGCGAAGCAGATTTAGTATGTGAAGCAAATTTTATTCACATAAAGAACGCCATGTCCGGCTCTTTGTACGACGATGATTCCATGCTGCAAGTGTGGTCGTTGCAATAGACGCAATCCTTGCAATCGTATGTGTGCATTGTGCGATATTCGCGCGCGAGGCTGCGATCCAGCGACTTGAAAGCATGGCACGATTTCATCTCATTATTATCCATACATAAGCCCCTTCTTTCATACCGCTATTGTGCCACGCTCGCCACAAAATATACGCGCGAGCATGGATTTGACAATAGGCGGATATGACAGCCGCAGGTATTGTGTCCAAACCGCGCTAACTGTCATAGTCTTCCAGCGCTGCCGCCAATTCGCTCTTTCCTCCAATTTTAACGCCCTCACGCAAGCGCTGGCGCTCATCATAACTCAGCGAGCCTACAGGCATCTTGGTAACTTCCTGCAACACCGACTCGCCTGCCTTCGTTTGAAAAAATACAGCGACGTAGTCATCCTTTATGCCCAGCAGGTAATACTCATCGTACCCTCCGGGAATGTTTTTGCGTAGCACGAGCTGGTTGACCGTAAACTCTATTATTTCCCAATCAAAAAAATATCGCTCTATATCTTCTCGGGTAAGGTTCATCAAAAAATAGGGTGGGGTTTCAGTGCTGCTCTCTATACGATTTCCACTTTGATAATAGTACTCATACACAATCTTGCTGCCGGGGTGAATACGCAGAGGCGCTGGAGTTGGCGCGACAGTTGTTTCGGCGGGCGTCTCTGTAGTTATCGCGCGCGTCAGACCCTGGCTTTCCAATTTTGCGGTCGTGATGAGGTGTGCTATTACGAATCCAGCCCCGCACAGGGTAACTCCACAGCAGATAATCATCGCAAGAAGTTTTTTCATATGGTCATCCCTCATTAATCAATATTCCCATATGTATACATCTTAATGATAGCCACTGTTTACCAAAATAATTCACTCAATGGCAGCGCTAGATATATTTCGCTTTTTCGGCTAAAATTTCATTTCATGTAAAAATTATTAAAGAATAATTTCTTAGATTTTATTACAAAATAATTACCAGTGTTTACAAGTAGCTTTTTTTCGGCGTATAATGTACAATGTCAACGGTCACAATTTAACGTAAGGAGGTAATAAGAATGACACAAGCAAGTATTGTTGGTGGTAATTTTTTAACATATTATATAAGCGAGATAATGCCTCGGATTCAATCTCTGGATATAACCCTTAAATCTATGGACGAACCCATAACAATGCCCGAAGCCGCCATAGCATTATGCATAACTCTGGATGAATTGCGACATATAATGTCTGAATTGGGTATAGTCACTATTGACAAGCGCGCCATGTTGAAGCTAATGCGTTATGCCTCCAGCCCCATTTGCACCATGTACCAACGTGAATTGGAATGCGGCTCTCCGTTTGTTTACACGAGAGAGAACATTGCGTACATATATGGGTTGCCACTTGACGCAGTTAACAAAGCCTGCGACGAATTGGGTATGGTGGAGCTAACTTCACTTACCATGCCCGAGCTGTTTAGCGCATTACACTTTGCATAACTTCATGCCTTGAAAAGCACGAAAAAGGAATTACGCACCCTCACCCAACTTTGCGTAATTCCTCTTTTTTTTGCTGTACACATCTAAACACGCTTTAGGTATTCGCCTGTGCGCGTGTCCACCTGTATGCGATCACCCGTGCTTAAAAACAATGGAACCTTCACGATCGCTCCCGTCTCCAGCGTAGCCGCCTTTGTGGCGTTGGTGGCCGTGTCTCCGCGAAACCCCGGTTCGGTGTCTGTTATTTCAAGATCAACAAACAACGGCGGCTCTATGCCAAACACCTGGCTATTGTGCGCCAGAATGTTAACCATCTCGTTCTCTTTAACAAACTGTAGTGAGTTGCCAACGTCGGCGGCATTGATCGCGGTTTGCTCGTAGGTTTCAGGATCCATAAAATGATAGAGGTCTCCGTCTTTGTACAAATATTGATAATTTTTGCGATCTATATGGGCACGGGGCATTTTATCGGTGGGCCGGAATGTGCGCTCCACAATGCCGCCCGCCTTAAGATTTTTTAGCCTGGCGCGAACAAAAGCCGCCCCCTTGCCCGGCTTAACGTGCTGAAATTCTACCACAATAAAAACGTCGCCGTCTATTTCTACCGTAATGCCATTTCGAAATTCGGTCGCTGAAATCATTCAGATCACTCCTTATTATGAATCAAAGCCATTATAGCAAGCACATAACCATAAGCCCCCAACCCGCATATTTGACCGGCGCATACAGGGGCAACGACAGAGTTGCGCCTAAATTCTTCCCGTCTGTGTATGTTGGACAAATGCACTTCTATAGCCGGTATACCGATGGAAGCGATGGCGTCATGCAGCGCGTAGCTATAGTGTGTGAACGCGCCAGGGTTAATTACCACACCGTCAGTCTTATTATGATAGCATTGTTGCAAAAAGTTTACAATCTCTCCCTCTATGTTAGACTGAAAAAACGCGAGTGAACAGCCCAGACCGTCGGCCGCCGCCTGAATTGACGCGTTTATGTCTTCCAGCGTACGCAAGCCGTACACGCTCGGCTCCCTCGTGCCTGTAAAATTAAGGTTAACACCATGTACAACGGCTATTTTCATAACTGGGTAGCTCTCCTTTGGCGAACTAAATTACACGCCTCTCTCGCGATTCTAAATGGCTTTTTGCTCTCGCAATTTACAATGACATGCGCGGCGCGGCGGTAAATTAATTCTCTACATGAAAGAATTTCGCGTATTGTAGACAATTTGTCGTTCACTTGCAGCAAAGGACGCGAGTTGTCGTTCTTTACCCGTTCGTAAATAACCTCTGGCGGGCAGTTTAACCATACTACCGTGCCCGAGTTACGCATATTAAAAACATTCTCCCCGTCAAGAACAGAACCCCCACCGGTGGATACGACAACGTTTTGCATCGCGCACGCGCGTTCTATCGCTTTTAATTCAAGGGCACGAAAGCGCGGCTCACCATGGGCTTTAATAATTTGGCCAATAGAGACGCCTTCCGCCCGCTCTATAAGAGCGTCTGTGTCAATGAAGCCACGACTGGATATAGACGCTATTATCGGCCCGACGGTTGATTTCCCACTGCCCATAAAGCCTACAAGGAAAATGTTGCCCGGCGGATCATTACGTTTAACTTTACGCCGGTTTGGGTTAATTGAACAGCTCATCGGCGCCGTGCCGCGGATTGCGGCTCACAATAACAGCCGCCTTGGTGATGGCCGCTATTATATCCACATCGAATTGATTCTGCAACGCTTCTAATTTGGTATAAAGGTGCCCCCGCTTTGTAACCACATACTTGGACGGCAACGAATTAAGCGCTATAGCAGTAATGTCGTACTTGCATTTTTTGCAGCTACAGGTGTTGATGTCCTTTAGCACACTATCAAGCATGTCGGCAACGCAATCTTCCATGTAGTTCTTTATTTTTACGTCAGACATTTGGTAAGCCGCCTTCGCTGTTTATAGTTTCACTCACGTTAATTATTGCCTTTTTTATATAATTACGGTCATTTATTTCGCCATTCCAGATTTCGTAGCTTGCGGCGGCCTGCCAAACAAGGTCGGGGAAGCCATTGATGGCGCAAACGCCCGATTGGGCCGCCCATTTCAAAAAAACGGTTTCCCATGGGCTGTAAATCAAATCCAGCGCGACCGATACCCCGCTAAAAAAATCCCGGCTGGCGACCGGGCATAGACTTGCCTGGACGCCGAACCCCGCCGTAGTGGTTTGTATCACCACCTCTTTATGGCTAACATCATTCGCGTTGCGTAGTTCCACAAGATCTATCGACGTGGAGTATGAACACAAAATGTGTTCGCGCAAGCGTTCCGCGTGGCTCATTGTTCTATTTGCTACGGTAACGCGTGAGGCCCCCGATTCACATGCGGCGACGCAAGCGGCGTACGCGCTGCCGCCCGCGCCCAATATCATTACAGATTTGCCGCGCATGTCGTGCCCCGCGTCGCGCAGGGTACTTATTATACCAATCCAATCCGTGTTGTAGCCAACGTAGCCATCGTCCGCGTATTTTAGGGTGTTAACCGCGCCTATGGTTCGCGCCTGTTTATCTATACGCGCGCACATAGGCATTACATTGCGCTTGTGCGGAACAGTAATGTTAAACCCAGCCACACCCAGACCCCATGCACCCTTTATGGCGGCTTCAAGGTTGTAGGGGCTAACGCGAAAGGCGGTGTAGACCAAGTCGTGCCCAAGCGCCTTTGCAAAACAGTTGTGAATGAGCGGGCTAAGGCTGTGGCCGACCGGATCGCCCAAAACCGCGTACAGCTTGGTAGAAGCGGAGATCAAACCCTGCCCGTCCAACAATTTTGCTGGCAGCGCGCCTGCCCGATTGGCGATCACGCGTTGCCGGGGGCGATTGTGCCGTCGGTGTTTTGCGATTCAGGCCCGCTGTTGATCTTGCCGCTTGCCGGCACGCCGGCTTCATCCGCCATTTTCTTTTTTAGATATGATTTAAAGACAAATTTTTCAAACACGCGCTTTACCCTTACTGTAACAGCGTCTTTCTTGTCTATGGGCTTTATTAGAATGGTAGTGAGTTTCAGCCGCTTACCGCACCACACGTCGGCAAACACCTGATCGCCTATGATGGCGGCGTGCTGCGGTTCTACATTGATTTGTTTGAGTATCTGCTTCGCTTTGCCGGGCAACGGCTTAAGCCCAAAGTGGAACGCGGGCAGTTTGAGATGCTCGTTAAAAGTCTCCATGCGATTGCGCCCGTTGTTACTAAGCAAGCATACCTTGAATCCCATTTTTTGCAGCCGCGCCAAAAGAGTAGCGGTTTTTGTAGGCGGCCTGCGCACGTGATAAGGCACAAGGGTGTTATCGATGTCAAAAATGAGGGCCTTAATGTCCTTTTGCTTCAATTCTTTGTAGGGTATCTCAAACACAGACTCATAATAATAATCGGGGAAAAATTTTTGCCACATAAGCACCATCCTCACATAGTATTTTTTTATTACCACAAGCCAATCAAAATTCAAGGATGATATTATGACAAACGCGCTGATTGGCAAGGGGTATTATACTCGTATCCGACAAAATCAACAAGGGCAAGATTAACCTTGTATCCAAGGCGTTATACTCACGAATGAAAAGGTTTGCCAAGCTCGAAATGCAAACCCAGAAATTCCCCTCCTGTGGAGCTATGCTTGACCCACATTTTTTTGCAAAGCTACGAGAGCCTTGGAAATGTGGCGTTTCCGACACAACACGCTGTTATGAAACATTATCCTAAAACCCAGTATTTCAAGGATTTAAGGA
>JAISGK010000050.1 GCA_031263155.1 Clostridiales bacterium
AAGAAGGTTGGGGGCGATTTTTCAGAGGTTTTCAAATCCATAACTGCGGACAATGGCAGCGAGTTTTTGGACAGCGCGGGGATAAAAGCAGCGTCCAATTGCGGTGAAGTTTACTATGCGCACCCATATAGCAGCTGGGAGCGTGGGAGCAACGAGAACGGAAACCGGATGCTTCGGAGGTTCATACCAAAGGGCGCGGATTTAAGTGACTTAACAGAGAAAGAACTGCAACAGTACGAGGACTGGGTGAATAACTATCCGAGGCGAATATTGAAATACTTGACTGCCAACGAGGCGTTTGCCGCGTAAGAAGGGCATTTAAGGACTTTACGAAGAAAAGCGCTTCGCAAAGCCCCCGAACCATTATCGCTGTCGCGGCTTCCGTGGGTCAAGGTCGGAGAGTATTTTTTTGAGGAAGAACTCCTCAAAAAAATCTTCCTCCTACCCTTGACTCCTCTACTGAACAGATTTTAGCTTACAGATATTGGCATTTCGGATAGGACAATTAAACTTGCAATCTTCAGAAAGAGGTCGGATGTGGTAAGGTATTATAGTTAGTAAACAGCCTCCAAAAACCAAAGTGATTAAATCGTGTTGTTGATGTAAAGATTTGTGTTGGCATATGCGTTATATTTGGCGTATAATAGAATTATGAAAGGAGTGGCGCCAAATGGCAAATGTGAATATTCGCGTAGATGATACATTGAAAAAAGAAGCGGAGGAGATTTTTTCGGAACTCGGTCTGTCCATGTCCACTGCCACCAATGTTTTTTACAAACAGGTGGTGCGGTATGGTGGCATCCCGTTTGATCTGCGTATTTCCGACCCGTTCTATTCCGCAGAAAATCAGGCGCGTTTACAAAAATCCATCAACGACTACGAAGATGGGAAGAGCAAGCCGGTAGTGAAAACAATGGCCGAGTTAGAGGAGCTGGCTGGTGAGTAGCCTAATCTTCTTGCCAGAAGGATGGGAGGACTATCCCTACTGGCAGGTACACGACAGAAAGACGCTGCGCCGCGTCAATCAGCTTTTGCAGGATATTTCACGACAAGCCTTTGAGGGCGTGGGGAAACCGGAGCCATTGCGCGGCAATCTGGCCGGGTGGTGGAGCAGGCGCATTGATGATGCTAACCGTCTGATTTATCGTACACAGGGCGGCGGCAACATTGAGATTGCTCAATGCCGGGGCCATTACAGCGATAAATAGGGCATACTCAAAAAGCCGGTTTTTGGCTCTTTGAGTATGCCCTAAATAAAAAGAAAAATAAGTAATTGCGTTAAACCCTTGGCCATCCTCTATATCTTCATCTGGCACATCCCGTCAAGCGGGCAGCCGCCGCACAGGGGTTTCTTCCGGCAATGCTCCTTTGCGTTTATCACGATTTGGGCGTGAAAGCCGTTGTAGACTTCCGTGCTATGCGGCAAATTTCCCTCAAAGTACGTCTTGACCGCCGCGTAGCCTTTGCCCGCCTCAATCGGGTATCGACCGCATAGCCGGATGGTGTAGGCGTCCACTACGAAGGTCGGGAGGCCGAAAGCGTACAGCAGTATCGAATCGGCGGTTTCCTGCCCAACGCCCTTGGTAGAGAGCAGTTCGGCTCTCAGTTTGGCGAGAGGCTCTTTTTGGACGGTCGGCACGTCGTAGCCGTACCCGGCGTACCAAGCCGTGACCGCTTTGAGGTAGTCCGCCTTCTGGTTGAAGAAGCCCGCCGGACGGATTATCTGCGTAAGTTTGGTAAGTTCGGCGCCCGCCACGGCTTCGGGCGACAGACTCTCCCCAAAATTGGCGATTGCCTTTTCAACGTTTGACCATGCCGTGTTTTGGGTCAGCACCGCGCCGACCATCACCTCGTAGGGCGTTCTCGCAGGCCACCAGCGCAGTTCGCCGTAATGGGCGAGGAGCGTTTCGTATATGGATAACAGCTTATCGCCCATTGCTCCCTCCCTCCTAATCTATAAACGGGCTGTCATTTGGCGATACTTCAAATAGTGGTTCGCGCTTGCCGGCATCCTTGCAAGCGTCGATTATTCGCTCAATTCCGCGTCCCCACGTTTCAATATTATAACAAATCAACACTAAATTTGTAAGCGTAAACATTATATAACCCGAATTAAAGTTTTTGCCGCCGGATATTATTAGAGCAAAGTGCTACCGCTCTAATTGGAGCGTACATGATGTCAGTCATAAAATAGGAAACGCAAGACTGGCAAAGAGGCAATCCGTAAGACTACAGAGCACATACTCACCAGCTTTAAAACTGCGGGCTTGTTAGCAGCTATTAAACACGCTACTGGTCGAAGCTGAATCTATATGAATATAACTTATACTCTTCCCTCAAACCCCGAAGCGTACTTTTCAAGCTGTCATTCAAGGGAATACCCGTCGCGTTTCTGGAAACTTTCGCTATGTACTCCAATTCCCCCGCTGTGTATATCCTATCATGACCGGGCATTTTTTGGGACGCCCGCAATTCGCGCAGGATGTTCCCGGTAGTCTTTTTAAACTTATCCAGCTCCACAAATGCGCTGATATCAATCGCGATAAAGAAATGCCCCAGGCCGTATGGGATCTTGCTTCCGTTGGCGTCCACACCGCTCAACGCCTTCATAAAATTCCCCTGTTGCAGCGCGGCGGACATGATTTCCACTACGGTGGCATACCCATATCCCTTGTAACCGGCGGTCTCATCGCCGATTCCGCCCAGCGGGGTTAAGGCCGCTGTTTCATCCGTCAAACCTTTTAACGCGATGGATGGGTTAGTCTCACTCTTTCCCTCTCGATCGATGACCCAGCCCTCGGGCATGGTTTTGGATATCCGATCATAATGCTCAATTTTACCCCTTTGCGAGACGGCGGTGGCGCAGTCCAGCACAAAGGGAAATTCCTCGTCCGAAGGGATCCCGATGGTCAGCGGATTTGTACCGAGCATATTCTCCACGCCAAATGTAGGCGCGATAGAGGGTCTGGCATTGGTGCCGGTCATGCCGATCATATTCGACTGGGTCGCCATGGTCGCGTAATAGCCCGCGATTCCATAATGGGTCGAATTACGGACGACCACCATTCCCATGCCGTATTTTTCGGCTTTATCAATAGCCATTTGCATGGATTTTTTACCGATAACGTGCCCCATGCCGTCATGCCCGTCAATCACTGCTGTGGTGGGGTTTTGCCGAACCACTTCAAACCGCGTGACGGGGTTCTGTATGCCATCTTTAATCCGGTCAATATAAATCGGCTTGAATCTGCCGATACCGTGGGAATCAATTCCACGCCTATCAGATTCGATCAATACCTCGGCGCAAACCGCCGCGTCTTCCGCCGGGACCCCTATCTCAATAAAAACATCCCTCATAAAGGCTTCCAGCTTGTCAGCGCTTTCGTACACAATATTCAACGACATTTTAATCTTTCCTTTCGATGGAATATCTGGATTTGCCGCACTTTCCCGTCAAACCAGTCGGAATATAACACAGATTCCACAGTTTTGGTAAGGCTGACTCTACTGCCTTCGATATTTCGCAATAATACGCTTTACCGCTTCCAGCCCCATTCTTGCCTCAGGCAACCGAAATATTAAAGCAAGGGCAAAGTATCCCGCGCTGCCCGCGACCATTGGAACAGCGAGCGACAAGAGTTTAATCGCCAGTGAGTCCCCTAATCTTTCTATCGCTACGCGCAAACTATACGCGACCCCAAACGTCGCGCCGCCCAGCAAAAACATTTTTACCAAGTCTATCGCCAGTATCGTGTTTAGCATGTTCTTATATCGCCTGTTTAGCACACACAGCATAATCACGCCGGCGGCTGTGATCGATATGGATGAGGCCGCTGCGGGCCCGCCCACGCCCAAAGGCTTTATCAACACATAGCTAAGAACCAAATTGGCGGCTATAGCGAGTGTGGAGGTAATCACAGGTGTTTTTCCATCGCGCATAGCGTAAAAAGCGCGCGTCATTATCGTTTGCAAGCCAAAGCCGCATATGCCGGCAGAAAAATATATCAGAGCGTCAGATGTTAGCGTGGTCGAAAGCGCGTCGAACTGTCCCCTCTCGTACACCACACGTACGATAGGCACGGCAAGCGCCATAAGCCCCGCGCTCATGGGTATCAAAAAAAAGAACAGCGCCCTCACGGTAGAGGACAGTGTTTCCACAAAACCTTTATCGTCATTCTGCGCGGCGAGCACAGAGAGTTTAGGAAACAGCACATTGGCGAGCGACAGCACAAACACGCCTGATATTACGGTGTACAGGGTGTTGGCATAAGTAATGGCGTTAAACGCCTCCATACCGCGCGCGTCTGTAAGCGCGGCCTTGCCGTTAACCAAAACATTAACAGGCCCCACCCATGTGGATACCATAACGGGTATCATGAGTACGCCGATTTGCCGCAGTGATTCATCTTCCAGATTGATCTTGAACCTAAAGCCAAAATGGGACTTTATCAAAAACGGCAGTTGGATCATTACCTGAGCGGCCCAGCCCAGCACATACGCCGCACATAATCCGAACACGCCGAATCTATCCATAAAAAAGAAAAAATACACCAGGATAATAGCGTTGCTCACCAATCCCATTGCCGCCGGAGCGTTGAATTCTCCCAGCGACTGCAAAACGCCCGTGAGAGAAAACGCCACACAACTCAATATGATTATCACAAACATCAACCTGATTAGCGACGACGCCAGCGGTATGGCCTCGAGATTTTTGCCGCCGTCATAAATTGTGATAATTTGCGGCGCAAACACGATACACAACGCGGTAAACACGGTAGAGGCGGCTAGTATAACGCTAATAAAGTTGTGCGCCAACGCGAATGCCTTTTTTTTGCCTCGATTAGTCAATTGTTCGTTGAATACGGGTATAAAGCTGGCGGATATGGCGGAGGCAAACATCACATCCATAAACTGCCGCGGTATAACGCTGGCATAGTTAAACGCCGTACCCTCCACGCTTGCCGTGCCGAAATACGATCCCGCCATGCTGTCTCTAACCAGTCCTAACGCCTTGCCCGCAAGCATTATTATCATCATTAACGATACGGCCTTTGCGGCGCCTCGACTTTCCATTATGACTCTCCATTCCGGCTAAAACCCTTCTTTACTCACTCGCCAACCGCCTCGTCGCTGGCCGCTCATTTTCTGTCAAATATTTTTCCAGAGCGGTTGCAAGCTGATCGGGGCATGATGTCCCCTTCAGGCCGCAGCGGATACCTTTAAGGCGATTGATCACTTCCCGCGCGGGCAGCCCTTCCGCCAATCGCGATAGGCCAATTAAATTGCCTGAACATCCGCGCTCGAAATCAACATGTGTCAATATGCCATCCTCCACAGAATAGTTTATCGTTATTGCGCATGTTCCGCGTGTTGCGTAACTCTCCATGATTACCCCTCTCCAGTTAGATTTTCATATTCTTCATACAAACTCAAAAGGCTCTCTTCGGTCGCGATCTTCGCCTCATAATACTTCGCGGCTAGCTCATGGTTTGCTCCAACGCTATCGTCTAGCAGCAGACTGTCCAACTCGGCAATCTGTTTCTCTTTGTAATCTATCTCACGTTTGGCTCGCGCAATCGCGCTCTTTCGCTTGCGAATATTCTGATCGCTCCGCTTTCGGAAATACAAGGGAGCTTTTTGAGGCTCTGTCTCTTGCGCTTCACGCTTTTTTTCAATGTAGACATCGTAGTTACCCAGATACTGGTTAATACCGTTTGGAGTCAGTTCAAAAATCTTGGTTGCGGTGTTATTTATAAAGTATCTGTCGTGCGACACATACAGTACAGTGCCGTCGTAATTGCGAAGCGCCTCTTCCAAAATGTCCTTGCTTGCCATGTCCAGGTGGTTAGTCGGCTCATCCAGTATGAGAAAGTTGGCCCCGCCCAACATAATTTTTGCAAGTATAACGCGGCCTTTTTCTCCTCCGCTTAGCACGCGAATCATCTTAAATACCTCGTCTCCGGTAAACGTGAACGCGGCGAGCACGTTGCGTATTTCTCCGTTAGTGAGCTTGGGGTAGGTGTCGGATATCTCATCAAACACCGTTTTGGAATAATCCAAGTCTACGTACTCCTGATCGTAATACCCTACGCGTACATTAGCCCCCTTGATGATACGCCCTGTGGCGCGTTCGAATGGATTGCCATTGTCTTCTCCCAATATTATCTTAAGCAGAGTGGTTTTGCCAACGCCGTTGACGCCTATCAGCGCCGCCTTGTCGCCTTTTTTAAGCGACAGGCTCGCGTTTGTAAATAGAGGCTCCCCATCGAAATATTTAGCGCAATCTATCACGTCCAGCACATCATTGCCACTTTCGTGACGCGGGGTCAGTAGTAAGCGCATGTGATTGGGGAGGTTAAGCGGCTTTTCTACCTTTTCCATCATGCCAAGGCGCTTTTCTCTGCTTTCCGCAGCGCGAATAGACTTTTCTCTGTTAAAGGATTTTAGGCGAACGATAATATCCTCTTGCCGCTTAATTTCTTTTTGTTGATCTAAGTAGCGTTTCAGCGCGGTTTCACGGTTAATTGCCTTATGCTTGGCGTAAAAGGTGTAATTACCATTGTAGAGGTGTGATATACCGTTCTCAAGCTCCACAACCTTGGTAACAGTGCGATCCAGAAAATAACGGTCATGAGTGATGATGATAACCGCGCCGGGGTATCCTTTTAGATAATCTTCCAGCCAAGCGACGGATTCTATGTCCAAATGATTAGTCGGCTCGTCTAGCAGCAGAAGGCCGGGTTGCGCAAGCAGCAGTTTGCCCATGGCCACTCGGGTTTTTTGCCCGCCAGAAAGCTGACGAATATTAAAGGCCCACTCACTTTCATCAAATCCCAGGCCTTTAAGCACACCGCGCAACCGGCTTTCGCGCTCATAGCCGTTTTGACTTTCAAACGCCGAGGTAAGCTCGTCATAGCGATTCATGGCATCGTCCAGTTCGTCGCCTGATAAGTTTGCCATGCTACGCTCAAGCTCACGCAAGCCTTCTTCCATTTTATCAAAATGCTCCAGCACGATTCTAAGCTCGTCCTCTATGGAATTATCAGAATTAAGCTCCGCTTCTTGAGGCAAGTACCCCACGGCAAGATTGGGCAGCTTGCTTAAGACGCCGTCATCGGGCGCGTATTCACCGGTAAGAACGCGAAACAATGTCGTCTTACCCGCGCCGTTAACCCCTATAAGGGCGATCTTCTCGCGCTGATCCAGCATGAACGTCACGTCCGCGAGCACGGTTAAAGCGCCAAAACCTTTTTTTATGTTCTTCAAACTAATTAACATCATGCTCACCTCCCGTGCGTACTGTATATAATCCTCCTATAAAATATCAGACTTTTTCCCAATAATCAAGAAAAACCACGACGTTAGCGCTGGGCTTGAAACACGCAAACCGCTTTATCCGCTTTATCCGCCTTCACCTCTAAGCAGCGGGAAGAACGAAATTATTACATCGGCGAGTTTCGCGTTAATATTTGGCTACAAAATAATTATTGTAAATCTATTCTATAATCTCTACTTATGTTATATTATTCAAGGCGCTCGGTTTTGATCCGCCGAAATCCTCGTTATGTTAATGCGGATTTCAGGTTGCAATTGAAAACCAAAAAAAGGGCAGACTGCGCCCTTGATTGGATAATGATGGATTTGTATTGACGATGTGTTGACGATGTTTATACAACATTCCTATGTTGTTAGTATACCTTTAGCACGCTTCTTTTGGATCCATCCTTGGCAAAGCTGTATGACGCCTTTGCTTTTTCCATTTGAGAGTCGTATGTCGTGTCAACCACGACCCATTTTTCATTAAGATATATCTCGTTCCACGCGTGATACTCCTTTATCTCCGGCGCGTAGCCCATCACTAGTTTTGTGGGTATGCCCTTACTGCGCAGGGCGCCGCACAGCATCACCGCATAATCGTAGCATATGCCCATCTTATTTGCGTATACATCATCTATAACGGGTGTGTAGTTGGAGGGCAGGGTTTTTACCTTGTCGAAGTCATAGTTGTAATTTTTGACCAGATCCTCATAGATCGCGTTGGCCGCTTCGTTGGCGTTTTTGCCGGCTGTAAGGGCAGTATAGTCCTTTATCGCTTTCATACCGCTGTCGTACTCAACCTGCAACGAAGATGTAGAATACATGGCAAAGGTGTCCACGCTTTTAACGTCAACAATTTGAGTGGCAAGGGGTTTATACTTCGTGTCCATCACGTTCTGCACCACGGTGATTTTATATTGTCCGTCGCCGAGTTGCAGCGGTACGTTGCTGCTTACTCCGCTTTTCTTTATGCTATAGGTGTACTTGCTTCCGTTGGATTCAACCAAAACCATAACAGCCTTGGACAGGTCGCCGGTGTACTTTATGCTAACCACGCCTTTTTGCGTGTTGGCGATGTCTATCTCTACCCCGTAAGCATTATTAGGCGACAAGCAGAAAAGTATTGATAAGCAGAAAAACATAAACGAGCGCGCAAAGAACCTCTTCATTATCATCACCTTGTTGAATGGTTTTGAAACCCAATATTATAATTGTCATTCCGTTACTAAGCCGTCCCAAACAGGCTGTTGGAATATGGAGGCTGATGTTTCCTGCCATTGTTCCCACTTTAGGACTGTATAACGCGGTTCATTATTTGTTGTTGCCGCGCCGCTTGGGTCGAACGAGAAACGAAGCGGGGCAAGTTCCGCCACAATACTTATATGGCAATTATCCGAACATGCGTCCGCCGTTAGCGTACTACCGTTCAGTGTTACCGATGGGTCGCTCAGTTTCGCGATCTCTTCCCGCGCGTTAGTCATGTATAGATTGCTTAGCGCTTGTTTTGGCGATGTGTCATAAGCCGCGTAAGAGGGGGAGACTGCGGCGATAATCGTTTTACGTTCGGCTTCGGCCAACGCTTGGTTAAGTCTTTGTAAAAATTGTTCCCCTTTTGAGTCCGCTTCCAGATAACGCCGATTCCATTCCAACGCTTTGGAGCAAAATACATAATTAACCTGCGAAGATGAAATTGAATACGTTCCAAGCGTCACGAGCGTTATCATCATAAGGAGCATCAGTACAGATGTAGCGCCGCGCTCATCATATAGAAAGCGCGAATGCCCTCGTTCGGTTGTTGTATTAATCATTGGCTTCACCCGTGAAAAATTTCTTGGCGTTAAAGTGTAAGAGGCGTTCGTCATGATCAGGGGTAAAGACCTGGCTAACCGCAACGCTTATATCATACATGAATTCGCGCGGCGGTACAGTCACGAAGCCTTTGTTGAGCGTAAAGCGATCAATTCGCGGCGCGGGTTGTGATGGTTCCTGAACGATACTGGCTCTTAGTATAAACGCAGCATGGGCGGCGTCCGTTACCTGAGCCCACGAGTTATCGTAATATTTGATCGCGTTGTTGCCTTCTATGAGGCAATTGTGAAAAAAGGGATCGTCATAACCACCCGTGCCGGCAAGTCTCTTGCCAGCCTCTACAGCGTTTATCGCCTCTGTCATACCTATGTCGATGTTGCGCGCCTTGTCATTAACGCGGGCGGAGACAATGAACATTTGCAGAATAAAGCCGCTTATTATCGCTAAAATGCCGACAGAAATGATTACTTCTAACAGTGAAAATCCACCTTCGTGTTTCATATATCGGCAATCGCGGGGTAAAGCATTAAGTCCGTAACGGACATTATGTTCGTAACGAAATGATCTGCCTTACCTCGCGACTTTCCTCCCCATACTTATATTCTATTACGTTTGTGAGAGAGCCATCGTTTAATGCCGGCGTGAATCCCTGAATGGTGGCGATGGTATCACCGCCGAGCCAATCAGGGCTTTCGTCCGCGTCGGCAAGCACCTCCATTAGTTTCCCGTCGAACCAGAATATCCATGTGTCGTATGCGCCATCAACCTGGCGGTAACGCAGAAGCAGCGAAGGCTTACCGTTTATTCCGTTGGGTAAAACCGCTATTTGCCTCGCGCCATCAGATTGCCGCACGCGCACATTAACGTATGATAGCGCTATGCGGGCATCGGCCTGCGCGGCTCGTTGGGCGTCAATGCGTTGCAAAGCGGCGCTGCCGGTAAATATCAATATATAGATAGTGTAGCCAAAAAATATCATTAGCGTCATAACCATAAGCAGCTCAACCAGGCCGCTGCCGCGTTCGTCTCGCGGCGAGGCAGGAGCTTGTGTCATGCTACGGGGCACATCCATGTCAATACCTCGGTATAACAAAAATTTCGGGCATGTAGTTGCCCATCATATTTTGCTCGTAACGGTAGTAATAGCGATTTTCGTCTATATTAACGCCGTAGTGGGTAAAATACCGCACATCGGGCGGATAAGCGCCTTCCAGAGAATAACATTGTACGGCGGCCCTCTTCATCATCTCTTGAATACGGGCGGCTTGCTTGCCGCTATTATCCTCCCCCGACTTTATTACAGAGAATAATGCGAGGCCCATTGCCGCGCTAATAATCGTAAGCGCGGCTAGCCGACCTATAAGCACGGGATCAAAACTTCTCATTCGCTCACCTCAAATCGCCTATATGGGTTTATGGCATAGACCTCATATAATGGCGTTCATGATACTTATCATCGGCAGCATTACAGACAAGAGTATAACGCCGACAACCAACGATAATAGAATAATCAGCGCGGGTTCTACCATTAGCGTTATGCGCTCTACCGCCCCATCTACCTCGTCATCGAATAAAGACGCGGATTTATCCAGCATGTCGTCCAAGCGCCCTGTCGCGTGGCCTACTCTTACCATGCGAATAAAAAGCGGCGGGAATATCCCCACGTTGTTTAGTGTATCGACAAAGTCAGAATCGTCTTTTATCGTATCTTGCGCTTTTTTGAATTTGTTTTCCAGATATGTGTTTTCCGTAAGCGGGATAATCTCTTCCAAGGCGTTAATGAGTTGAACACCGCTCTTAAGCAACACGGCGAGGCTTCGCGCGTAACGCGAAGTAATCACGCGAACGTTTACATACCTCACCAGGGGCACCACCACCTTTAATTTGTCAAAAAAGGCTCTGCCCGATTGCGCGCGCGCGTATATTACGCAGGCGATAATTATAATGACAACGGCAAAGAAAATGGGGGCGGCGAATTTTGAGACAAAGTCCGCCGCTTTGAAAATGAGGTTGGTCGCCGTCGGCATTTCTCCGCCCAATGATGATAGAGTGTTCTCAAACATGGGCAATATTTTTAGTATAAGAAGTAGCACAATGACCGCCATAAGCCCGGTAAGAACCACTGGATAGGCGGTGGCGGACCTAAGTTTTCGGCGGATTTTATCTTCCTTATCAAAATAGGAATAGAGAAGTTCGAACGTAGTATCCAATGTGCCGCTCAATTCGCCCAGGCTCACCATGTTTATAAAATAATTGCCAAAGATGTTAGGGTGCCGGGCGATCGCCTGAGCGAAAGTATGGCCTTGATCCATCTGCTCGTGAATGTTCGACAGCGCCGCCGCAAGATTTTTATTTTCTGTCTGCTCGGCAACGAGTAAAATGCCATCCATTACGGTTATTTGCGATATAAACATTACCGACATGTGGCGACAAAAAATTGAAAGCTCTTTGTTACTTGCCAATTTCTTCACTCTGTCACTTCCTAGTTATATACTGCGTCAAAAGTTGGGTGTCTTGTGCGCGAAAAAACGCCTCGTCCCGATCAACTTTATTCTCTTTAATAAGTCTTGCCAAATCCGCTTCTAAAATTTGCATACCCGCGCTTTTCCCTGTTTGCAACACATTGTTTATTTGATAATGCTTACCTTCGCGTATGAGATTGCGTATTGCGGGCGTAACGATCATTACCTCGCTGGCGGTCACAAGGCCTTTTTTGTCTATGCGGGGCAAAAGTTGCTGTGAAATGACGCCTTCCAGTACCGCAGCCAATTGAAATCGCACTTGCTGGTGCTGGTCTATGCCAAACGCGTCTACTATACGATCAATACTTTTTGCGGCGCCGATAGTGTGCAGGGTAGAAAAAACCTGATGGCCAGTTTCAGCGGCTGTCATTGCTATGCTAATGGTCTCCTTGTCTCGCATTTCGCCTACCATAACGACATCGGGGTCTTGCCGCAGCGCGCTGCGTAACGCTTGGGAAAAGGTACTCGTATCTTCCCCTACCTCTCGCTGGGTAACAAGGCTCTGTTTATGGCGGTGAAGGTATTCTATGGGATCCTCTATGGTTATAATGTGGTATCGGTTGTGTTCGTTTATCTCATTGATAAGGGCCGCCAATGTGGTAGATTTGCCGCTTCCGGTCGCGCCGGTAATGAGAAACAGCCCTTTCGTCTTTTTTGTGAACTCATATACAGACGCGGGCAGACCGAGGTTGTGTAGCACAGGTATCTCGAATGGCAGCATACGGATCGCGAGAGCGTATGTACTGCGCTGGGAATATATATTGGCGCGATATCGCCCCATACCGGGCACAGAAAAGGAGAAATCAAGTACGAGTTCGTCGTCCAACCGCGCGCGCTGTTTGGGCTTAAGTATCGCTTCAGATATTTCGGCTACGGTTTCGGGCAAGATACGCGCCACGCCGGGTATCTCGGCGAGTGTGCCGTTAACGCGCAGCAATGGCGGACTGCCCGAGCATATGTGCAGATCGGTCGCGTTTTGCTCTTTCGCTATTTCCAGCCATAGTTTTAAGGTCATGCTGTCCATTTATATCACTCCGCAGCAGCGCAATTTACTTTATTATTAGCTAAGATTCTTAAATAATTCTCGCGTTTGGACGTGATGTTGGTATTGCCAAGCGCGTAACGATAAGTTATCATATGCAGTAGTTTTTGATACTATAAACGTGCGTTTTCCGAATTTGGCATGTTTTCGCAGCGGTCAGTGGGTATGATTTCGTAGGGGCGCGCTGCGCGCCCGTGAGGTAACCGGGTGATTGCCGAGGACTCACACCAATATCGAATAACGGGTGATTGACGAGAAGACGCGCGTTTAGAGTTTGATAATAAAAAGGGGTGCGAGAGTATGGAACAACCCGCACGGTTGGTTAGTTATAGTGCCATGCAGCCGACGGGCTTGCCGCATATGGGCAACTATTTGGGAGCGTTGCAGAATTGGGTAAAGCTGCAAGAGCAATACGACTGTATCTATTGCGTGGCCGATCTGCACTCTCTTACTGTGAGGCAGGACGCGCGGCAGCTACGCAAACGGTCGCGGGAGGTGTTTATTTTATACCTGGCTATGGGGGTAGATCCCGAGCGGTCGCTTGTGTATTGCCAGTCCGCTGTGCCGGCTCACGCGGAGCTTGCCTGGATACTTAACTGCTACGCCTACATGGGAGAGCTTAACCGCATGACGCAGTTTAAAGAAAAGTCGCAAAAGAACACGGACAACATTAACGCGGGCTTGTTCACCTACCCTGTGCTTATGGCGGCGGATATCTTGCTTTACGGGGCAAACATAGTGCCCATAGGAGATGATCAACGCCAGCACCTGGAAATATGCCGTGACATTGCCGAAAGGTTTAACAATTTATACGGCGAGGTGTTTGTTGTGCCCGAGCCATATTTTGGAGAGGCTGGGAGTCGTGTTATGGGGCTGCAAGAACCGGAAAAAAAGATGAGCAAATCCGATTCGGCCAACGAGAATAACATCGTGTACCTATTGGACACGCCAGACGTTATTATCAACAAATTTAAACGCGCTGTGACAGACAGCGGCAGCGAAATAAAATATTCTCCCAATGATAAGCCGGGCATATCCAATCTTCTCTCCATCTATTGCGCGGTGACAGGCGAGTCTATTGACGCGACCGAGGCAATGTTCGATGGCAAGGGCTATGGCTATTTTAAGTTGGCGGTTGGAGAGGCTGTAGTTGAGCGCGCGCGCCCTATAAGGCAAAAGTTTGAAGAACTGGGTAAAGACAAAGCCTACATTGACGATCTTATGGCGCGGCATACCGAAAGGACATACGCTTTGGCAAAAAGGATTTTAGGCAAAGTAAAGCGCAAGGTAGGGCTTTTATCATAAATACAATAGACGCAGGAGGGGGATAATGATAGGTAGATTAACGACGCGGCGCATAGCAATAATAGGTTTTATAGCTGCTATGTACACAGTGATGACGGTTGGCCTGGCCTGGATGAGCTTTGAAAGCATCCAGTTTCGCTTGGCAGAGATATTAAACTTGTTGGCGTTTATAGATCCCCTGTACGGTATAGGGGTTGTGGCGGGGTGTTTTTTGTCTAATGTTATCGCGTCTACGCTGGGACCGATAGATTGGGTGGTCGGCACACTCGCCACCGCTATCGCCGTGTTTGGCATATCTAAAACGAAAAATCTTTTTGTGGCTTCGTTGTGTCCGGTTATCGCCAACACGCTTGTTAGTGTAGAGCTTACATACGTGTTCGGTTCGCCGTTGTGGTACAACCTCGTAACAGTGGCCATTGGAGAATTCGCGGTAGTTACGTGCCTGGGATTCCCGTTGTTTAGGGTGCTGCTTAAGAATAACGCGTTCGTGTCTTTCCTTAAAAATACTGCCGGACAAAAAGCGGCGGTATAAAGTTTTTAATACAGACGGACGATATAGGGTATGGAGCTGATGGATGGCTATATATTATCCGCGAGGTGAAAGACTATGGATGTTGTGAACTGCCCACGCTGCGGAAGGATTTTTACTAGAATTAGCAGTTCGATTTGTCCCGCGTGTGAGCGCGAGGAGGAATTGACCTTTCAAAATTTGCGAAACTACATGAATGACCATGCTGAATGTACTGTGTCTGAACTATCTGAGGCTACAAACGTGAGCGCGAAAAAGATACTGCGCTATATCCGAGACGGCAGACTGGAGATATCCAAGGGTATGCAAGGCGAGGTTCGCTGTGAAATATGCAACTGCCCCATTACGGCGGGGCATTATTGCGACAGTTGCCGCATAAAGGTAAGCCAAAATATTGTGGATATGTTTTCGGAAGATAAGCGCAAGCGAAAAGTGTCAAAAATGCATATATCTGAATAGAATACTCTAAACGTGCGTTTTAACAAAAGGATTTTGGTTTCGTAGGGGGAGCGCAGTGCGCTCCCCCTACGAAGGCATACCCCGCTGACCACTGCGCACCCATATCAAATTTGGAAAACGCACGTTAAGAATAGAATACAAATAGAATCCGAATAGATCGGATCGTCATGGCGGAAACAAAAAAGACCACGCCCCCAGCAATAGCTGCGGTTGTGGCCTTTTTGCTATATATCTACTTATATATCTATTCGAGATTTTTATCCTAAACTATGTTTATTCTAAACAGGGAATCTCAACATCAATCTCTTTACCCGCCAACGCGGATTTGGCTATACCGTCTATGATGGCCTGGTTATATATAATCTGACTGGATGGCACGGGAGCGCTGCCGCCATTTTTCACGGCGTCAAGGAAACTTCTGATCTTTTGGTAAAACAATCCCTTTTGCCATGTTTCATCAATAATGGGAATCTCTGTTTCTACACCAAGACCCTCAATATCAGTGTACAATTTCATTGGGCCGCCGACAGAGCCGTTCCAGCACTCGGTGGATGGAATACGCAAGCTGCCGTTTGTACCCATGATGATCGTGTCTCCAGGTGTGTCCAAATTCATAGCCCACGCAATCCTAAAGTCTAGGATAATGTCGCCCTCAAGGCGCACAAAGGCCGCCGCGAAGTCGTCAACTCCAAAGAGCTTTGCGTAATGCGCCGGCTTGCCCTCGCTGGTAAAATACTTGGGGGAATTGCCAAAAAAGCTAGACTTGTATCCGCTGACGGTAAGCGGCTTGGGATAGCCGATGGCGTTAAGCACCATGTCGAGAGAATAGCAGCCAATATCGCCCAACGCGCCGATGCCGCCCGTCTCTTTTTCGATAAAAGTAGTGCCAAACGGGGTGGGAATACCTCTGCGTCTGCCGCCGCCGGTTTGAATGTAATATATCTTACCCAAGGTTCCGCTTTCGCAGATTTGCTTAATAAGTTTCATGTTGGCGTCAAAGCGCGGCTGGAAGCCTATGCTGAGCACCTTGCCGCTTGCCTTTTCGGCTTTCACAATCTCCGCAGCTTCTTCTATGGTAACGCACATGGGCTTTTCAAGTAGCACATTAACGCCTTTTTCCAGCGCGTAGATGGCACAGGGGGCATGCTGGGCGTTGTATGTACAAACGCTGACCGCGTCCAAGTCTTCATTGTCAAGCAATTCTTTGTGGCTGGGGTAGCAACGCGCGCCCTCAATGCCGTTCGCTTTAAAGAACGCTTCCGCCTTGCCGGGTATAAGGTCTGCGCCCGCTATAATCTCCACATCGGGCATTTTTTTGTACTCTATTATGTGCGACCCGGCAATCCAGCCTGTTCCAATAATACCTACGCGCAACTTTTTTGAGGTATCGATAATATCGTCTTCGTTTTTGCCGGCGTTGTTGGGATTAAGGGCGTCCATTTCGGACATGGCAATTCCTCCTGTTCGTTTGCTTATTATTGATTTGTTTCGATCGCATTATATCACAACCGTTTAGCATTGTATAGGTATGGCAACACTATTTTAAGCACGCGTTTACCGCCTCTGCCACGGCATATTCAAACCTGTTTTTCTGGAGCGATTGCACACCCTTTATGGTCATGCCTCCGGGACTGCACACGCGGTCTATCATCTCCCATGGATGAGCGGGCGCGTCGCCTTGGGAGGTCGCGAGCAATTGCTCCGCGCTGCCTTCTACACTCGCAGCGGCTATTTTAAGTGCGGTTTCTTTCTTCATGCCATGTAAAACCGCCGCTCGCGCCAGCGCGTCAATGTACATATATGTGTATGCCGGGGCGCAACCCGCCAGCGCAGTAAAAATGTTAAACTCACTCTCATCAAGTTCATGCGCCTGACCTATCGCTTCCAAAAAATCGAATCGGCGCAATAATTCACCAGCGGGATATAATTTCGCTAAAGCGGCGTTGATGGCGTATGCCGTGACCGCGCGTCCGATCGCCGCGTTGAGATTGCTCATCACACGCATAATCGGGGTGTTGGCGTCCAGATATTCCTCTAGGCGATCGATCGGCACGTCCGCCGCCATGGAGACCACTACATGCTCACCCTTGCCTTTATCAACACGAGCCGCCTGTTGAATCGCGGCGCATACATCTTTAACGTCCTTTGGCTTTACGCCGATTAGTATCACTTGAGCAAAATCCACTATATCCGCAATGCTTGCGCAAGCGCCCACGCCGTAGGTTTTTGTCACGTAATCAAGTCGAGCCTCACTGTTATCGCACACCCGTACATCTTGCGGCGTTATTATATTTGCCTTGAGGCATCCTTGTAAAATCGCGCCCGCCATATTGCCGCAACCTATAAAACCATAATTCATACAGATCTGCTCCCCGTCAAAAATATATTAACATGATATCCGGCGAAACGTGAATTGTCAACGCGAGCGCAAAACTCCAGCTTGCGGTATGGCTTGCGCTATGTTATGATGAACATAAGCGAAAGTATCTTAGGAGGTCTTGTTGTGATGAAACTGGTAATGGCTATTATTCATGATGAGGACGCGTTTCACATTATGGATATTTTGAATGAAAAAGGCTACTCGGTTACTAAGTTGGCGAGTACCGGCGGCTTTTTGCGCGCGGGCAACACGACTTTGATATGCGGTGTTTCGGAAGAACGTATCCCCGAGCTTGTAGAGATTATTGAAAAGAAGTGCAAAAGTCGCAAACAAATAACCAGCGTTAACTCCATGCACATTAACAGCACCGAAAGCTATGTGCCCTACCCCGTAGAAGTCACCGTCGGCGGCGCGACTATTTTTGTGCTTAACGTGGAAGACTTTAAAAAGGTATAACAGGCTGTAGTGTTAGAGATGTCTATGAGAAGGCGCGAGAATTATGAAATGCGTTAACGCGTTAATACTTGCAATCTTAGAGGCGTGCGATGTCAGTTAGAGTATCTTCGGCGGCTCCCATAGCGGAGCCATTTGTTATTAAACGCCACGAGCCGGCGGCGGAGCAAAATTTCGATTTTACATTAAACAGACTTAGTGATGAAGGGCTTGCGGATAGGCTTAACACTTTGCTTGGCAACATTGCGGAAGAAGGCAACCGCTTGGCGGAGCGTATGGACATTCGCGACATGCGTCAGTATCGGCGGCTCGTGAGCAATTTTATGAACGAAGTGGTGACACACTCGCACGAATTTAGCCGCGAGAATTTTTTGGATAAACGGGGGCGCCATAGGGTCTACGGCATTGTAAAATTGGTGAACGAGGATCTAGACGCCCTTGCGAAAAATCTGCTAAGCGCTGAAAAGGATCGCATATCGGTGTTGGATACGGTAGATGAGATACGAGGGTTGCTGCTTGATCTGATTGCGTGAAACATTGGTGTCAAAACGTAAAAAGCGATGAGGTTTTTAGAGGAGGCGGATAAGGATCGCGAGATCCACATTATTCGCCCCTGTGTATAATTGGGGTATGCTATGGCATTTTTCAAAAATATTTACGGACACGACAGAATAGCGCGCAGTCTGCGCCAGTCCATCGCGAATAATCGCCTGTCGCACGCGCTCATATTCGACGGCGAAGAGGGTATTGGTAAAACGACCATGGCAAACGCCCTGGCACAGACTCTGCAATGCGAGCGGCGAATGATAAATCCCGGCAGGGAGGATATGTCCGGCACGGACATATCCTATGACGCGAACACGCCCAATATCGATCCCACCATGATTAACGCTGATACATTGGACGCGTGCGGTCATTGCGTCTCATGCAGAGCGTTTCAAAACAACAATCATCCCGATGTGATACATGTACGCGCGGAAAAAAAATCCATCGGCATAGATGATGTGCGCGAGCAAATAAACCGCCAAACCCAAAGTAAGCCCTATCGTTATAGGTATAAAATTTTTATAATTCATCGTGCCGACACCATGACAGTTCAGGCGCAAAACGCAATATTAAAAACCTTGGAAGAGCCGCCAAGCTTTGCGATTTTTATCCTCCTGTCCGAAAATATCAATGCTTTTTTGCCAACGCTGATATCGCGATGCGTAGTGTTTCGATTTAAACCGCTACCTGTTCCGCTGGTTAAAGAATATCTCGTCGATCATGGAATGGAAGATGAACGCGCTGACTTTTACTCAATTTTTTCGCAGGGTAATATTGGCGGCGCGCTCAAGCTCTCGCAGTCCGAAACGTTTCTGGAAATGCGCGAGACTGTGATTGGCATGGCTCAATCGTTGCGCCGAAGCGACTTGCCCGAAGCGTTTGCCAGGTTTGCTACGCTGGACGCCTTTAAGGACAATATACAAGGGTTGTTGGATCTCTTTCTTTTATGGTATCGCGATGTTATAATAGTTAAGCAAACTGACAATAACTACCTGCTAATACAAAAGGACAAGGCGTCGGAGATATATGCGGAAGCGCAAGCCACAGCGCTAGAGGTGTTATGCGCCAAGTTCGACGCGGTTTGGCAAGCCAAGCGTCATTTGATGCAAAACGGTAATTTTCAGCTTTCTCTGGAGATGATGCTGCTTAAGATGAGAGGATATAGTTAGAAAGGAGGACGATACCAAAAACTCGCAATCAGCATAGAAAGGTTTTGGTGAAAGAATACTTGGTATCGGTTACAATGGTAGACATAGTAGGCGTCCGCTTTAAAAAAGTCGGAAAGATATATTATTTTGAACCAGGTGACTTGCAGTTAGAACGCGGACAAGGTGTGATAGTAGAAACGGCCCGGGGGATAGAGTACGGCACGGTTGACATCGCTCGCCGACCCGAGGCGGAAGAGAACGTTGTGTTGCCGCTAAAACAAGTAATACGCGTCGCGACAGAAGAAGACATGGAGCGGCTGGCCCAAAACAAAGAGCGAGAGCGGGAATCGATCGAGGTATGCGCAGAAAAGATCAAGAATCAAGGCTTGGACATGAAGCTTGTAGACGTGGAACTTACGTTTGATCAAAGTAAAATCATCTTTTACTTTACTTCAGACGGAAGGGTAGACTTTAGAGAACTGGTGAAAGAGCTGGCGGGGGTGTTCCGCATCCGCATAGAGCTGCGGCAGATAGGGGTGCGCGACGAAGCCAAGATAATGAATGGCATAGGTATTTGCGGTAGAACTTTGTGTTGCGCGACCTTTTTGGGCGATTTTCAACCTGTATCCATTCGTATGGCGAAGGAGCAGAGTCTGTCGCTAAACCCTACGAAGATAAGCGGCGTGTGCGGGCGGCTTATGTGTTGCCTAAAGTATGAGGAAGATGTGTATGAATATCTTAACCGCGACATGCCGAGCGTGGGCGATATAATAAGAACGCCCGACGGAGAGGGAGAGATACTTGCGCTTAATGTACTGCGCCAAGTGGTAAAGGCGGCAGTACGCAAAAAGGCGGGCGACGACACCACTGTTGGCTTTTATGCCCTGCCAGAAATAACGGTCATAGAAAAAACAGCCATAGAAAGACGGGTGGCCGACAGCACGGGTTCTCGTTTATAGCTCAAAATAAAACAGACGCTCTTCCCGAACGCGTCTGTTTTATTATGGGCGGTGAGGGACTCAAACCCACGACTTCCACCACGTCAAGATGGCACTCTATCAACTGAGTTAACCGCCCGTTAACGCGTTAACCGCCTGTTAACGCGCTTATTATAAATCATACAAGAGAAAAATACAACCCCTTGGATGTAAAAAACTCTTGGTACATTTTCCTCTATTTCTTGGCGCGAAACTCTCGCAGCCTCCTATAGAATGTGGGTTCTGTCAACTCTGTTTGCGCGAGGATATCGACGAGGGGTAATCTTCCGCTCTCATAACTATAAATAAGCGTGCCAAAATTTTCAGGCGGCTTTTTGAAAGGTCGGCCAAACCGAACGCCGCGCGCCTTAGCCGCCGCGATTCCCTGCGCTTGGCGAATGCGGATACTCTCGCTTTCGCTCGCCGCGCAAAATGACAGCACCTGAAGAATGAGGTCGGCTATAAACGTACCAAGCAGGTCTTTATTATGTCGGGTGTCAAGTAACGGCATATCAAGAACAACGATGTCCACACCGTGCTCTTTCGTTAGGATTCGCCATTGGTTCTGTATTTCTTCGTAGTTTCTGCCGAGGCGGTCAATAGACAATATTATAAGCAAGTCGCCGGGTTGCAGACATTCAAGCAAGGCTTGATACTGCGGACGGTCGAAGTCTTTTCCTGATTGTTTATCTACGAAGATGTTTGCCTCCGCCACTTTTGCCTCACGTAGCGCAACAAGTTGTCTTATCTCATTTTGCTCTGCGCTGCTGACCCTTGCGTAACCACGAATTGTTGATTTTGTTGACATTGTAAATGCTCCTCCTACAATTTAGAATGATTTTTGGCATAAAAATACCCGCGTGAGAAAGAGAATCGCTCTCTCTTAACCGCAGGCGCCATGTGGATTGAATTATTCCCCAATAGGAGTTATTGCCATTATGATTCCTTTATCATGTTGATAATTATCATACTGATAAGCTGAGTTACCGTGTCTCTTCCAAGCTATATTTGTCTCGGTTGTTTCAGTCTGTTTTTGATGATATAATTTTTTAACCAGAATGGGAGGCAAGTGTATGGCGTCTAAAGCTGTAGGGCAAAAGAACCCTTGGTAAATTGTGCGCCTGTATAATATTTTTGCGAAAATTAAAGGTGAGGGCAAACGTATGCATGGTACTTTATATGTGGTCGCAACTCCAATTGGCAACAGCGAAGATATAACCTTTCGCGCCCGACGCATACTTGATGAGGCGGATATAATAGCGGCGGAGGACACCCGCACTACACAAAAGCTGCTCAGAATGCTGGGCATTCGCAACAAGTTGGTTTCTAACCACAAGTTTAATGAGAAGCGGCAAGTCAATTTTCTTATAGAGCAGTTGTTAGATGGCAAAAACGTCGCTGTTGTATCCGATGCCGGTACGCCATGCATTTCTGACCCTGGCTCCTTTATCGTAGGCGCGGCCGTATCTGGCGGGATAGATGTAGTCGGCATCAGCGGAGCGTCGGCGACGATAACCGCACTGTCCGTGTCTGGCTTTAACTTCACAACGTTCGCGTTTTATGGATTTTGGCCACGTGAGGATAAGGACGCTCGAAAAACCATTCAGCGAATGATAGACAGCGACATGAATACTTTTATCTTTTTCGAATCTCCGAAGCGCATATTCAATGCGCTTCGGCTACTCGCGGCCCAGCTGCCAAGCTGTGAGTTGTGTGTGTGCAACGACATGACGAAAATGTACGAGCGCGTATATCGCGGCTCACCATCAATTGTATATGAAGAATTAGAGGCAAACCCCAATTTCGACAAAGGCGAATACACAATAGTCATACACGTTACAGATCGGCAAAAAGAACCCGAACCCGATAAGAGGATTTCGCTGGAGGCTCTGCTCATCGACAAAGCCGTAAGAACAGGGGATACGATAAAGCGCTCCATCGTAAGCCTGCAAGAAGAATATCGCGGTAAAATATCCAAAAGAGAACTCTACAATGCCGCGCTTCATCTGAAATTGCTAATGCCCCGATTATTTCCCTCAACGGTGGAGGACGAAGACGAAGGCCAAGATAACGAGTCAACGACCCCATAGCTAAAGCCAGGGGCTTGCAAGGAAGCGGTAGCTTCCATACAAACCCTCGTTGACTACCCTCAGTCCCATAGGGACTACGTTACCCGAGAATGTATAGGCACCCTAGCATAACAATACCTCCTGCTTCACAGACACAAAAAAGCCAATGAAATCTACCTAAGTAGAAGTCATTAGCTTCAAAAGCAGTTTAGGTTTTCACCAAGGGAGAACTCCATTCCCTGCGGTAATTCGCAAGATGCAGCCATGGAAGCCACCGCTTGTTCGTCGTGGTGTGGTTCATCCCAGCATAGAAGCGTCCAGGTCTTCGCGTATCGCGCTAATTTCACAATCTAACGCGTAAGCGGCCTCAGCGGCGGAGCACAAGCGGTTCTGCAAATCTGCGGGGATGTTTCGGTTGTATTTATATTTAAGCGAATGTTCTATCGTAGCCCAAAAATTCATAGCCATGGTGCGTATCTGAATTTCCGCCGCCACGCGTTTCAGGCCGTCAACAGTCACAACGGGGTAGCTGATGTTAATATGATAGCTGCGATAACCGCTGGGTTTGCCCTTGGATATATAATCCATTTCTTCCATGATGTCCAAGTCTGTGCCATCACGCATCCGAACCAATTCGACCACTCTGTTAATGTCTTCTACAAATCGGCATATTATTCGTATTCCGGCTATATCTTCCAGCTTTTGCGGTATATGTTCGTATTCAATGCCCTTGCGCAATGCCTTTTCTACTATAGAACTTACACTTTTTACGCGGCCTTCCACATACTCTATGGGGCAGTGAAGGTTTTTGCGATTAAACTCTTTTTTATAAGCTTTAAACTTTGCTATCAACTCATCTACAGCTTGCTCATATGGCACTAAAAATTCATCCCATTGAATAATCAACGGCCTCACCTCTCCATTGACTTATCTGCGGTCGCTAATGTTTTGGAGCCGCGCGACGATTCCAACACGCGCAAGAATGGGTAAGGGTTTATCCAAAAATTTTCGGCAAACTCGACGGAAGGGTTAATGCCAACATGCAGATGCACGGCAAATTTTCCTCTTTGCCCTTCTTCACCATAGCCCGTATCACCCATGCGGCCCAACAGGTCGCCCGCTCGAATGATCGACCCTTCCTTCAGACCCTGCGCGAACGAATCCAGGTGGGCATAATAATAATACGCTCCACTTTTCGCGCGCACACCAATTCTAAAACCGCCAAGCTCTAACCAACCGATATTTTCTATTTTCCCATCTGTCATACTTACTACCGGAAGCCGGCCACGCGTATTCTCTGTGTCCAGGATATCCGTGCCTTGATGTATACGGCCTTTTTTATAATCACGTGACGCGCCCCAACTGTCCAAAAAGGTATATTCGCCATCATACCCTTCGGCGATGGGAAACGCCCTCAAGTCGCCCAGAATGTTGCGAAACATTTGCTCGTAGTGTTTGGTGTCGTTGTTATACACACGCGATACCACGGCTTTGTAGTTGAGTACATAGTCGCGCTCAATATTCGTCGGCGCAGAGATGGATTTGTCTGGAAAGAACAAATTGTCATGGCAGTATACAGCTAAAAGTTCATAAAAATCCAACCTATACTTTATTGACAGGGCTTCAAATTCGGCAATCGATTCGCTGGAGATACGAAACGCGGCGATGTCTTCCAGTTTTGCGTTGGTATTTTTGCCCCGCAAGCCGTTTAACAGCGTTACTAACGCGAGGGCAACAATAAGGCCCGCGCAGATAAGAACGCTTGCCGCTTGCAGCTTGCGAAATCTTAACGCGCGAAAGTATCTATCCTTTATGCGTCTGCTTCGTTTTTGACTCACGCCAAAGCCCCCGATCACATGTTAGTGCATTATACTCTAACGATGGGGGCGGTAGAACATTGTGCGAGGCGGTGAATTATGAAACCACGAAAAAGTTATGTTTGACAGGGTCAGGACGCAAGCAGCTTTTTAACCTCGTCGGGCAAGTTTTCCGCTTTGCAATTCATGCTTATGATGAAATCCAGATGATCGCCTACAAGAGATTCCAGTTTTTTAACGAGCTTAAGCAGATCTTCGTCTGGAAGGCGTTTTACAATGTTAGTTAATCCGTCTACATAAATACATGTTATATCATAGTCTTGAGAAAGGATGCCGCAAACAAACCCAATAAATTCGCGATAATTGCTAAGCGGGAAGTTGGATGTTTCCACAAAGCGTATAGAATGACTCAGCTCGCGAGTGTGTGTGCTGTCGTCATCAATGTAAACCACATGCCCATCGGACGTACGCACGCTGTCATTTGCCATCGCTATAAGCCGTTTAGATTTACCCTCTCCTCTGCCGCCCGCAATAAATTGCACCATAACAATCTCCTCCAAACATAGATGGTATTTTAGAATAAAGTGTGTACAGATGTATCCATGTTAAACTCAAGAGCAAACATTTGTGCTGGTAGCGTGCCCTTGTTATTTCCCCTACCTACATAGTATCAAATTCTTTATGATTCTTCAAGCCCGATCGCCAGTGTATATTGAATTCACAGTAAAAAACTATGGCTATAATTTTTTATAAAACGTCAAATACTAGGGCTATGGGGTGATAGACTTGTATTATGGTCTGTTTACCGACTAAAAACTCGTAAAGGAGTCTTAATATGAAAAGGAAAAAGGCATTTTGTGGTGTGGTGGCGGTATTATTAATCTCAGCTCAAACATCCGCCGTGCTTGCCACGCAGATGTCACCCGGGGGTTCGACGTACATTCAACCGGGTACTAACGCATCGGGCGTCTATCCGGGTCAGGGGGCTCCCGGCTCATATGGAGCGCCAGGCACTGGTGCTGGGACGGGTACTGGTGTTGCGCCAGGCACTGGTGTTGCGCCAGGAATTGGTGTTGGGCCGGGCACTGGTATCGCGCCGGGCACTGGTGTTGCGCCAGGCACTAATGTTGCGCCGGGTACTGGTGTTGGGCCAGGCACTGGTGTTGGGCCAGGCATTGGTGTTGCGCCAGGCACTGGTGTTGGTGTCCCGAACTCCGGCGCTTCAACGTTACCCGGCAACAATTACGCCTCACCTGACACTGTAACAGGGGGCACAAACGTTCCTGGCACATCTAACAATTTGCCATCTGTAGGTGGTGTGAGTAACGATCAAGACAGCGGCTTCACACCTATCACGCCGGGCAAACCTGTTCTTGATCCTGTTACCGGGCGCACGCGTCCATTGCTTAAGGCGCAGACTGTCCCTGGCGAGATGGATGTTTATCACGTGCATATGAACGATACGTTATGGATCATCTCCCGCAAATATGGGATAAAACTGGAAGCGATCATAGACGCCAACCCCGAACTGCCCGATGCGGACCTTATCTATCCCGGCGACGAAATAATGGTGCCCCTTGATTCAGCCATTAACGATACGCTTGCCATAGCAGACAGCAATATAGATCTAGGCGATGGTAGCACCGCGCTTCGATCCAACATTCGCCCCGGTCGCTACTCCGTTACCCCAGCTCCTACAACGACGGAAAGCACGGAAGAAAAAGAGATATTTGAATTAGTGAATAACGAGCGCGCTAAAGCGGGAATTAAGCCCGTGACTTACAACGCGCAAGTGGCGGCCGCAGCTCGCATTAAGAGCGACGAAATGGCTGCCAAAAAATATTTTAACCACACCTCACCGACATATGGCACTCCATTCGAAATGCTGCGCGCATTTGGCATAGACTACCGTACCGCAGGAGAAAATATCGCCAAAGGGCAAAAGACAGCCAAGGCAGTTATGGGCGCGTGGATGAATTCGTCAGGCCATCGCTACAATATCCTTAACCCCGACTTCACGCAGCTTGGTGTAGGCTATGCAAACGACGGCGGCACGACATATTGGGTACAAATATTTATAAGTAAATAATTTTGAAGAATACTGGCAAAAGGGGCGCGGATCCTTCTATCCACGCTCCTTTTATCCGCTTATATATCACATATATCTCACTTGTCAGGCATTTATGTCCACGTGGGTTTCCGCGCAAGCTATAATATTTTTTATGCGATCTAACTGATGCGCAACGATGTAATTATTAGACAAAAGGCACAACATGTCTTCGTTATTTAGGCCTATGATGCGGCCTTCATACACACGCTGTTTATCTGTAGTAACGCGAACTTTCATACCGCGCTGAAATGTCTTTTCGCCAAAAATTACTATCTCGTGTGGAAACATGGCGCAGCAGCGTTGCAACACCGCAGACATATCTTTTATGGGGAAGCCCATTTCGATAGCTTGGCCCGACCAAAATTTAAGAACAGACGCAATTTTATTAATAAGCCAAGTGATTACTAACGCGCCCAAAGCCGCGCCGATGACCTGTTGTGCTGTTATATCACCAAAGAAAGTCATATTAACCCCCCAAAATGCTTATCGGTACGTTTTTACAAATACTTTAACACAGACGTCAAAAAGACTTTGCAAAATCCCCCCTTGGCCTATTGATCGGTTACCACGCGAAAACGCGAAATACCCGCGCCCTTCATCGTGCGCGCGCAATTTTCGCTTATCCGTTCGCCGGGCACTACCAAAGGTATGCCGGGGGGGTATTGTACAAAATGATCAGCTGACACGCGGCCCACAACATCGTTTATATCTACATAGGCGCTCTTGGACGCTATGGCTTCTCGAGGCGTCATCATTTGTTCGGAGAACTCATAATCAGCCATATTTGAAACGGATGGCAACTCGTGTTGTCTCATAAGCGAGAATGATTCATCCGCTTTCGCAAGCGCGTCTGTCAGCCACTCAAACCCTTCGCGCGTGTCGCATACGCTCGTCATCGCGAGCGCGTAACATGGTCGGCTCATTTCTATAGCAAGCCCTCTGTCCCACAAAAATTTATACAGTTCGTCTCCGCTGTAATTTACGGGGGGAATCAGCATAAGTTTTGAAGGGTCATCCGTTTCGAGTAAAGATATTTTGTTGAGCAATTGTATTTGGCCGCGCGCTTGTGATAACAAGGCGGCATATCTTTCAAAATATGTGGAGTCAGCCAAAATCGTACTGAACGCATAGTCCAGAGCACTTAAAAATATGTATGACGGGCTGCTTGTTTGTATGGCACGAAGAAAAAAATCCAGGCGATCTGTGTCAACATTATCGTTTCCAACGTGAATAACAGCCGTTTGACCTAGAGCGGGCATCGTTTTGTGCAAGCCGTCGATAACTATATCGGCCCCCAAGCGTATGGCGTTAAGCGGAAATATCTTGTCAAAGCCGAAGTGCGCGCCGTGAGCCTCGTCCACAATCAACAGTTTGCCGTTTTTATGCGCAATATTCGCTATGGAATATACATCCGCGCAAAACCCCTCGTATGTGGGGCTGGTGATATACACGCATTTACAATTGGGATGTTGTAAAATGGTATCCAAAACACGCTGGCCAGGTTGCTCAAGATACCCGAGCGCGGACAAGGTAGGGTATATGTACACCGGTTTAGCGCCGCTTAGCGCCAGCGCGTTAAACGCGCTTATGTGGCTGCCGCGAGACATTATGATCTCATCGCCTTCGCCGCAGCATGAGTTAATGCTTGCGAGTATTCCGGCGGTGGATCCATTGACCAATATTCTGGCGTGTCTGGCCCCGTACATCCGCGCTATCCTGTTTTGCAAACGGGCAATATCGCCGTTGGCGGAGAAGAGATCGTCAAGGCCGGCCATTTCAGTTATGTCATGATTGATGATGTCGGTTGAAAAAAAACGCCTCTTGTGGCCAGGCATGTGGAAGGGGTAAAAGTCTTTAACGTGAGCATCTATTTTTTGGTATATCATTTTCACTCAACACGTCCTTGTGTTGCGTTTCTGCCTTTATTATAATATGATATCAAGAAAAGCACAAGTGGGAGCGTGGGCTTGAATATTGATATATTGCCCTTAAAATCTAATGACATTGACAATATACTGCAATGGAACGACGGTACGACCACGTCTTTTTTGGAACAGTGGTCGGGTAGAGGATATTCCTATCCCATTACCCGGGAGCAAGTCGTTAATAAGATGCGGGATAAAAAAAGCAAGATATACAAAATCGTACTTTACGGCAATGCCATGGCGGGCGCAATTGCCGATAACCGCACAAAAATGGTAGGTACAGTAGAGCTTTCCAGCCACAGCATGCCAAGCAAATCGTGTATGGTTTGCCGCTTTTTAATGGCGCCCGCGTACCGCTCACGCGGCTATGGCACTTTGGCGCTTATGATGCTTGCGTGGAAAGCATTTACAGAATGGGGATACAAGCAGCTTAGGCTACGCGTGTTTGCCTATAACGAGCGCGCTATACGTTGCTACATAAAAGCGGGGTTTACACTCACAAAAGTTATTGCGTGGGATGGGGATAGAGAAGTGTACGAGATGTGCCGTAAAGCATCAAGCATAAATTGAGCCAGGCCAATTGACCATGCCCTTTGTAAGCAAGCGTTGCAAAACTCCGTGTTCGTTTGTACGACTATTGCGAGGGAGATACGCCTCATTCGGTACCGGGTGAGCGTTCTTCGAACCGGGCGCGCATTGCGCGCCCCACTACATAATGTCACCTTGTCACCTCGCCAGGCTTTTAAGCTCCGCCGCAGCGGTCAAAGTGGCGTCCGTTATCTTTGCGCCGCCGATTAGCCTCGCCAGTTCCGCAATCAGAGCGTCACCCTTTAACTTGTTTACCATCGTGACGGTCTTTTTGCCGTCTGTCAATTTCTCGATCAAGAAGTGGCTGTCCGCCATGGCGGCGATTTGCGGCAAATGAGTTATGCATATTATCTGGTGGTTTTCGGCAAGGGCGCGAAGCTTTTCGGCCACTTGCTGCGCCGTGCGCCCGCTTACGCCCGCGTCTATCTCATCAAAAATAAACGACTCGATGGGATCCGCCTCGGCTATCACACTCTTTAGCGCAAGCATAACGCGCGACATCTCGCCGCCGCTGGCAGTGGTCGCCAGTGGCTTTAGCGGCTCGCCCGCGTTGGGAGATATCATAAACTCTACATGGTCAAAACCGCCGGATGTAAACCCGTTAAGGCGGGATATATTTACCTCAAAACTCGCGTTTTCCATTCCCAAAAACTTCAATGCCTCAATTATCTCCGCGCTTAACATTTGCCCCTGGGTTTTGCGCACCTCCGATATTCTGTTGCTTAGACCAAGCATTTGACTGGCGCGTTTCTTCTTCTCCGCGTTTAATCGGGCCAATTTTTCATCCGCCCGGCTTATCTCTGCTAATTCTCTGGTAACGTTCTCATAATGAGCGAGCACATCCGCCAGTGTAAGGCCATACTTTTTTTTGAGGCGATAGATCACATCCAACCGTAGCTCTACGTCTTCAATAGTCTGCGTCTCATTATCAAGGCCATCGGCAAATGTTAAAAGGTCGTGCGTCACCTCATTGACAAGTTCGGCGGTCTCTTCCAGCCGTATAGCGAGTTCTTCACAGGTTGCGCTAAACGAACTGAGGTCTTTTAGCAATTCCGCAGCGCCGGATATATTACTCTCTTTAAGTATGGCCAGTGCCAACTGGGCGTTTTTATATATTTTATCCGCTGCGTTAAGTGTTTTGCGGCGAAGGGTAAGCTCTTCCTCTTCGTCGGGCTTAAGCCGCGCCGCTTTTATCTCGTTGGCTTGATAGTTAAGAATTTCCAATCGTGCCGCGCGATCTTTTTCATTGCCTGTCACGTATTTTATCTCGCGTATAATTTCCTTGTATCGGTCCAGTGTATCCGCCAGCCATGTTTTATCCTCGTCTATCTCACAAAACTGATCCAGCAGTCTGATGTGGTTCGCAACGCTAAGCAGCGACTGGTGCTCGTGCTGCCCGTGAATGTCCGCCAGCAATCGCGAGACCTCTTTCAACATTCCCACTGTGACCGATTTACCGTTTATTTTGCAGCTGCCGCGCCCTTGCTTGTTAATCGCGCGGCTTATCAAAAACTGGCTGTTTTCGTCCAACTCAACGCCAAATTCTTTAAGCGCGCTTACATTGCGCGGGTCCGTGACGGTGATAAGGGCTTCCACAATCGCCTGTGAAGCGCCGTGGCGAATAAATTCCCTATCGGGTCTAGAACCCAGCACAAATGTTAACGCGTCCAGTAAAATGGATTTACCCGCACCCGTTTCCCCCGAAATTATGTTTAAACCTTCCGAAAAATACAGCTGCACTTCTTCAACAAGCGCAACGTTTTTCACATTAAGAGACTCTATCATCAAATTCCTCGCTTTGACATCAGTGGTTGATAATCCTAAATAGCCATAACGCCGTTAAGCTTGTTCATAAGCTGCATTGCAATCTCTTCGCTTTTGACCACGCAAATGATCACATCATCACCGGCGATAGACCCGACCACCTCATCAAGGCCCATAGCGTCAACCGACGCGCCCACAGCCATGGCAAGCCCTTCCAGCGTTTTGATAACAACCATGTTGCCCGCAAAGTCTATCTTCACTACGCTTTGGCGAAACACATTAAGCAAACGCTCTTTTACGTGTTCGTCTTCCGGTATTTGAGTGGAATAGCGCAATCTTCCGTTTACGCCGGGCATTTTGCTCAGCTTAAGCTCGCGAATATCGCGCGACACGGTTGCTTGTGTCACATAAAAACCCGCGTTATGCAAAAGCGCGGTCAACTCCTCCTGGGTTTCTATATAATTATTTTTAACGAGTTCCAATATTTTCAAATGCCGTTGCTTTTCTTTCATCTTTACATATCCTCATTTACACATCATTAACTTGCGGCGCAAAATCTCATAAAACCCCAGCTCTTTTGTCTTTATAACACGCGCGGTATAAGATGAACGCCTTATGGCTATAACCCCGCCCTTGGGAACCAGTGTGACATTTTCGCCGTCCATGTTTATCTCTGCGTCATTGTGCATGCGAACGCTCACAACGTCTGAGGCGGATACTACCAGCGGCCTCATGGTAAGCATATGCGGGCATATCGCTGTTACGACTATCATTTCACAGTCTGGCTTAAGTATAGGCCCGCCCGCCGAAAGGCTGTAGGCGGTAGAACCCGTTGGCGTTGCGACAACAATGCCATCGGCCCTCACAGTATCTACAGGCTCTCCGTTGATGTACAGTGAAGCGGACAGCAATTTCGCGCCGCAGCGCATTACACACACATCATTAAGGGCGGGTGTGTCTATACTATCAGTGGACAACATCATGCGCGACTCTACGCGAAAGCGACCGGCAAGGAGGCTGTTAAGTGCTTGCTCAGCCTCGTCCCTTTCGACGTCGGTAAGGTACCCAAGGGTACCCAGGTTTATCCCCAAAACGGGTATACCCCGCACGGCCGCCTGACGCGAGGCTTTTAGCATAGTGCCGTCGCCCCCAAGCGCAATGACGGCATCGGCGCGATCAAACACGTTATCCCCCACCGCCGTTTCGCATCCTTTTGCATTCAGTAGCCTGATGAGGCGCTGGGCAAACTCCAGGCCCGGATCTTTATCAGGGTTGGATAACACTCCAATTATCTTGAACATGAGGGCCCCTAAGCTCATTCTGAATAAGCTCGTCTTGAGCAAACTCATCTAGAATAACATATTTGTTGCCCACACATTATCACAATTTGGCCATTGGCACAAGAATCAATTTTAATGGACAGCATACGTATAGTAGTTAAGCCTTATATTATTTTATTATAAGCATCAAGCTCGCCGCATAGAAACACGTAACGGGCGCGGCGAGCATAAGATAGCTATCTTCTCTATCTTCACAACAAGGAAAAAAAATTCAGGTTGATTCAAGCCAGATCATCTGCTATGCTATTGCGCGAAAGGCATCGACATGAATACCGATATAAAAAAACTAATTTCTGGTTGATGATGTAAATATCATAGCGAAGGGGACATGCTGATGCAAAGCGATTTACAAATAGCGCAAGCTAACGTAAAGGCGCCTATAACTGAAATTGCCGCCGGGCTGGGAATAGATTCCTCATACATAGAACTGTATGGGAACTATAAAGCCAAGATCGACTGCAAACTCCTGAACGATTCTGACAAAGCAAACGGCAAATTAATACTTGTTACCGCCATGTCGCCGACCCCTGCGGGGGAAGGGAAAACTACGACGACCATTGGCCTGGCGGACGCCTTGCGCCGCATAGGTAAAAAATCCGTAGCCGCGTTGCGTGAGCCGTCGCTCGGGCCTGTTTTTGGAATAAAGGGCGGGGCGGCAGGTGGCGGTTATGCCCAGGTCGTGCCAATGGAGGATATAAATCTTCATTTTACCGGCGACTTTCATGCTATTGGCGTGGCAAACAACCTTATGGCCGCTATATTGGATAATCACATCTTTCAGGGCAATAGCCTGAATATCGACCCCCGCCGCGTGGTCTGGCGCAGGGTAATAGATATGAACGACCGCCAATTGCGTAATATTGTAGATGGCTTGGGTGGGCACGCTAACGGTGTGCCCCGTGAGGATGGATTCGATATAACCGTGGCGTCGGAGATCATGTCGGTGTTTTGCCTGTCAAGTGATCTGGAGGATCTTAAAGCGCGGTTGTCTCGCATTATCGTCGCGTACACCTATAACGAAAAGCCGGTCACGGCAGCAGATCTGCGCGCTGTCGGCGCAATGGCCGCGTTGCTTAAAGACGCGCTAAAGCCTAACCTCGCTCAAACGCTGGAGCACACGCCCGCGTTTGTTCACGGCGGCCCGTTTGCCAATATCGCCCATGGCTGCAATAGCATTATCGCCACACGCATGGCGATGAAACTGGGTGAATACTGCGTGACCGAGGCGGGCTTTGGAGCGGATCTTGGAGCGGAGAAATTTTTGGACATAAAATGCCGCGCCGCAGGATTTATTCCCGACGCGGTGGTTATAGTCGCGTCTGTTAGAGCGCTTAAGCATCACGGCGGTCTAAGCAAAGATAGCCTCACCGAAGAAAATTTGGACGCGCTTGCCAAAGGTTTACCCAACCTGCTTCAACACGTGGAAAATATCACGCGGGTATACCATCTGCCCACTGTTGTGGCTATCAACCGCTTCCCGACTGACAGCGAGCCAGAGCTTCAATTAATAGCTCACCGATGCGCAGAATTCGGTATTAATGTGGTTTTGTCAGAGGCATGGGGCAAAGGCGGCGCGGGCGCGATCGAATTGGCAAAAGAAGTAGCGCGCCTGTGCGAGCAAGCGGGTTCTTTCTCGTTCGCGTATGATCTCGATATGGGCGTGGAAGAGAAAATCAATGCCATAGCGCAAAAAATTTATCACGCGGACGGAGCGGAGCTTTTGCCTTTGGCAAAAAAGCAAGCTAGGCAGCTGGAAGGGTTGGGCTTTCGCAATGTCCCTATATGCATGGCAAAAACGCAATACAGTTTTAGCGACGATCCCAAACTCCTTGGCGCGCCCACAAAATTCAAAATAACCGTGCGCAACTTGAGAATATCCGCCGGAGCGGGTTTTATCGTTGCCTTAACGGGAGACATTATGACCATGCCAGGCTTGCCTAAAATACCTGCGGCGGAAGGGATAGACGTTAGCCCCTCTGGAGAGATTGTGGGGTTATTTTGATGTTTGTAGACGATAGCAGTTACCTTGACATGACCCTGCGGGATTTTCTCAATGCCCTCGCGTCGAAAGAACCTGTGCCGGGCGGGGGAGGGGCTTCCGCGCTTGCGGGGGCTTTGGCCGCGACGCTGGGATGTATGGTCGCCAACCTCACTATAGGAAAAAAGAAATACGCCGCAGTCGAGGTCGAAGTTCGCCAAAGCCTTGATAAGCTGACAAGCCATCAAACGGCGCTAATGGGCCTGATAGACGAAGACGCGAGGGTTTTTGGGCTATTGGCGCGGGCGTACTCTATACCGAAAACAAATCCTGACAGAACACGCATGATGGATGCGGCACTTGTGAAGGCAAATAACCCCCCGGCTCAGATGATCGAATACGCTTGCCAAGTACTGGACGAATTGGAGATGCTGGTGAAAAATGGAAGCTCGTTGGCAATATCGGATGTGGGAGTGGCGGCGGTTTGCTGCGCGGCCGCCATCAATGGAGCGTATCTTAATTTGCTTATAAATCGTAAGGCATTGTCGCAAACTTATTTGGAATTAGAAGTTGAAGAGGCGGGTTTTAATAAGGTGACCGCTCTAAAGAAAGCGTACAGCGCAAAAGCTGATAGAATTATGTGTGATACGATAGAACATATAAGAGGCGATTAATTAGATGAAATTGTTGAAGGGCGCGCCAGTTTGCGCGACGATTTACGAACGCCTGACGCCTATGCTTAACCATTGCGCGACCTTGGGTAAAACCCCCGCCCTTGCCATTATTCGCGTGGGCGACAAGCCGGATGACGTCTCTTACGAAAACAGCCTGGTTAGCGCTTGCGGAAAGCATGGGGTAACGGTTGTGCGTCGTCCCTTGCCCGTTGACGCAACAGACCAGCTCCTGGACGACGTTGTTGCCACACTGATTAATCATGACGGTGATGACGCTTCGAATACTAATGGGCATGTGGATGGAGTGCTGGTACTACGCCCACTGCCCAAGCATATTAACGACGGCAAAATAAGAAACCGTCTGCACCCAAGTTTGGATGTAGACGGTATAAGCAACGCTCAGTTAAGCAACATATTTACGAACTCCACAAGCGGAGCGACGGCCATAGCCTTTGCGCCCTGCACCGCGCAAGCGTGCGTGGAGATATTGGAGCACTATGGTATTGGCGTGGCCGGCAAGCGCGTCGCCATAGTGGGCCGCAGCCTTACGGTGGGCAAGCCGCTTGCGATGCTGCTGCTCAACAAAAACGCCACCGTTACCATATGCCACAGCCAAACGACGGATCTGGCTGGCGAGTGCCGCCGCGCGGATATCGTAGTAGCGTGCCTGGGTAAGCCCAAATTTTTGACGGCCGAATACTTTTGCCCAGGGCAGACGGTTATAGATGTGGGTATTCACGTGCTACCCAGTGGTACAATATGTGGCGATGTGGATTTAGCGGTATCTGAGATTGTCGGCGCCATAACCCCCGTGCCTAGCGGCGTGGGTTCGGTAACGACCGCAGTATTGATAGAACACGTTGTGCGGGCGAGCGCCTCTCGAGCGTCTCTATAATATAGCGTTTATAAAATAATGCAGATAAGCCCGCCCGATCCCTCGTTGATAATCTTGTAGTGGCTTCGCCAGTAGTGTATATAAGCAAAGGAACAGAGGATCCAGTTCGGGTATAAACCCAGGAGGCCCTTATGAGTAGTTTTAACGGACTTGGAATGAATATGGGCAATCTTTCAAGGTTGTCAAAAGCGAAAAGCCGATCGATCAGCCCAGAAAACTTCGGCGGTGAAAAGGGAATGGCCGCTATGGCGCTCGAGGGCACGGGAGCGGACTGCGCGAGAGACTTGGGGCAGGGATGGAAAATATCCCCCTCTGTAAAGGTAAAGCCGGGAGAGACATTTTTGATGGCAAACATAGAGGGCCCGGGCGCGATAAACCAGATATGGATGACCCCCACCGGGAACTGGCGGTTTAGTATACTGCGCATCTATTGGGATGAGCAGCAGAATCCTTCTGTGGAATGTCCCGTGGGCGATTTCTTTGCAAGCGGCTGGGGTAGATACGCCCGGTTGTCGTCGCTCGCTGTGTGCGTAAATCCGGGGAGCGCCTTTAACTGCTATTGGGAAATGCCCTTTCGCAAGAGATGCAGGATGACCCTGACAAACATCGCCGATGAAGAGATGGTACTTTATTACCAAATCAATTATATCCTCACCGACGTACCCGAAGAGTGCGCGTATTTTCACGCCCAATTTAGAAGAGTCAACCCACTGCCATATAAAGATGTGTATACCATATTGGACGGCGTTAAGGGGCAAGGCCATTATGTAGGCACTTACATAGCCTGGGGAGTGAACAGCGGCGACTGGTGGGGCGAAGGTGAAATAAAATTCTATATGGATGGCGACAAGAAATTCCCCACCATTTGCGGCACAGGGACGGAGGACTATTTCTGCGGCTCGTACAACTTTGAAAGCCAAGAAACGCACCAGTATCAGGAGTTCACCACACCGTATTCGGGCCTGCATCAGGTCATAAGACCTGATGGGCTTTATAAATCCCAAACGAGATTTGGAATGTACCGCTGGCACATAACCGATCCCATAAGATTTCAACAAGACTTGACAGTGACTATACAGGCGTTGGGCTGGAGAAGTGGGAGGAGGTACCTGCCTTTGCAGGATGACATTGCTTCAATGGCCTGCTGGTATCAGACACTTCCGGCAACCGAATTCCCCAAATTGCCAGACAGGGATTATTTGGAAGTGATCTAGCCGTTAGACAAGATGAATCAGCAAAAATATAGCAACCAGGCAAGCTGTTCACCGTGAACGAGACAAGGCGGGGCATTGATAGAAATGATTTTATGAATGAAGATGTGGCTTTCCGAACAAAAAAGCGGCTAAGCCTTGCGGGGATTGATGTTATTTGTATTAACTGGGCGGTATTTTGTTTATATAACGTTCCGGCTGTATGCGACGTTTTGCCAGCCCGAATAAGGGCTTTGCGAAGCAAAGACCAGGGCTGGCAAAATGTGGCGTAGTGAGCCGTGGGAATGGAGCGCAGCGGAATGACCTAGGCGAACGAAGCCCGAGCCGCCTACTGGCGGCGAAGCATATACAGACCTGTTAT
>JAISGK010000076.1 GCA_031263155.1 Clostridiales bacterium
CCTCTAACGTGCATTTTCACAATGTGTCGTAGGGGCGCAGTGCGCTCGCCTTTTTGGAAACTTTTTATACCTCGCCGATATCGGGTAACCGGGCGGCGGCGGGTTGAGGCCGGGCGCGCACTGCGTACAGACCGCCCAGATAGTTAACAGATTGTTCGGGGAGATAGTTTACAGTTTTGTTATAATATGGCATAGCAATCGGACAGGAGGAATTGCTATGCCGCTGGAGGTAAAAACTATGAAACAGCTCCGTGAAGAATTTATTGCCGAGGCGTTACCTGGTGAGTTGCCGTTTGCGCGTGTGTGTGCCAATGCTGGGGTTAGCCGGACTTATGGCTACAATCTTCTTGAACGGTACAAGCGGGGAGACAGCATGGATGCCAACTCGCGCAGACCACGCAATTCGCCTCATAAAACGCCGGACAGGGTTGAAAAAACAATTGTTGAAGCCAGGAACAAACACCCTGCGTGGGGAGCGCGCAAACTAAAGCGGTGGTTGGAAACACAAGGCAGCGTCGATATCCCTGCTGTCAGTACCATTACAGAAATCTTAAAGCGAAACGGGCTTATCTCCCCGGAAGCGAGCGCGGCTGCTACTCCGTACATTCGTTATGAGCGTAAACATCTGAACAGTTGCACGCTGATTATAAAGGGCACTTCGGATTGCTCTGCGGAGAGCGCTGTCATCCATTAACGGTTATTGACGATCATTCACGTTACGGGCTTGGCATATACACGCTTCCCGATGAAAAACATGAAAATGCCAAGATAGCAGAGCCAACCATCCGCAGACCAACGGGAAGGATGAAAGCTTTAACAAAACACTCACACGCGAAGTTATTCGAGGCAATCAAATTATTGATTTAGCGGACGCGCAAAGGCAATTCGACGACTTTCTGCGATGCTATAACACCGAACGACCACATGATGTGCTTAATTTAGGTGTTCCGTCAGATTTTTACGAATGCAGCCCGCGCGAATTTCCGGAGAAGATTCCCCCATGCGAGTATGGTGATTTGAAAAAGCGTATCGTAAAGAGTACCGGTTACATGACGATTGACGGCTTCGGCTTTTATCTGAGTGAGGCGTTCGGCGGGTTGACTGTCGCCCTTGAAAAAACGGACGAGGGTATCTATAATATCGTGTACAGGGGCTTTGCACTTGCTTCCGTCAATGTTCGTGAACGCGCTTCATCATATCGTTGCCGCCGTAAACTTGCTTTTTAGAATATACGCGCAAATGTTTGTGTCAAAATGCCAGCGTTGACAAGTGGAATTTATTGTCCTATAATTTTCGCTTAGAGATTGAATCTTTAGCTGCCAAAAGGCAGCGGAAGTCAGTTGACAAGGGGGGCAATAATGTTATGAAAAGCATCAAAGCAGAGGATCTTGCGCTTAGCGTACAACACTTGTTTGCCATGTTTGGCGCGACGATATTAGTACCACTTATTACGGGGCTTAACCCGTCGCTGGCGCTCTTTACCGCCGGTTTGGGAACACTGATTTTCCATATTGTGACAAAAATGAAGGTTCCCGTTTTCCTGGGTTCGTCATTCGCGTTTTTACCCGCCGTGTCCGCTATCGTATTTAGGGACGGCGCAATCAGTTCCACCAATATATCCGCTGTGCAGGGCGGTATTATCGCCGCCGGAGCCGTCTATTTTATCTTTGCCGCTTTAGCTTATCTCATTGGCCCACGTAAAATAAAAAAACTTTTCCCGCCCATCGTCACAGGTCCTGTTATTGTTGTTATAGGCATTACCCTTTCTGCCACGGCTATCAGCGACGCGTTTGGGGGCGGCGATTTCTCCAACGGTATCGTCTTTGATGGTGGCACGGCCAAAAACGCCCTTATCGCCATCTTTACCATAATTGTCATATCAACTCTCTCTACCCTTGCCAAAGGATTTTTCAAACTTGTTCCCATCCTCATCGGCATAGTGGCCGGATATATCCTTTGCCTGTTGCTTAGCGCAATCGGCGTCTACTCAATGGATTTCGCGGCTGTATCCAGCGCTTCATGGATAAATATTCCCTATGTAACTACCGACGCAAATGGTGTGCCGTTCATGTCTTTGCCCACTTTTGAGTTGGGCGTTATACTGTCGGTAGCCCCTGTGGCGGTTGTTACCCTTATGGAACATATAGGGGACATCACAACCAATGGCGCTGTAGTGGGCAAAGACTTTTTTGAATCACCAGGATTACACAGAACGTTGATAGGAGATGGACTGGCCACGGCTGTAGCCGGCTTTTTTGGCGGGCCACCCAATACCACTTACAGCGAAAACACCGGTGTGCTGGCGACGACGAAAAACTATAACCCCGCGCTGCTTAGATACACCGCCGTGCTCGCCATGGTGCTGGGGCTATTCGGAAAATTCGGCGCGTTTTTGCAGACCATACCTTCTCCTGTTAAGGGCGGCGTGGAGATTGTGCTGTTTGGCATAATAGCCGCTATTGGGGTGCGTACGTTGAGCGAGGCCAAGCTGGATTTTACCGATTCACGCAACCTGATTATAGTTGCTCTCATACTCGTTTTGGGGCTGGGAATCAATGCGATGGGCAATTTGACTGTCAACATCGGCGATATTTCTCTTTCCATATCCGGCTTATTTGTCGCTGTGGTTGCGGGTGTGGCAGCAAATATTATTTTACCAGACAGACAAGACTTATAGCCGAGATATTCGGGAAAGGATCATAATTATGGAGGAAATGACGCATCCGCTAATACAGCACAAAATAACTATACTGCGCGACAAGCGCACAGGACCGAAGCAATTTAGAGAACTGGTAAATGAGATATCGATGCTAATGTGCTACGAAGTTTTGCGAGAGCTGCCAACAGAGCTGGTAGATATTGACACGCCTCTCACAAGAACCAAGTCGCATTATCTCTCTGGCAAAAAATTGGCCATAGTGCCCATATTGCGCGCTGGGCTGGGCATGTTGGACGGCATACTTAGCCTTGTGCCATCCGCTAAAATAGGACACATAGGTTTGTACCGCGATCACGAAACCCTTGAGCCACACGACTACTACAGTAAATTGCCTGACAATATCAATGAGCGCCTTGCGATAATATTGGATCCGATGCTGGCGACCGGTGGTTCGGCTGTTGTCGCCACCAACTTTATTAAGCGGAGCGGATGCAAAAATATACGGTTTATGTCCATCATTGCCGCGCCAGAAGGGATCAAGCGCATGGCCGAGGTTCATCCCGATGTAAAAATTTACTGCGGGCACCTGGATCAAAGGCTTAACGCCCAGGGCTATATCTTGCCCGGCTTGGGTGACGCGGGCGACAGATTGTTTGGAACCAAGTAAACATCTTAACGCGGGCGTGACATCATAATCGCTTGCGCCCTACTCCAGCTCCACTAATGTCACGCCATCGCCGCCCTCACCATACTGACCCAATCGGTATGATTTTACATGAGGGTGTTTTTTTACCATACTTTGAATAGCGGCGCGCAGCACGCCCGTCCCTTTGCCGTGTATCAAGGTCACCTGCGGCAGGCTGGACAAAAACGCCGCGTCCAAATATTTGTCCGCCTTATCCACGCCTTCATCCATCGTTAATCCGCGCAGATCACAGCTAGGGGTTATACTTTGCTGCGCCGACGCTTTTGCGGATCGGGCAAAGGTTGTTGGTGTGGGTCTGTTTTTCTCTCTGGTTTCGTCCAGCGAGAGATTTTTAATGTTAACCTTCACACGCATGGCGCCCGCCATCACCATAACGTCGCCTGACGCATCCGGGCCGCTTATGACCGAGCCGCTCTGATTAAGCGTGTGTATATACACGCGGTCCCCATTTTTAAGTTGTTTGGGTAGTGGCCTTAGGTCGCGTTCCTCTTCTGTATCGTCCATGGCCACAGCCTTGTCTCTTAACTGCTTGCGCGACGCTTCCGCTTCTTTCAGCTGGTTATCGCGCAAGCTTTTTTGATACTCTTTAAGCAGGCGATCCGCCTCGTTTTTTGCCTCAAGGGTCAGTCTGCGCGCCTCGTCCTTTGCCAAGGCCAAAATCTTCTCGCTGCTTTCTTCCAGTTTTTGCTTTCGGGTTTCAAACTCTTTTTTCAGCCGCTCCGCCTCATGACGAAAACCCTCAGCGCGTGCTTGCTCCGCTTCGGCAGCCTTCCTGCTTATCTCCAAATCGGCTATGACATCTTCAAAACGCGCGTTCTCTTGCGAAACAATTTGCCTGGCCGCCGTGATAATCTTGTCGCTTAGTCCTAATTTTTGCGAAATGGCGAACGCGTTCGACTTGCCGGGTATCCCGATTAGCAGCCGGTAGGTGGGGCGCAGCGTAGCGACGTCGAACTCACACGAAGCGTTCTCGACGCCGTCTTTAGACAACGCGTACACTTTAAGCTCACTGTAATGGGTTGTTACCACCGCGCGAATCTTCTTTTCATGCAAATAGTCCAATATGGCCGACGCCAGCGCCGCGCCCTCTGTCGGGTCTGTGCCCGCTCCCAACTCGTCCAGCAGAACCAATGACCCTTGATGCGCAACAGACAGTATGGAAACTATATTTTTCATATGAGATGAAAAGGTTGAAAGGCTTTGCTCTATGCTCTGCTCGTCGCCGATATCGGCATACACCTCAAACACCGAAAGCTCTGAATTATCCGCCGCCGGTATATGCAACCCCGCTTGTCCCATAAGGCAAAGCAGCCCAATAGTCTTTAGCGCGACCGTCTTGCCGCCCGTATTGGGCCCCGTTATTACCAAGATACGAAACGCGTCGCCCAGCCATGCGTCCATCGCCACGACAGTGTCGGGGTTAAGCAAGGGATGCCGCGCCTTTTTTATATTTATACGCCCGTTGGGATTGTATACCGGCCTTACCGCCTTCATAGACAATGCCAATTCGCCTTTCGCGAAAGCAAAATCCAGGCTCGCCAGCATTTTTATATTGTCCAGCAATGGCTCCGCTTCATCGGCCACCATGTCTGTTAGGGTTCTCAATATTTTGTCTATCTCGTCCCTTTCGCTGGCGCGCAGTTCTTTTATCTTATTGTTTAGCGTTACGACGCTCATTGGCTCGATAAAAACGGTAGACCCGGAAGAACTTTGGTCGTGTACCATTCCCGAAAAACTTGCGCGGTACTCCTGTTTTATCGGCACACAGTATCTATCGTTTCGTATTGTCACAACCGCGTCTTGCAGCATATTTTTGTAAGCGCCCGAATGTATAATGCTGTTGAGGGCCTCACGCACGCGGTTATTAGCCACGCCAATATTCTTGCGCACAAGCGCCAACGCGGCGCTCGCGTCGTCCGCCATTTCATTCTCGTTTACAATACAACGGTTCAGTTCTTTCTCAAGGCCAGCGGGAACGGTAATCATATCGAACATGGCGTCCAAAATGGGGTATGTCGAGGCATCCGAGCTGCCAAATTTTTCATTATGGTAGTTTCCAATTTTTTTGCATACATAGCAAAAATCAGCCGCGCGCATTAATTCCGGCATGGATAAAACGCCGCCCGCCTTCGCGCGTTTCAGGCTTTCGGTTATATCCGCGCAGCCGCCCAGGGGCAGTGATCCCTTTCTCAATATGAGAGACACCGCCTCCGCCGTTTCATCCTGAGCGCGGTTAATATCGAAAATATCGTCCATGGGAGCGATAGCGCCCGCCAGCCCCTTACCCATCACCGAAATTGCCTTATCGGCCAGTTTTGCCGTTATCTTGTCAAACTCCAGCACTTTTACCGACTTCATTTAATCACCCGAAAACATTATAACACGTCTCGCGCCTATATCAACGTTTTAACGTGTTAACGTTTTAAACACGCGTTTGATATTAACTCTCAAATGCTGTATAATTAATAAAGCGTCAGAGCGGGATCTTCCCGCGCGGGAAGATCCTGCTCACGTGTTAAAGGCGGGGGAGGGGGGAATTATGAAAACAATATTTAAATATATTCGCCCCAAACTGGCGAGTATGAGCGCGCAAATGTTTATTAAATTTTTGGGTACTGTTGTGGAATTGCTGTTGCCATGGATGTTGTCTGTCATTTTGGATGAAATCGTACCAGCAGGAAAAAGGGATATGATATGGCTGTGGGGGGCTTTGATGGCGCTATGTTCTGTAATCGCGCTGGCCGCCAACGCCATTGCGAATAGCTGGGCGTGTTCTATCTCTAAAGATATAATAATTAACGTGCGCCACGATCTTTTTGTGCGCATAACCGGTCTAAGCGCGCGTCAAGAGGATTATTTTACCACCCCCTCTCTTATATCACGCCTTTCATCTGACACTTACAACCTTCATCAAATGATAGACCGTATGCAGCGGCTGGGCGTTCGCGCCCCCATATTAATGTTGGGGGGCATTGTGATAACCTTTAATCTGGAGCCGGTGCTTACTGCGGTATTGTTTTCTACTTTGCCGCTGCTTGCAATCGTTATCGTCTTGGTGTCCCGGTTCGGCGTTAAGATGTACATGCAGGCCCAGGCGCTGCTTGACGCGCTGGTACACAGCGCGCAGGAGGGAATGGCCGGCATACGGGTTATACAGGCTCTTTCCAAAACTGACTACGAAGTGAACAAATTCGATAAGGCCAACCGCGAGGTTATCCAAAAAGAGATTAAGACCGAAACATTGATGAACATTACCAACCCAACCATAAGTTTTTTGCTTAACGCGGGTTTAACCGCAGTAATTGTGGCTGGAGCGTTTCGCGTTAACGATGGTGTTACCAAGCCAGGCATGATAATAGCGTTTCTTAGCTATTTTACGATAATTCTTAACGCGCTTATGATGGTGACGCGCTTGTTCATCATGTACAGTCGCGGCGCGGCGAGCGCCAACCGCATTGCCGAAGTCCTTGACAGCTCCATCGAGATGGAGGCGCAGCCAATCGAAGCTGGCGATTCCATAAACAGGGACGATGTACATATCAGATTTGAGAACGTAACTTTCTCATACAATAAAGTGCGCAATAATCTCACCAACATCAATTTCTCGCTTAAACGAGGGGAGACACTGGGCGTTATAGGGCCTACAGGCAGCGGCAAAAGCACCCTGCTTAACCTTGTGCTAAGGTTTTATGATCCCGATTCAGGGTGCGTATATATAAACGGTCGAAACATTAAGAATATACCGCACGGGTTGCTGCACAATATGTTCGGCGTAGTGTTTCAAAGCGATTTTTTGTTTGCGGGCGAAATAAGCGAAAATATAGGCTTTGGGCGCGAGCTTGGTGAAAATAAGCTGGCCGACGCGGCCAACATAGCACAGGCAGACTTTGTGTTTGACAGCAAGGATGGATTTGCCGCGCAAATAGCCAGCAAAGGCTCCAACATAAGCGGCGGGCAAAAGCAGCGCCTTTTGCTGGCGCGCGCGCTTGCGGCTGCGCCGGAGATCATTCTGCTGGACGACAGCAGCAGCGCGTTGGATTATAAAACAGACGCGAAAATTAGAGAACAACTGGCAAAACGCTTTACCACATCTACAAAGATTATTATCGCGCAGCGCATAAGCGCCATAAGAGACGCGGATCATATAATTGTGCTTGAAGACGGCTGCGTCATAGGCGGCGGAAGGCACGACGAACTTATAGAAAGCTGCGAGAGCTACCGCGATATAGCAAAGATTCAAATGGGATAAGAGCGCAGGTTAATATACTCTAAACGTGCGTTTTCACAAAAGGATTTTGATCTCGTAGGGGCGCGCAGTGCGCGCCCGTGAGCCTTTCCAAGCCTCGCCGATACCGGGTAACAGGGGGGCGCGCACTGCGCGCCCCTACGAAATCATACGCACTGACCGTTGTGCATCATCCATATCAAATTTAGAAGATTCATCCCAGGGGGGGAATAACACATGCCGAGACAACCCATGAGCGGTGGGCCAGGCGGAAGAGGTTCGTTCGAACGCCCAAACGCCAAGACGAGTTTTTTATTAAAACGTTTGTCGGTCTATTTTATAGCATACAAATGGAGGCTTCTGCTTGCGATCACGCTCAGTTTGGGCGGCAACGCGCTCGCCCTGCTAGGGCCGCGACTGTCCGGCTACGCGATAGACGCGATAGAGCCTGGCCTGGGCAAGGTGGACTTTGACACCGTGTTTCACTACGCCTGGCTTATGATCATTTTTTACCTTGCCTCAAGCATGTTAAACTACGTCATGTCACTCGTTATGATTCGGCTGTCGCGCAACATAGTATATCAAATGAGAAAAGACATACATGGCCGCCTTATGCGCCTGCCCATTAAATTTTTTGACACCCATTCCATAGGCAATGTATTGAGCGTGTTATCATACGATATTGACACTATAGCCGCCTCACTGTCTAACGACATTGTGCAGATGCTATCCAGCGTTATTACCGTTGTTGGATCGTTTGTGATGATGTTGAGCATTTCACCGCTTTTGCTGTTAATCTTCTCTATCACCATTCCCGCGTTTATATTATTTACAAAGTATCGCAGCAACCGCGTGCGTAAGCTGTACCGGGCGCGATCAGAAAAGCTGGGTCTGCTCAATGGCTATTCGGAAGAGATGACCGGCGGCATAAAAACAATACGCGCCTACAATCGCGAAAAATATTTTATCGACCGCTTTCAGGCGCGCAATGTGGACGCGAGCCAAGCCAACTACGAGGCGGAAAGTTTCTCCAGCGTGACCGGCCCGTCAGTCAACTTTATCAATAACCTGTCTTTGGCGTTAATCAGCGTATTCGGAGCCTTCTTTTACATGTCGGGCGGCATAGGTTTGGGCAGCGTATCGTCGTTCGTTCTCTATTCGCGTAAATTTTCGGGGCCCATTAACGAGTTCTCTAACTTTATAGGCGAACTGCAATCCGCTCTGGCTGCGGCTGAACGCGTGTTTCGTTTGCTGGATGAACCGGCTGAACCCGATGACGCGCCAAACGCGGATACATTAACGAGCGTTAAAGGTCATGTAGCGCTGCGCAATGTCAGCTTTCACTACGCGCCAGACTCACCGATACTTAAAGAAATAGATCTGGAGGCTCACCCCGGTCAAATTATCGCCATTGTTGGCCCTACCGGAGCGGGCAAGACGACGATCATTAATCTACTGATGCGATTTTATGATAAAACCTCCGGTTCCATCCGCATAGACGGCAAAGAAATAAGCCTGTTAAAGCGCGCCAGCCTGCGGAGTTCGTTTTCGATGGTGCTGCAAGACACATGGCTGTTTAGCGGCACGATATATGACAACCTGGCCTATGGCAAAGAGGGTATAACACGAGAGGATGTATATAACGCGGCAAAAACCGTGCAGATGGATGGATATATCAACAGCCTACCCAAAGGTTATGACACTGTGCTGCAAGATGGCGGGGCCAGCATTTCCAAAGGTCAAAAGCAGCTGCTAACTATAGCAAGGGCGGTATTATTAGACGCGCCCATGCTGATACTGGATGAAGCGACCTCTGACGTAGACACGCGCACAGAATTGCAAATTCAGGCCGCCATGCTTAGCCTGATGCGGGGGCGTACGTGTTTTGTGATAGCCCACAGACTTTCGACCATTAAGAACGCCGACGCCATAGCCGTGCTGCGCGACGGACGTATCTGCGAGATTGGGACGCATGAGGAGCTTTTAGCAAAAAACGGGTATTACAGGGAGCTGTACTATGCCCAATTTGACGACAGTGTAACCATTGCTTGACTCGCAAAAAAGGCCCCTCTAATATTTGGAGGCGCCGCTCTTCCCTTTCCTGTATTCCCCTACGCATAAAAACTCCTTACATAAGAAGTATATAGAAATGGGGGTATAAATTCGAGGGGGGATTTATGATGTCAATAGAAAACGGGGACAGAAACAATATTTTCGATTTTATGTCCGCAATTGGTATAATCTTCGTTGTATTAGGCCATTATTATCAACCCAACTATCTATTCTATCCAGCTTACGCGTTTCATATGGCTCTATTTCTTTTTGTTTCAGGATATTTTTCAAAAATCGCGTCCGGGATCAAACAACAAGGCGTCATGATCCTTAAAAAAATCCGTACACAACTAATACCATATTTTGCTTTAAATATACTTTTTGGACTAATAACCGTCTGCTTGGGTTATTATGAGATTCATTTAGGCAGTAAACTCAACTGGCAGTCAATGTTTATTACGCCTTTTGGGCGCGGGGATCAATTCAGGCTCTATTTGGCCTCATGGTTCCTTATTACTCTATTTTTTATTAATGTGTTCGCTATCCTAATCTATACAGGGCATAAGAAGGTTGATATTGGCCTTGCCATATATTTCGCGATAATATCTTTAATCTTAATTACGAAGTATCTAAGACCGGAAGATTCCATTTTTTCAATATATTCAAATTTTGGGATTAGAGTGTTATTGGGGTTCCTCTTTTTCAGCGTAGGCCGAATGTTTCGTATGTTTGAGCCTGTATTGAGTAAGTTCCTTGTAAAGCCATACATGCTCATTGTTTTATTTTTATTGATCGATATCATACGAGCAAACATTGGTGATTTAACCTATAGCATATTATTTAGCGACCTGGGGCAGACAAAAGGAATCTGGGTGGCCTTTGCTCACATTATTTCTACGTTATCCATAATATCCATTACTTATATTCTCGGCAACTACTTTTCATTATTATTAAAGAATGAAGCCTTTATATATAAGATTGGAAGGAATTCTTTTGTAATTATGGTATGGCATTTTTCTATGTTTTGGATTATTAACTATATTTTTTATATATTTGGGTTTGTGAAATTTAGCGACTTATCCGATGTATACCTCAAAGTATATCCTGAAAAAACATGGATAATTTACACAACCATGGGGATTCTTGGCCCGATGGGGTTGGGATCGGCGTTTCGGCGTATTGCTGGTTGCCTATCCAGAAAGGTCTTGCCCCATACACTCAAAACGGTATTTTTAAAAAAGTTGTAACATCCTTTATGATGTGATCAAACACAAACTGCAATAAAAAATAGAGGCTGCCCACTATGCAGGCTATGTTGATAATCCTGATTTGGTATTTGCGCCCCTCGGTATCCAAAAAAGCCTCCAGAACAGTTTGTACGAGGCTTATAACAAATATCTGTCCAATAAGCGCCATAAATTCTTTCATGCAAACGCCCCCTGTTGTATGTATATTCACAACAGGGGGCGTTAATTACGTCACAGTTTAGAAATCACATATTCTGTCCATTCGGCGTTGGTAGCGCCATCAGAACGACCAGTTAGCCTTACCTTGCCTTCAGACTTACAAGCATCCAGCGCGGCTGATAACCTGGCGGATTCATCCGAGTACCCGATGTGATTAAGCAGCATAGCCGCCGCGCGCATTATACTGCTGGGATCAGCGTATTGCGCGCGTCCCTCGGAGACCATGCGGGGCGCGCTGCCGTGTATGGCTTCGAACATGGCGTAACGATTGCCAATGTTCGCGCTGCCCGCCGTACCAACCCCGCCTTGAAATTCAGCCGCCTCGTCGGTGAGTATGTCGCCATACAAATTAGGAAGCGCCAGCACCTGAAAGTGCTTGCGGCGATTGGCGTCCAGCAGCTTTGCGGTCATAATGTCTATGTACCACTCATCCGCCGTGATGTCAGGGTAATCCTTGGCTATTTCACGAAACACGCGCAAAAATTTGCCATCCGTCGTTTTTATTACATTTGCTTTGGTAACGGCAGTGACGCGGGTTTTCCCGTTTGACTTGGCGTACTCGAACGCGGCGCGAACGATGCGTTGTGTGCCCTGTGTCGTCGTAATCGTAAAATCTACCGCAAGATCGTCGGTCACATCAAAACCTTTGCTGCCCACAGCGTAGGCGCCTTCGGTGTTTTCACGAAAAAAAGTCCAATCTATCCCTTCTTCAGGTACGCGGACAGGACGTATGTTAGCGAATAAGTCCAGAGATTTGCGCATTGCGACATTCGCACTTTCGATGTTTGGCCACGGCGAACCGGATTCGGGCGTTGTGGTGGGCCCTTTTAAAATAACATGGCATTCCATAATAGCGTGAAGCACATCAGGCGGTATCGCGCAGCCAGCCGCCACGCGGTTTTTTATAGTAAGCCCGTCTATCGGTTTAATCATAACCCGCCCAGAGGATATAGCGCCCGCAAGCAGAGATTCGATAAGCCGTTGGGCTTGATATGTAATGGCGGGGCCGATGCCATCGCCACTTGCCACACCGATAATTATTTTATCCAGCGCGGAAAAGTCTATCGCGGCTGCGTTTTGTTTCATACGTTCCACGCGTTCCAGCTGCTCAGTTAGCAGCGCCGCGAATTTTGTCTGTGACTGCGAGAGGTCTGTCACTTTGGTACCACCCTTCTCTCTGTGTTTTTGATAATATTTCACAATTTTTCTTTAACCGTTGTTTGGGTCCGTTTTTGGCTCTTTTCATTTTTGTTTAACAAAGTCTTTAATATATCCGGTGTTTGAATGTCTTCTTTAACTGGTATACTAGCTTTTTTGGGCGTGTAAAGCATTCGCCTTACACGGTTACGTAATCGAACCGTAGAAACGTTCACAATTTCCCCCCTTATGATTGTACGAAATGTTAATGCCGTTTGTAAAGTTCGGGCGATTAGCCACCGCAGCCCGTCACTAAGTTGCGTCTAGCGCAACTGTGCGTTTAACGCAACTGCGTTTATGCGGTCGAGCATAAGCCTCCAGCCTGAAAATGGGGCCAACCTCCGCGAATTTTTGCTCGTACTCTGTAATAAAACGCGGGTCTTGCTCCATCGCGCGCAGATCAAGTGACACATTCTTAATAAACCAGTCTTGCGCCGAAAACTGCTCTATGGAAAACTCAAATAATTCTCTGTTATCCGTTTTAAACATAATGGTGTTGATACCCAGCGTTTGGTACAAACTCAAAAAGCGTGCATGAGTCAATCTGCGCTTTTGCCATTTTTTCTTGTTGGGCCACGGATCGCAAAAATTAATATAGAGCGTCGCTACCTCGCCGGGCGCGAACAAGTTTCCCAAATTTTCAACATTGCTTATAATATATGCAAGATTATGTTGTCCGGTGTTTGCATATTTATCAAAGGCTTCTACCGTTTGTTCGCCTGGTTGAACAAATTCGGCGGAGCTTTCGCGCGCAAGTCTCGCGGCTTGCGCCAATACAGTCGGTGCGCGCTCCAAGCCAATAAAGTTTTCGTCAAAGGCTTGCGCCGCCGCCGCAATGAATCGCCCTTTACCGCAGCCTATTTCCAAATTTATGGGTTTATTGTTATTGAAATATTCTGACCATTTTCCATGCCAATTTTCTGGCTCTTGTATTATAAACTCATTATGTTTAATCTCTTTGTCAGTCCAGCTTTTCTTCCGTGCTCGCATGTAAACTAACATCTCCTCCAATATCATTGTATCATAGTCTCGCGCGCTCGAAAAGGGAGTTTTCAGGAAACATTGAGCGTTTTACAATTGACAGAATTTGCATTCACTGCGTCATCCTATATTTTAGTATAATTATAATGTGATTAATAAAGTTTTAAGAATATTTCAATCTCGTTTCAAATTTCTTACTATTCAACTCTAAGCGTGCGTTTTCACAAAAGGATTTTGCTTTCGTAGGGGTGCGCAGTGCGCGCCCGTGAGGTAGCCGGGCGATTGCCGAGGACTCACACCAATATCGAATAACGGGTGATTGCCGATAAGACGCGCGGGCGCGCACTGCGCGCCCCTACGAAGGCATACCCCGCTGACCGCTGCACACCCATATCAAATTTGGAAAACGCACGTTGAGAGTATTCAAGCTGGGGAGGCGATGATAAATGTCAATTGCAAGAAACGAGTACAAGCACAACATAAACTGGTCAGACTACTTAATCTTGCGCTCGCGGCTCGCCGCCGCCATGAAACGTGACCCATATGCCTTTGACAATGGCTCGTACCGAATATTGAGCCTGTACTTCGATACACCGGCTGACAGGGCTTTGCGTCAAAAGATTAACGGAACGAACAGACGAGAAAAGTTTCGCTTACGAAGATACGTGGGCAGTGACTACATTAAACTGGAGAAAAAAAGCAAAGTTGGAGGCCTGTGCTACAAACAAAGTGTCGCGCTTACTTTAGATGAAACTTTGGCGCTCATACAAGGGCATACGTGGTGGATGGCAGTTGACAACCGAGAAATTGTCGTAGAACTGTACCATAAAATGAAATCGGTGTTAATGCAACCGAAAACCCTTGTAATGTATAGGCGCGAGCCGTTCGTAGCCGCAGCTGGAAACGTTCGCGTTACGCTTGACAGCGATATTCGCACGGGGCTGTTCTCTACAGATTTTATGTCTGACAATGTGCCTACGGTAAAGGTTGGAGATCAGATTGCCGTGCTTGAAGTCAAGTACGACGCGTTTATTCCAGACTGGGTAAAGTCAATTTTGCAGATTGACAACCGCCGCGCGTCCGCCTTTTCCAAATACGCGCTGGCGCGTACATATGGTTAATTAATGTATATTAAAGAGGGGAGGGAATTTCAATGACATTTAGTGATATCTTCAAGTCTAGTTTTATGGAAAATGTGTCGAGCGTGTCAATCTTTGACATGGTGATCGCCATCGCGCTGGCGTTTGGAATAGGCGTATTCATCTTCTTTGTATACAAAAAGACGTTTAAAGGCGTTATGTACAGTTCCAGTTTTGGTGTAACGCTAATCGCGCTCACGATGATCTCAACCCTTGTTATTCTTGCCGTTACCAGCAATGTCGTGCTTTCGCTCGGTATGGTTGGCGCGCTGTCTATCGTTCGCTTTCGCACGGCTATTAAAGAACCGCTCGACATTGCGTTTCTGTTCTGGTCAATTGCGAGTGGCATAGTACTTGCGGCAGGAATGATACCTCTTGCGGTGTTAGGCAGCGTGGCTATAGGCGTCATTCTTATCGTATTCGTCAATAATAAATCCTACACAGACCCATACATAGTGGTAATCAATTGCCGCGACGTCGATGAAGTCGCGATAACAACATCCTTGCGCGGCGCGGTGCGCAAATGCGTTACCAAAAGCAAGACCGTTATAGGAAATAATGTAGAATTGCATTTTGAAGTTCGTTTGGAAAACGATAACACCATGTTTATTAACAGGCTATCAAAGAAAGCAGGGGTTTCGAGCGCTGTGCTTATAAGTTATAACGGCGATTATATGGGGTGACATAAATGAGTAAAAACAGAGCGACAGACTTCATTTGCATTATGGTAACAGTCTTGACAGTTATTATGGGATGTACGCTTACATTTGGCGCGTTGCCTGAAGGTGAAGCTGTCAAAAATGAGCCGCCTTATGTCGCCAGTTTGTTTTCGACTAATAAGGTTCACACGGTTAACATCGTTGCGAACCAGCGCGACTGGGATTATATGATTGCCAATGCATCCAATGAAGAATACATTACCTGTAGCATCGTGATAGATGGCAATGCGGTAAAAAATGTGGCGATACGACCGAAAGGTAATTCATCTTTATCGCAAATCACAAGGTCGGATTCAAGCAGGTATAGCTTTAAGATAGAATTTGACCATTATGAGAGCGGCAAAAGTTACAAGGGGCTTGATAAGCTCGTATTAAACAATATCTCGCAGGATAACACATATATGAAAGATTATGTGTGCTATCAGTTGATGAATGCGGCGGAAGCAGACGCGCCATTTTCAAGTTTTGCGTACATAACGGTAAATGGCGGGGATTGGGGATTGTACCTGGCGGTAGAAGCTATTGAGGATTCATTTGCGAACCGCGTATATGGCGCGGACACAGGTCGTATTTACAAACCCGAATCTATGGAAATGGGGAATTGGGACAATCGCGAAAGAGATGGCTTGTCAAATCAATGGCAAATGCCAGAGAATTTTGAATTTCCCCAAAACCGAGATGATCAGATGCCGGAAGATATTGAATTTCCCCCAAACCGTGATGTTCAGATGCCAGAAGATATCGAATTTCCCCCAAACCGTGATGTTCAGATGCCGGAAGGCGCTGAATTTCCGCAAAACGATAGCCCTCAAATGCCCCGTTTCGGCGAAAATGGCGACGGGATGAGGCGTAGAGGGATGGAAGGGGCGACCACGCTAAAATATACTGACGACGAGATAGCCAGTTATTCCGCTATTTTCGATAACGATGTGCTTAAAAACGCGTCTGACGCAGACAAAAAACGCCTTATTGCCTCGCTCAAAGAACTTGCGGAGTCGGTTGACGGAAATGGTAAAATACTTGAAGATATTATAGACACTAACAAGGTTTTGAGATACTTTGTTGTCCATAACTTCGTCCTTAACGGCGATAGCTATACGGGTAACCTGGTTCACAATTACTACCTGAATGAAAACGATGGGAAACTTTCCATGATTGCCTGGGATTACAACCTTGCGTTCGGCGGCATGGGTATGGGCGGCATGGGTATGAGAGGTATGGGTATGGGTATGGGTATGGGAGGCATGGGAAATGTGAGTGGCATGGACTCGAATCAGACAGACGCGACAGCCCAAGTGAACAGCCCGATCGATACGCCCCTGTCAAGCGCGACCTTTTCGGACAGGCCAATGCTCGGCGCTTTGCTGTCAAATGAAACGTATTTATTGCTTTACCATAAAATTTACCGCGAGTTTCTTGATTACTTTAAGAGCGAAGAGTTTTCTGAAATGTATGACAACGCAGTAAACTTAATCGCGCCCTATGTCGATAAAGATCCGACCGCGTTTTGTGAGTATGAAGACTTCCAAAAAGGGCAAAGGACGCTTCGTGATTTTTGCCTGCTGCGGGCCAAGAGCGTCGAGAGCCAGTTAAAGGGAAAAATAGCCTCGACGACCGACGGACAAAATGAAGATAACAAAATGGCATTTATTGACGCTTCATCAATTGACATTTCGTCAATGGGTTCAAATTTTACGGGATCAAGAAATGACGTTGGAGGGTTTGAGGGATGGGGAAGACAGCCGGAAGCCGCCCAGAACAGCGACGAAACCGATAAAGCAGACAATGATAACGCTGGCATATGGAGACTGGACCGAAAAGAGGAGATTGCGAGAAATATTGAGCCATAACAAGCGCAATACCGCGCTGGCATAGCCATCTTGTCGCAATACGCGAAAGAAAAATGCTTGTCACCTGCGAAAGCATTGCGTATAATTATGTATACATTTGGAGTCGTTAAGACCGGTGCCAACCATAAAATCCATTCTGCAATCACTTGCAGCCTCATATAATCATATAGGGTGATTGCATGGATACGACAGGGAACCGCATTTCAGCACAGCCAACCCAAACTGAAAACAAGGTTGGCAGCACGTTGTCCATAGTTTCCAGAATAGTTGGCGTGTACATAAGCGTCATAATCGGCGCGGGTTTTGCCAGTGGGCAAGAGCTTATGCAATTTTTCGCCGGTTATGGCGTGTTAGGCATACTGGGGCTGGCGCTGGCCGGCGCGTTGTTCGCAGCGACGGCCTGGTCGGTATTGGACATTTGCTTTCAGCAAAAGATTACCAGCCACTCTGAGCTTTTACGTTTTGTATTGGGTGAGCGATTGGGTTTTTTGATCGAAATGATAGTGGGTTTCTTCTTGTGCGTGTTATTTACGGCCATGATAGCCGGAGCGGGAGCGACTGGCCGCCAAGTGTTCGACGCGCCATTTTTTGTCGGCGCGGCTATAACCGTTGTGCTAACCTTTACCGCGTTGCTGTTTGATCTTGACGGGCTTGTAGCTATTAACGCCCGCATAGCTCCTTTTTTGGCGGCGGGAGGGCTAGTAATAGGTTTTTTGACTTTTTTTGAGCAAACTCGGCCTGTCTTTGCGCAAGAGGTTTTTTCTAACTGGCTGATATCCTCACTTATATACGCCTCGTACAATATAGTGACGAGCATATCTGTGCTTGCCGCCATGAGTTCTATGATTACGAAGCGCAAACAATCCTCGCTCATTGGCTTATGGTCGGGCGTAATTATGACGTTGCTCGGCTTTGCGATGATCTACCCGCTGTACCTGCATTACGCGGAAGTAAAGGCTTTGGAGATACCGTTACTGGTTATCGCCACCCGCCATGGACGCCTGGCGCAATACATGTATCTCATTCTGCTGCTGGGCGCGATACTTACCACTGCTGTTTCAAACGGGTTTGCCATAGTAAAATGGATAGAAGAACGTTTTTTGCTGCCGCCTCTGCTTGTAAAAATCCTTATCTCTTTATTGGGGTTGGCCGCCGCGCACGTGGGGTTCTCTACGCTAGTGGCCAGGATTTATCCCATATTCAGTATTGTAGGTTTGTTTGAAACCGGCGCGATTCTGTTGTGTTGGTTTAGGCACAGAAAGTCTAAAGCGAAAGGAAATCAAATGCCCGTTGCGGGGAAGCGATAATTATGGTACAATAAGGCCATTGAAAGAGGTTGATACAATGCCGCAGATTATTCCAATAAAGGATTTGAAAAACACAAGTGAAATCTCCGAGCTCTGCCGCAACGCCGGAGAGCCGATCTTTGTCACCAAAAACGGCTACGGCGACATGGTGATTATGAGCATGGAAACCTACGAAAAAAACATGCTGTTGCAGGATGTGTTCACCAAACTGGACGAGGCCGAGAGGGACATTGCCGAGGGCAGGACGAAAGACGCGCGGGAGTCGCTTCACTCCCTGAGGCAGAAGCATGGCATATAAATTCTTTTAATGCCTTGGGATTTTTAAAGGCCGTCGTCGGCCAATTGCAATAATAAATCACCCCTGTTATAATAGACAAGGGGTGATAAAGCATGTCAAAGCAAGTAAAATCGGGGCCTTAGCAAGACTTGAGGGTGTTGCAGGGGCGCGAAGCGGCAGAGGAACCCGGCGCTAAAGTAGTCTGGTGAAGTAAGTTTGAAATTACTGTCAACCTACTTATTTTGTTTTATTCGACTATATCAATAAAATCATTTATGCTAAAATTTTGGTATATTGTAAAACGATTTATTTTAAATGGGTTTGTGTTACTTGTTACATAACCTGCTTCTGTTGTAAAACCAAGTTTTATACCATTGTTTTTAAGTGTTTTTATGACAGAATCATTAAATTCCCCATATGGATAAGCAAAAGCTATTTTGTTTGTGACTTTATCTAAGCTTGTTTTTATGTCATTATCAATAAGGTTGTTAGGTAATACACACAGGGCGCTATGATTATCTATAGTATAATGCAAAGAATTGGTATGAGAAGCGAATTCGAACATATCTTGCATAATCTTTATCTGATCCCAACTCATATGATTAATAAGATTGGCATCAAATAGCTGCTGATTAGTATTTATTTCACTTGTTATTATAAATATAGTTGCAACAAAATTATAATTTTTTAGTATTTTATATGCAAATAAATAATTACTTAAATACCCATCATCAAAGGTAATCATTATGCTTTTGGGAGGCAAGCTCTTTTTGTTTGCCAAGTAGTCATATAGCTGTTGAGTTGTTATTGTGTAGTATCCATTATCATAAAGATATTTTATTTGCCTATCGAACATACTTTCTTTAATAACAAATGCATTATCTTGGTATATTTCAATATAATCGTCTGGCACAATATGATGATATAGTAACACTGGAATTTTTACATTCTGCTCGGCTTTTGTTTTTTCGGGAATAGACACAAGCATTAAAATAATAGCTAAAAAAAAGAGTATCTTTTTATACATTAAACCCTCCGGATTAACAAAACGATGGTATATCCTATGCCCTTGCAAATAATTGGTGCTGAGGTTTTATTAGAAATTAGGAGGGAAGTATATGTTGATTTTCAAACACAGATTTATGCGCAATGCTTTTTTAGCCGTGATTATTAATGCATTTATTATTGCATTGGCCCCGTATTCAAGTAAGGCTGAAACTTTAACCGATTCCATTGGTACAATGGAAATTATATTAACAATTGGCAGTAATACCTACTCACAGAATGGAGTATCCCATAGTCTAGATGTGCCTCCATATATCTCAAAAGATAACCGAACAATGGTTCCGATACGTTTTATTGCCGAGGGTTTGGGCGCGGAGGTAACGTGGGTTGATAAACAAAAAACAGATATTATTGAGCTGAACGGCAAAACCGTATATTGTAAAGTTGGCGAGGCGCTTGAGGATAATATGGGAACGCCCATAATAAAAGATGACAGATTATTTGTACCCATACGCTATATCGTAACTAAATTAGGCGCTGATGTAGATTGGGACGCTAAAGAACGTAAAGTCACAATTACAATGGGCAGCGAATCAAATAAGATTTCCGTTAATTTCACGATAACTGAATTAATGTTTAACGGCGACGAACTGTATAAAGTAATTGGAGGCGGCACGGCTGACAGTAAATTTATGGCGACAATGCAAATCCCGCCGGACTGGGGCTATGTCAAAAATCTTGACGCTGTTTCCGACAAAACTCGCGATGGATCATATATAGGGAACGTGGGGCTTTATAATTTTTCTTCAAATTATGAGCTGCCAAACGCCATGCTTCCTTATTCTACTAAAGATAACGATTACGATGCGAATTTAGCGAAGCATATTGTCTCAAACGCAAAGCTGACGATTTCAAATCGTGAGGTTCTTGCTGAACATATAAGTATGGAGGAATTATATGGATGGCATATGTACCGACATGTTTACTATATCCGCGTTGACGACGACTATGTATTGCATATCTCCATAACCTCGCCCACAATGGACGGAGAAGCTGTGCGTCAACAGGTTGTCGGGAGCGTAGTGTTTTCACATTCATAATCAATGTCAACAACTTAACAGAATGAGGAGTAAACATAATGTTACTATTCACGGTCAAGGAAAAGACACGTCAAATAAGTCGGCAGAACGGGCGTGTTCGTCTAGCTTCTGGGGGAACTGTTTTTATTATCGGTTTTTATTATCACGAAAACCCCTGGCCCAGCCGGAGGTTTTCGTGATAAAACAAGATTTTAAAAATCAAGTAAGGAGGGCGCTCATAGTTAGTGACCCTCCTGCTCAATTATTAAATCCAAATTTGAATTAAGCAATCCTAAATATCTGGCGGTTGTCTTTTGAACTTTCGGTGCCAAGAATATACTGATATGAGTCGGTCACCGTGACTCCAGGTTGTACGACTTGAGAAAGCCAACGCCAAGAATTTCCTGTATTTTGCTTGAGGTTGACATACTGAATTTCCAAAAAGAAGGGGAACGATGAAAAGGCTAAGAATCACAAAAGAGCGCGTAATCGTCGCGATTGTCTTGATTGCGGTGGTTGCGGCTGTTCGGGTTGTGTCGTTGCAATCTGCGACGCCTACAGTGCTGGCGGACGCTGGCACATACATAGAATATGACGATAACTCGAAGGTATTGTTTCACAGCGCGGGGTCTGATGTGTTTTGCTGCACAAAAGACGGCGTGCGCCTGCTTAACGCGAACGGCGAAGCAAAGTGGGAAGAAATAGTCAACCTGCAAGCGCCAGTGATGTATGCGACAGACGACGTTATCGCGTTGGGCTGCTCGAATACCCGCAGGGTATATGTATTTGGCATAACGGGAAAAATGTTTGAAAGAAGGTTCGACGCGTCATTGCTGTCATTCGCCGTAAACGGCAAGGGCATGTTGACGGTTATACTGCGGTCGGGCGATGGGTTTCGCGTAGAAATACACAAGCCAGAGCAATCAGGCGCGGTGTGGCGGTACTTTGTTAATACCGAAAACATCTACCCTGTTTCGGCTGACGTATCGGAAGACGGGCGCGTTGTCGCGCTAAGTCTGCTTGACTTAACCCCCAACGCCTACGCGGCTATGACTACGCACATCTCTTTTATGTATATACAAAAAAACGATGCTTTGCTCACCTCAGACGCCGACGGCAAATTTGCCGGCCACGTGCTGGAAGGGGATATGGCGACGGTGAGGTTTGTTGGCGAAAGATTAATCGCGACTACCGATACTGGTGTGCATTGCTATACCCTAAACGCTTTCGGAAATTTTGAAACCGTAGTCGAATCTTCATGGCATGCCAATTACGGCAACAAAATATCGCAGTTGGCCATAGGTCATGACACCATAGCGGTAGTATTGGGCGAGCCCAATACCAGTATATCCGCGCAAGAAAGCGAAACAGAGCCGGTTGATTTGCTTAAGATATACAACATGAAGGGACAACTCACAGGCACATATCAAACCGCCGGGGTGGATCATCTTTCTATAGGCGCGAAAGGTGTAGTTGTCGGCAGCGGACGTTTGTTTGTGTGCGTTGACAAAAAAGGGAACAGAGCGTGGTCATACGGCGCCAGGCAAGATATAAGCGTTGTGGCCCTTAGCGATATCAAAACCGCGCTTGCCGTTGGCGCGACCGAATCATGGCTGCTTGGTAATAAAGAATCTGATCATTGACATATAAAGTGCCTTGGAGGAGTTATGTGAATACATACGACATTGCCGCCATAGCTATTTTGGGAATATTCGCGCTTGTGGGCTGGATACTGGGGCTTGTAAAATCCATAGGCGGTATAATATCATGGTTAGGCGCGATAATATTAACGCGGTTCTTCTATCCCTATGCCGCCGTATTGTTACGAAAGACATCTCTGCTCAATGTCTTGCAGGAGGGCTTTTCAGCATCCCTGCCCTATGCAAGCCAAACGGAACTGTTTAACGAGCTAAACCAGAACCAGTTTATTCGCGAACAATTGATGGCCAACAACAATTCAGAGGTTTGGCGCGTGTTTAATATAAGCGAAGAGGGGTACGCCGCCGCGTTTTTGGCAAACATGGTAATAAACCTTATATCGGTTATCGTTGTGTTTATACTCGCTATGATTATAATGGCCATGGTGGTAAACACCTTAAATATCGCCGCCAATTTGCCATTGATTAACATAGCTAACGGTATCGGCGGGGCGATTGTCGGGCTGGGGAAGGGGATTATCATACTATGGCTGTTCCTGGCGGCTATGAACATTTATATATTGGAGCATAAAGAGGTGTACGACGGCATACAGGCCGGGCAACTAAGTTCTTTTTTGTTTGAAAATAACCCCGTTATCAATTGGCTCATTAGGATAAGTCCATAGGGCAAACGTTAAGCGATACGAAATATTGACTGTGTGGTGTACTGATGAAAAGCAGATGCGCTATTGTTTTACCCGTATACAATGAAGAGGCTGTTTTACCCATTATGGTAAACGCCTTGGGCGAGACGTTCGCTAAGGAGCGTTATGATATTTTGATAGTGGACGACGGCTCAAGTGACGGCACATGGGGTATTGTTAAAAACCTCGCTAAAACGCGCGATAACATCGGGGGGCTTAGGTTTACGCGCAATTTTGGTAAGGAAAGCGCAATAGGAGCGGGTTTGAGAAAAGCGTATGATATGGTGGACAGCGTCGCGTGCGTTATCGTGATGGATGCGGATATGCAGCACCCTGTGGATATAGCGCTTAAAATGTATAAGTCATGGTCAAGGGGCGGCGTAGACATTATCGAAGGGGTCAAAACCGCGCGCCAAAATGAAAGCCCGCTTCGACGATATGGCGCTAAGCTGTTCTATAAAGCGTTGCAAACTATGGCGGGACTAAACCTTGAGAACGCAAGCGATTTCAAATTGCTTGATGTGCGCGTCGTGCGCGAAATCATAAATATGCCAGAAAATCAAACATTTTTTCGCGCTATGACCGGTTGGACAGGTCTTCGCGCCCAAAAGATCTATTTTGAACCAAAGGAGCGTTCGGCAGGCGGCACAAAATGGTCGCTGATAAAACTTGCGCGGCTTGCGATAGGATCTGTGACGGCCTACACCTCGAAACCGCTAAATTGGGTGACGTTTGCCGGGTTTGGCTTTTTGGCGTTTGCCCTTTTGTTGGCGTTGCAAACGCTGATAAATTATGTGCTTGGTTACTCGGTGGCAGGGTTTACCACCGTGATAATTCTGTTGTTGCTTATTGGCAGCGTGCTGATGATAAGCCTGGGTATAATAGGCGTTTACATCGCGAAGATATACGATGAGATAAAAGCGCGCCCGCGATATATAATTTCAGAAGCGCTTGAAATACGCGGCCAAAAGGACTGATAATCGTTAACGAAAATTTTAACTGTGAAAGATGGTAGATTTGATATCGGCACAAACGCGCTCAAAAACAGAAATACTGGGCATAGGGATTGATAATGTAGACAGGGAACAAGCCGCCAATATATTAATGGGCTATATTAAAGCGGGTAGGGCAAGCGAGGCCCGCATTATTCTTACACCCAATCCGGAAATGATAATGCTTGCTCGCGGCGACAGCGAATATAGGCGCATAATGAGTGCAGCGGCTCTTAATATTCCCGATGGCGTGGGCATCGTTCTCGCGTCCAAAATAATAAACGGAGAGATAAAAGAGAACGTTCCCGGGGTAGATCTGCTGTACAATATGATGTCGGATATGGCGGCCACGGGCCACGGCATATATCTTTTGGGCGCTGCGCCGGGCATCGCCGAACAGGCTGGGCAAAATTTGCGGCGGCGGATTCCCGGCTTGAACATTGTAGGAACACACGATGGATATTTTGACGAAGAGGAAGATAAACTAATATGCGAAGAATTGATAAGGCTTAAGCCCGACCTGGCGCTGATAGGCATCAGTATGGGTAAGGCGGAGCGTTGGGCGTACAGCCATAGGCATTTGCCCGTTAACATGATTGCGTGCTGCGGAGGCTCTCTGGATGTATGGGCGGGCCGCGTAAAGCGCGCGCCATTGGGATTTCGCAAGCTGGGGCTAGAATGGCTGTATCGTTTGCTTTCGCAGCCAAAGAGGATCCTTCGCATGGCTGTTCTGCCAAAGTTCGTTTTGCTGGCGCTGTTGAGCGGTCGCGGCAAATAGATTTGTTTTTAGGGGAGGGGGTAGCTATGGCAAAATCAAAGGGGCATTTGATACATGACTATTTATTGATTGTTGCCGGAACGACCCTTCTTGCGTTTGCCATAACCTATTTTTACGACCCCAATCAGTTGGTTATAGGAGGCGTGTCAGGTCTTGCGATTATTATAGCCGACAGGGCGCAGACGATGGGCGTTACCATCCCACTGTGGCTTACAAATATTGTGTTAAATGTGCCTTTATTTCTGCTTGCCTATAAATATTTGGGGCGGCAATTTTTAACGCGCACCTTGTTTTCTACTGTTTACCTCTCGCTGGCCTTGTGGCTTACATCCTTTATACCGTTGCCGAAAGATCAAGATCTGATTCTCTCTTCTTTGTTTGGAGGTGTAATAAGCGGCGCCGGTACCGCGCTTGTGTTTAGGTCTATGGCGACCACCGGGGGCAGTGATATGCTGGTTTATATTCTACACCGCGTGTTTAAGCGGCATAGCCTGTCGCAGCTGCTATTCGTAATTGATGGAGCTGTAATCGCGCTGGGATTGTTAACATTTGGCCATATTAAAACGATGTACGCAATAATCGCCGTTTTTGTGACGGCCAAAATTGTTGAGAGCATTCTCGAAGGCGTCAACTTTGCCAAAGCGGCCTTTATCATATCCGACGAGGCGCGCGCTATAGCTCAAACATTAATGGCGGAACTAAATCGCGGCGTCACTTCACTAAATGGTCAAGGCATGTTTACCGGCAATGCAAAAAATGTGTTGCTTTGCGTGGTTTCTTCTAAAGAGATGCCAAAGCTGAAGAAATTGGTTAAACAGCACGATCAATCCGCGTTTGTCATTGTGGCTGATGTGAGAGAAACACTGGGCGAAGGTTTTAAAGAAGAGTTATGAACGAAGGAGAAGAAACATAAACTGTACCAATGGTCAACAGTTTGTTTGGTGTGGCGCGTGATGGACTGTCAGATCTTTGTGCGGACATTTTTGGGTTGTGCTCATAAGTAGTGGAACGTTTTGTTAAACATTCAATTTGCACGATGTTTTACTCGTTTTGTTGTGAAAGTAGTATAGATTCAAAATTCGACAGTGCAAAATAAACACCTGTAACACAATTGTAACAGAAAATATCGTATATTTTACCGCTTTCATTTGTTCCAAAAATGCGCTATTATTAGTTATCAGTAGTCAACAAAGTGGGTTGTAAATTTTTCGTTCGTTGAGGTCTAGAGGATATAGGGCTATGGCGTTGTGGGTATGGTTTTTGTTTTAACATTATAAGGGGGCTTCCATTAATGGCTGGTCTAAAGTTGAAGAACATCGAAAAGAAATACTCGAACGGATTTGTTGCCGTTCAGAATTTCAATCTGGACATCGCCGACAAGGAGTTTGTCATTTTTGTTGGTCCGTCCGGGTGTGGTAAATCTACCACTCTGCGTATGATCGCGGGTTTGGAGGAAATTACCAACGGTGAGTTATACATAAGCGAAAAGCTGATGAATGACGTTGCGCCAAAAGACAGAGATATCGCCATGGTGTTCCAAAACTACGCTCTGTATCCACACATGAGCGTTTATGATAACATGGCGTTTGGTCTTAAGTTGCGTAAAACACCAAAAGCCGACATTGAGAGACGTGTTCATGAAGCCGCCCGTATTCTTGATATCGAGTCTCTGCTTGATCGCAAACCCAAGGCTCTGTCTGGCGGTCAAAGGCAACGTGTCGCTATGGGTCGCGCAATCGTTCGCGAACCCAAAGTATTCCTTATGGACGAACCGCTCTCTAACCTGGACGCCAAGCTGCGCGTTCAGATGAGAACAGAAATAACCAAGTTGCATCAACGTCTTCAAACAACGTTTATATACGTTACGCACGACCAGACCGAAGCCATGACCCTTGGCACGCGTATTGTAGTTCTTAAAGACGGTATTATTCAACAGGTAGATAGCCCCATCAATCTTTATAACAAGCCAGCTAACCTGTTTGTAGGCGGGTTTATTGGTTCGCCTCAAATGAATATGATCGATACTGTCGTTGAGAACAAAGACGGCGTCGTTTTTCTTAAATTTGGCGACTTTTCCATAAAACTCCCGCCCGAAAGAGGCAGAGTCATTATAGACGGCGGGTATGAAGGTAAAACAGTTATCATGGGCATTCGCCCCGAAGATTTGCACGATGAGGAAATGTTTATTTCCGCGTCGCCCGATAGTATAATAGAGTCTGACGTAGAGGTTACAGAGCTTTTGGGCGCTGAGGTTTACCTGTATGTCGTATGCTCTGGACAACCGCTTACCGCGCGTGTTAATCCGAGAAGCACGGCGAAAGTGCATGATAGAATTAGAATGGCGTTGGACGTTAACCGAATTCATGTATTTGATAAAGATACTGAACTTGCCATTGTAAATTAAATAATTGTTTAAACAGCCCGGAATGGAGATTCCGGGCTGTTTACTTTTGCTCTTGCACATAATGAGTGGCGCGATTCAAAGCTCTATCTCTTCACCGGGTTCGACGATTACCTTGTTTGGCGCGTCCCATTCTTCGGCTTTGGCGCGATCAAAGAGCTTGCCCGGCGCAACATGAACGATAATGTTGTGCTTGGCTCCGACAATGCGAGCGCACTCCGCCGCTTCCTTGGGGGCCATATTGTACTTGCCGTCGCCGCAAAATATTGCCCAATCAAGCTTTCGAGAGGCGAAGCTTTCCATCAACGTGGTTTTGGAGGTATCGCCAGAACAATACATACTCACACCATTGATTATGATGATGAACCCAACACACTCCTTTGGGGAGTGAAGCGGATTTTTTGCTTCGACCGCTTCGATGTGAATGTCGCCAACGTCAAAGGTGTTGTGCTTACCGCCCGCCAGGGCTTCCTCATTGGTGATAACGCGGCAGTTGGATTTTTGCGTAACAAGCTGAACTTGATTGTGATCGCCGTGCTGGTGAGTAACGAGCACAATGTCGGCAGGTTTGTCATAGCCGTCGCCCGCATAGGGATCGACGTAGATAACGCGACCGTCATTAGTGGTTAGACGGTAACTGCCGTGTCCTTGGTAGTAAAGTTTTGGCATAGTGTCCTCCAGTTTCATGTTTTTTGAGCTGCCTGCGAGGTGGGCATGTCTTACTCCACAATCTCTAAATACCCATTGTCTATAAGCCATGACAGCGCGTTGTCGTGTATATTTAAATACGCTTGATCTGATACTGTTGTTTGGGGGTTGTAGTTTTTCGTTGGGATCGGGATGCGTGTATACACCGCCATGTACGCGTCTGCTACATTGGGCTTGGTAGTCGAGCTGTTGTATATGTCCAACTCTGCTGACGGCAGGTTATTGGAAGAAATTCCCTCGCGTTCCTGCTCCATGCTGTAAAGGTGATCCGCCACAATATCTTTTTTTACTTCTTCGATAAAGCCCTCTATGTGTTCCTTGTTTGTTAATGTGAGGTAATTCATGTATAACGGGGGGCCATAGATCGATCCATCGTCGATGCTGCTTTTAAGCACCCTATATTCTTGACTGTCAAAAAGCTCTATAGTAACCTCCTTCACCAGATCCAGGCGCTTGTAAGTGGGGTAAGGCGCCAATATAACCTCTTCTCGCGCGTCGAAATCAAACCCGCCCACGCTTATATAGTAGTCATATGGAAAGGAATAGATTCTGTAAAGCGAAGTGCCGTCGTTGAGCAAGTAAGTAAATTGCATTGTCTCGTAACTCGTGGTCTGCCCCGGTTGCTGTTCCATAGTGTTGAACATATTATCAATGTGATGTCTGAATGCGGTTTTGCGATCATCTATGATGTTTTTGTGCGCGGCCATAAATGCCTTGATCGTTTCCTCGTTGGTTAAGATTTGCTCATCATGAAGCGTGGCTGTGATTATACCTTCGTCGTCACCATAATAGTTTGTATGTTGCTGGTTGATGACGCCTTTTACCTCGCTTATGTCGGGTATTTTGCGCTCAAAGCCGAAAAGGTCAAACCGGGTAACGCCTATTACGATCAACAGCAGGGCGAGGGCGCAACCACCAAATTTTATCAGATCCTTCGCCTTATAAAGCACGTTGAGGGTTCGTTCCGCTATCATCCATGACGTAAAGTAGGCGACGGTAAATCCAATCGCAAAGCCAGCATACATTGCGACCTCGGAGGAAAACATGGCTATGAAGAATATACCCAACAGGTACATGCCACACAGCGACGCGATAAATATAACGGCGCTCTTGACAGGTTCGAAAACGATAGAATCACCCGCGTGTTCTTGTTTGCGGCGCGTTGTGGAATAGCACGCAAGGCCAAGGTAGGCAAATGTGAGCAATACATAGATTATCCATAAAGACCAATATGGCAGCCAGCCGCTTTTGGGCTGGGTATTTATGGCTTCCTGAACGAATTCTGTTCCTAACGGTATACTGGTCATAAGAAAACTTGAGCCCAGGGGGTGAAACAGCGTTGTGTACTTTAAAAACAGGTCGCCCATCACACTGCTGCCGTCGTATCCAAGTACATAAAATGAGCATATGGATTGATACACAATGAAGATGCCTATAAAGAAGAGTTGCAACGACCCGCTAATCAACATTGTCACCACGCCATTGCCCGTAATGGAAGCGGCAGTTAGATATATGGCGTAATACAGGCTAAACGTTATCGCCGCGCGGATAAAAAATCCAAATATCGTTAGCGGGGTGTTTATAACCGCGCCCGTTTCAATGCCGCGTGGGAATATCTCCTTGTACGCGTATAAATGAAATCCAACCCCCAATTGCTCCGCGTCGGTCAGCCTCACGGGTATAAGCAAGATAAGGGACATGATTGCCAATGGTATTATAAACAACAGCCAACCCGCAAGCGCGTTGGAAAAAAACAGTTGCCGCGAATTTAGCGGCAGCGCGTTTATCGCGGTTGTGCTGCGCGAGCTGTTTTGATACGCGAATATGAGCAAAACAACGCACAGGGGCGCTACTAACGAAATCAGAAACAAGAAAGGATTGTTGCCCGCCATTATCGACATGATGTAATTTGCGCCTGCCGTACTTGCGCGAGAGGGCACGTACACCGGCATTATGCACGATAGCAAAAGCAAAAACATTATGAGGGCGCTGACAAGCCAAAAGCGCTTGAGCTGTTCTTTCAAAAACGCGACGTTAATCATTTGCCTCGCCTCCGGTTTCAGTTTCGTAAACAAATATTTCTTCTAAAGTTAACGGCAAAATGTCCATAACAAGCGGATTTGTTTGCCGCAGTTTTGCGACGACATCTTCCTGCTTACCTCGAATTATCATTTGAGACACGCTGCCTGTGGTCTCTTGGCGTAGAATTTTCACACCGTCAAGTTTTGATAAAAGCTCTTCGCGACTACCGGCTTCGGCGTATGCCAGCTGTACTTTGTGAACATCCGTTTTCAGATCGTCCAGCCCCTGCTCTATAACCATGCGGCCTTTCTTCATGATGCCCACGCTGTCGCACACGCCTTCCATTTCTTTCAAATTGTGGGAAGAAATGAGCGCCGTCATACCCCGCGCCTCCACATCTTCCATAATCACGCTCATTACAAGGCGGCGGACGATGGGATCCAGGCCGTCTATCGGTTCATCCAGAATTATCACCTCGGGCGTTATGGCCAAAATGAGGCTGAACATGGCTTGTTTTTGCATGCCCTTACTAAGCATGTTCAGCTTGCGATTGCCAGCCAGGCCGAACGCGCCAAGCAATTCTTTATAGCGTGCGCCGTTCCATGCCGCGTACATGTTGGAGTAGAGTTTTGCCAGCATATCGATAGAATAAGACGGGAAGAAGTATAGATCGTCGGGGATATAACCTATCCTTTTTTTAATATCCACATTGTCAAACACAGGCTTGCCGTTGATAAGTGCATCGCCGTCGTCTTGTCGGTAAATGCCCGTAAGATGCTTGATTATGGTTGTTTTGCCCGAGCCGTTAACGCCGACCAATCCGTACACATGCCCGCGTTCGACATGCAGATTGAGTCCGTCGAGCGCGATAAAACCGCCAAATATCTTTGTGAGATTCTTAACCGTTATCATGACTGCCTCCATTCTCCAAAATCTGTTGAACCTTATATAGCACATGCTTTGGGTTTTGACCATATAGGATCAATTCGCGCACAATGCTCACGAGCGAGCTATATAATCTTTCGACTTCCATGTCTCCATGTTTGTCAACTTGGGCTACATAGTTGCCTTGACCAATCACAGAGTACAGATAGCCTTTATTTTCAAGTTCCCTGTACGCCTTATGAATGGTGTTTGGATTAACCGCCAAATTTTTCGCAAGCTCGCGCACAGAGGGTATTTTATCATTCGTTCCTATCGCTCCCGAAAGTATGAGCCTTTTCATATTATCTACTATTTGCTCATAGATAGGTTTGCGGCTTTTAAGATCGATTTGTACCATGTCTCTCTCCTTTCGCATGTTCTAAGTGTATTATATCACGTAGTACATTGGGGCGCAACACTTTTCTTTCTGCTACAGAACTATTCCCGATACAACACAAATAAGAGGCGAAGGATAAAAAAGTTGAGGATCCCGCGACTTTACTGTATAATGCCAACGAGGTCAGATTTTCAAAATAAGAGGCGTAGATATGATTATTCGCACCAAGGAAATATATTCAGACGGATATCAGCTCACTTACAAAGATATCATCGTCGAAGGCGATCGTATTATTGACGTAGTTAATTCAAGCGATACAATGTCTGATCTGGATTTGTCGGCCTATAAAATACTGCCGGGGTTTATTGATATACACGCGCACGGCGCGATGGGTTATGATGTAATGGACGCCACGCCGAGAGCATTGGCGGCCATAAGCAAATTCAAATTGGCGCGGGGATGCACGGCTTATTGCCCCACAACTATCACTTCGCGGCGCGAGCGCACAATAGCCGCTGTGGAAAACATTCGCCGCGCGCAAGATGTTGGCAGTCGCGTTAGTAGTGGCGCGCGCATTATAGGCGCGTTTTTGGAAGGTCCTTATATTAACCCCATGTATAGGGGCGCGCACCCCGAAAAGCATATAAAAAAGGTTTCGCTGCATGAAATGAGCCAACTGTTTGACATTGCCCAGGGGAGCATTGTATCGTTGGCAGTCGCGCCAGAACTGCCCAAAGCGCTGGATGCCATACGCGAATGGTCCGCGCATGGCATTAATGTGCGCATGGGGCACACGGCGGCGACATACGAAGAGGCCGTGAAAGGGATAGAGGCAGGGGCGAATGTCGGTATTCACACCTATAACGCGATGAGCGGGTTTTTACATCGCTCTCCCGGTATGGTGGGCGCTATTATGAATAGTGATAAGATATATGCCGAGTTGATAGCAGACTTTGTACACACCCACGTTGCCGCCGCGAGGATTCTGTTTAAGGTAAAAGGCGCTGGAAAAATTATATTGGTGACAGACGCCATGAACGCGACGGGAATGCCCGATGGGATGTATAAATTGGGCGAGACAGACGCGATTGTGAAGGACGGCATAGCGCGTACCCCAAACGGCGCTTTGGCGGGTAGCACCCTCACCATGCAAAAGGCCGTATGCAATATGCGCGCAATAGGCGCGACGTTTGAAGATATATCCCTAATGTCATCGGCAAACGCCGCCAAGGCGTTGGGCATATTTAACGACACGGGGTCTATAGAGCCGGGTAAGCGCGCCGATTTTGTGGCTGTAGACGAAGAGGTTAATGTGCGCGGTGTGATGCTGGGTGGCAAAATGTTGGAGTTTTAACAATATTGACGGTATTAACCGGTGCGATGGCACTACCACTACTTGTTGGAGGGAAGCATTGATACGACTTACAAACAAAGGCGTGTTTGTACATAACGGACGGATTGCCAGCAATTACCCCATTTCACTTGACGAGGCAAAGCAGAACACCTTGGCTTACCGCATTTTGCGCTCGCACAACGAATCGGGCGACGCGGCCAGTTTGAAGATCAAATTCGACGCGCTCGCCTCGCACGACATCACATATGTAAACATCATACAAACGGCCAGAGCGAGCGGGCTAGAGGCTTTCCCCGTACCCTATGCGCTTACCAATTGCCATAACAGCTTGTGCGCTGTCGGCGGCACGATTAATGAAGACGACCATCTGTTTGGTCTCACATGCGCCAAGCGTTATGGAGGCATATTTGTGCCCGCGCATTTTGCGGTAATACACCAATATATGCGCGAGATGTACGCGGGTTGCGGCAAGATGATTCTCGGCTCGGACAGTCACACACGCTACGGCGCGCTCGGTACGATGGGTATCGGTGAAGGCGGCGGCGAGTTGGTAAAACAGGTTTTGAGCAAGACATACGATATACCCATGCCGCAAATCGTGGGCGTGAAATTAAGGGGAAAGCCGCAAGACGGCGTCGGTCCGCAAGATATAGCCCTGGTGATTATCAAAGCGGTGTTTAAGAATGGATTTGTTAAAAACAAGGTTATGGAATTTTTTGGTGACGGCATTAAAAATCTTGGTGTCGACTTTCGCAACGGCATAGATGTAATGACAACGGAGACGACTTGCCTATCGTCCATTTGGGAGACGGACGAGGCGGTAGAGCAATATTTGGCGTTCCACAAGCGCCAGGAAGATTATAAAGAGCTGCGCGTTACCGGCACGGCTTTTTATGACGGGCTGATAGAGGTCGATCTCTCGGCTGTCGAACCGATGATCGCTTTGCCCTTTCATCCATCCAACGCATTTAAGATAAAGGATATAAACGAGGATATTTTGCGCCAGGCGGAGCTGGAGTGCAACGAGCAGCTTGAGGGGGCGCGGCTAAACTTGACCGACAAATTTTACGATGGGCGCCTACATGCCGATCAGGGTGTCATTGCGGGCTGCGCTGGAGGTACTGGTGATAATCTGCGCGAAGCGGCAAACATTTTGCGTGGGCAATCGATAGGAAACGACCTGTTTTCGCTGTCGATCTATCCAGCCAGCCAGCCAGTCAATTATGAAATAACCCGAAACGGTATCGCCGCCGAATTACTGTCGGCCGGGGCGACCATGCGCTCCGCTTTTTGCGGCCCATGCTTTGGAGCGGGCGATGTTCCCTTTAACAATGGCTTAAGTATTCGCCATACAACACGCAATTTTGCCAACCGCGAGGGTTCCAAGCCCACTGGGCGGCAAATTGCTTCTGTCGCTCTTATGGACGCTCGTTCCATAGCCGCCAGCGCGATTAACGGCGGCAAGATTACGCCCGCTACGGAGATCGAGTCCCCCAAAAAAACTTTTTATCTTAGCTATAACTACGCGGAGCCCAGAACCTTTTACGATAAGGTATACCGCCGAGTGTACGATGGGTTTGGCAAGCCCGATAAAAGCGTGGCTATAACGCAAGGGCCAAACATTGCCGATTGGCCGGAGTTTTATCCTTTGCCGCAACATGTGCTGCTGTTTGTCGCGAGCGTGTTAAACGATCCGGTTACCACTACGGATGAGCTAATTCCATCGGGAGAGTCGTCATCGTATCGCAGCAACCCCATCGTGATGTCCGATTTTACCCTGTCGCGCAAAGATCCAGGCTATGTACCCTACGCCAAATCCATACGCGACGCGACGGTTGACAGCAAGGTTGACCGCGCGTTAAAGTATGTCATTGATAAGTACGCTATAGATAAAAGCGATCTATCTGTAGCCAGCGTGATTGTTAGTCGTAAACCGGGGGACGGATCAGCGCGGGAACAGGCCGCTAGCTGCCAGCGCGTATTGGGTGGTCGGGCGAGTATTTGCCAAGAATACGCCACAAAGCGCTATCGCTCCAACCTTATCAATTGGGGGTTGCTGCCGTTTACATGTTCGGAGAGTCTTTGCGCGCGACGTGGGGATTTTATATTTATTCCCAATGTGCGCGCCAGCCTGGAAAATGGCGAAGAAAACGTAACCGCCTACCTTGGAGGCAACCGCGCTATAGAACTGTCGCTGGGCTATCTGGCGCGCGAGGAACGAGAGATTATCCTGGCCGGATGCCTGATGAATTATTATAGAGAGATGAACATGTCTTGATCGATATTATTTTCTTTTTTTATGTACTGCTTTGCTTTTTTGTTTCCACCCGCATAATAGGGTTGAATGATCGCGATCAGCATGACGCGGACTATCTGCGGGCAGCAATGTTTTTAACTGTGCTTGCGGATTTTTGTATGCTTGTGTGGAGAGAGAATACAGTGGGCCTCGCGCTGTTTATCGCCGCGCAGTTTGTTCATTCAAAGCGATACGCGAAAGATGTGAAAAGGCTCGCGGGTGGCGGGGCCGAGATGTTTTTTTTGTGCGTGTTCGCCGCCATACTCATCTTCGCGCATATAAACAAAACGCCCGCGCGCGAAACACTTGCCGGTTTGTACGCGTGCTCCCTTCTCACAAGCGTAACGCTCTCATATATACACGCGGCCAAGATTCCCCCGCCCAACAGGATAATGATACCACTGGGCATGACATTGTTTTTGTTATGCGATATTAACGTCGGACTTTATAACTTAAGCAGTGGCAATAATATATTTAGAATAATGATTTGGGTGTTTTATCTGCCGTCACAAGCCTTGCTTGCGCTTAGCGCGAAGGATTACCATTTCTCTCGGGAGGCATGAAATGAAGGTACAGTGGGTAATAGATCAAATGCGGTCGCTCGCTCCAGAGAATAGCGCCGTGCCATCGGATAACGTAGGTTTGCTTGTAGGCGAGACAGAGGCAAACGTTACAAAAATTCTTGTCGCGCTGGATTGCACACAAGACGTTGTGCGCGAAGCGGTTGAGTACGGCGCGGATATGATCGTAACGCATCACCCGCTTATATATGCGCCCATAAACCGCGTTAATAGTGACACAGCCGCCGGGCAAATGATCATACAGCTTATTCGGGCGGGCATTTCAGTGTATGCGGCTCACACTAATTTAGACAGGGCCTGCGGAGGGGTTAATGATTGTCTTATGGAAAAGATCGGGTTTGCCCAAAACCTGCAACTCCTGCAAGAGGGAGATTTAGATTACGGCCTGGTTAGATATGGCAGGCTGGGCAAGCCCATGACGCTCATTAATCTAGCCAAACATGTAAAAACGGTATTGAAATTGAGTGGGGTTAGATACGCGGGCGATGCCGAAACAATGATACACAGCGCGGGGATCTGCTGTGGCGGCGGCAGCGATATGAAGTTTTTTGAAGCCGCCAAAGAAAAGGGCTGCGAGGTATTTATCACAGGGGACATAGGATATCACGACTTCGTTGGGGCTAAACAATTAGGCATATGCCTCATCGACGCGACGCATTTCGCGAGTGAATGGCCCGTCGTGACCAAACTCGCGTCGTATTTGCGCGACCGCGCCGCAGAATCAGGGTTTGCCGCCGACATACGGGTATCTGTAGCAGAGGTAGAACCATTTGCCACTACTTAGTATTATAAATATCGCGGAGGTGGTTGCCGCTTGTATAAGATAATGATAAAGGATCACGGAGAGATAGACGCGCCGGAAGGCTCTACGCTGTTTAACGTTGCCAATAACATCGTCGCTGACAGGCAGCCATATGTTTTAGCCATCGTTGATCAGCGGGTGCAAGACCTGTCAGCGCAGATAGAAATGGATGGTAGCGTAGAATTTATAACCATAGCGCATCCGGAAGGCTTTCGCGCCTATCAGCGTTCTGTCGTTTTCCTTATGATCGTAGCCGCAAAATCTCTTCTAGGCCCAAAGACGCGTGTAGTTATAGAACATTCCATCAACAAGAATCTTTTTTGTGAAATACGCGACGTGGATATAACAGAGAAACTATTGCGTACTATAGAACGCAAAATGCGAGAGATGGCGCGTCGCGATACCCCCATTAGTAAAAATGTTTTGTCTGTAAGCGAGGCTATGAAAATCGCGGAACAGTTCGGTTACGAAGATAAGGCCGCGCTGCTGAAATATCGCAGGGTAAGTAACGTTAACTTTTACAAATTAGATGGCTATTATGATTACTTTTACGGCCCAATGCTGCCGACAACGGGGCTTATCAATAATTTTAAGCTGATTAAGAGGCAGCGCCACGGGTTTGTTTTACAAATGCCCTCACCCCAAAATGCTTATGAACTAGCCGAAATAACCCCAAACACAAAAATTTCAGAAGTGTTTGCCGAAAGCAACGAGTGGGCAAGAATATTGAATGTAGATACCGTCGGCGCGCTTAATGATCTTATATGCAGGGGGGAGGCGGGCGATATCATACGAATTAACGAAGCCTTGCACGAAAAGAAGATCGCCTACCTGGCCGACAGGATACATGATGAAAAAAAGACAATCGTTCTTATAGCCGGCCCGTCGTCGTCCGGTAAAACGACATTCGCGCAGCGGCTGTGTATTCAACTGCGGGTGAACGGACTGCGCCCCAGTGTGATTAGTCTGGACGATTATTTTTTGGATAGGGAATACTCGCCGCGCGATGTGGAAGGCAAACTGGATTACGAGACCATAGAGGCCATAGATATAAAAAAGTTTAACGACGATTTGTCAGCCTTGCTGGCGGGTGAAGCGGTAGAAGTGCCCCGGTTCGATTTTATTGTTGGCAGACGCGCGCCCCAGGGCCGAATTATAAAATTGTTGACTGGCGATGTACTGATAGTGGAAGGCATTCATGGACTTAACGAGCGGTTGACCGAACATATTCCGCGAGATAAAAAATTCAAAATATTCATTTCTGCCCTTACACAACTCAATGTAGACGACCACAACCGTATTCCGACAACCGATACCCGATTGCTGCGGCGCATAGTGCGTGACAACCGCGCGCGCGGAGTGAACGCGGCTCAGTCGATTAACCGCTGGTCATCCGTTTTGCGTGGTGAAAACACATTTATCTTTCCGTTTCAGGAAGAGGCGGACGGTTTTTTTAATTCCGCCTTGGTGTATGAAATGTGTGTGCTAAAGCAATATGCCGAACCACTATTGTTTCGCGTCGAAAAAGATGAGCCAGAGTATATGGAGGCTAGGCGGCTTATAAAATTTCTGGATACGTTTTTGGGGATTGACAGTGAGGTTGTGCAGTCGAATTCGATATTGAGAGAATTTATCGGAGGCAGTTGTTTCTGAGGTGAGTTTTTGATAGCTGGTGGTTTTTTAGCAGGTATAATCGCGCCCCTGGCGGTCGTTGGCGCTGCTGCCGTGACCGCAGTGGGCGCTTTGCTGTACAATGATCTGACGGTACGCGAGGAGATCGCGGTATTTGACTGGCTGCCCGAGACTCTGGACGGCCTTAGGGTGCTGCACATAAGCGACCTGCACGGCAATAGCGAGACCAAAATGAACGTGGACATATGGACGGATATAGCCTGCGCTAAATTTGACATGGCGGTCATAACCGGAGACATGATAAAGAACCACATGACTGAGCTTAAACCGCATATGCCCGGCATTAAAAGCCTTGCGCGGCGTGTGCCTGTGTTTTACGTAGAGGGTAATCATGATAGCCTCGTATATAAAAAAATGGCAAAGACCCTGTCAAGCGCGGGGGTAATTGTTTTGGATAACGAAAGACAGGTGCGCCGTATAAACGGCGTTGATGTGCCGCTTATTGGCCTGCGCGATTATTGGACGTTAGAGAAGCAAAAGTTTTTACCCGCAAAGCGACTATTTCGTAGTTGGGCGGGCAGGTTTCATATTATCCTTAGCCACCAGCCGCAATTGTTCGACATGACAAAGGACAAATCGCTGGGGCTTATGCTTAGCGGGCATACGCACGGGGGCCAGGTGCGCCTGCCGTTTATGCCCACTCTATACGCGCCTGGGCAGGGTCTGCTGCCCAAGTACGGCAACGGATGGTACGAGCTGGGTAAAAACAAACTTTTTATCTCCTGCGGCATAGGAACGACAGACTTCTCTCTAAGGCTGTTTAATCGCCCCGAAGTGGCGATCATAACATTGACCCGCGCGTGAAAATATTTAGGGGAAACTCAAAAAGCCAGTTTTGCTAATTAGTCTAACGCTTAAACGTAGTCCCGGCATTGGCATGGGTATCCCAGCATATGGAATCCACTACCCGCCCGGTGCGGCTGTCGTAAACGACGACATTAAAACCGCGTGAGTTTTTGCTTTTTTCCGTACCATCTATTACGATATTGCTGATATTGCCGCAACGGTAGCCCGCACTTTTAACATAATATTTCATACCGTCCGGCAGTACACCTTTATAGTCAATCGTATCAACCTCGGCGTTGTCTATATCCTCGGATCGCGCCTCGTATATCACTCGTTCGTCCTGCCAAACGCCAATGAAACTGTGACCGTATTCCTCAAACACTTTGTCAGAGTTGAACCCCATTGCCCGCATCTTTCCCAAAATTTCCTCACCCATTTGCGCTTGGCAGTCGTCTTTTACGCTGAAGATGATTGTGTAATCGCGCACCTCCTGCGCTGTGAGTAAATCAAGGTAGAGGGACATATTGGTTTCGCGGATAAAACACTCGTTGAACACCTCTCGTTTGTAACGGGTAAGGTCATTTTCGTAAGCGGCATAACTGGGTTCGCCTGTATGATCGGGCAGGTCGGCTAAGTTATCCCGCAGATACCGTCCGAGATACTGTGACATCGCTATACCGCCAATTATATTCATATGCGCGTTATCGTCAAACATAGTGGCAAATGAAATTCCCGCCTGCGCGCAATAATCGCCCATATTGAAGTCAATATATTTCACGCCGTTTTGGTCGGCAAATGATTGTACAGAATTGTGCGCTTCTGCAGACCAACCGATGTGTGGCGTTTTGTAGAGTATAAGGGTTATGCCGTTTTGCTTGCACAAGTCAATCATTTTCTTTGCATACAGCAATGCTTCTGGCTGGTAATTTGCCCTGCCTGTCCCCGTATCCGTAAAACCGACAAAATTGGAGACTTCTTCGCTTTGAGGTGTTACTCTGTGCCGATAGACAAAGCCATAAAAGCCGTAATAATCTTCTAATGGTGACACCTTGGTAAACCCAAACTCTGTAAGCGTTTTCCAAGTCTGACGATACTTATTTATGGAAAATAGATAACTTAAAGTCTGATCGGTTTGCTTTTCTTTTGGGAACGCTGATAAGTGTTCCGATATTGCTTGCAGCTTGTTTTCGGACAACGGCAGTGGGTCAAAGCAAGCTCTGTAAGTTTTCTCATCAGGCTGGTAGCCTACAAGCTGATACGACTCAAGAAATACGACTTGGGGGTTTTGTTCTTTCAGCACTTCTTTGAGCAAAAAATATGACTGGTATGGCGATTGCCAAGAACCGCCGTAATTGTGCGATGCAATACCGGACACCAACCATATATCCATCGGGGAGAAGGACGTGGCGCAGGTACTTCCACCAAAGGCAATCACGTCAAGTGTGTTGGGCTTAAGGTTGTGTATGCGAAGCGCGCTCGAATACTCCACCCACGGCTCGCTTCCGACTTTGCCTATATCCCACGCGCTTGACTCACAAACTTCGATAGCACTGTAAAATACAAATGTCGCCAAAAGCAGAAAGGCAGCCGCCCTTAAAGCTATTCCAATTCTAGCGGTATGTGCAGCCATCCCTAAAAACCTCCGTAAATAAAATCAGCCGGGTTGTAGCCCTCCCCGTACATACCAAACAGTAACACAGCGATAAACAGACCAAGATACAGTACCCAACGAAATACTAGGTTCTGTCTAGCGACAATTTCCCGCACAGAGCCTTTTTGCTGATATTGGGATATTATGTAGATTAATGCAAGCCCGAATATCATCATCCAGAAATCAAGCCTGTCCAGTCCAAGCCTATAAAGCGAGCCATCTACGAATATCCAAGGGTTAAGCTCAAATACCCTGCTCCACATTTTGAGACCGTCAGACAGGCTTAACGCCCTACCGAACGACACACTTAAAGTGAACAGACAAGCCGTGCGTAAACGCGCGAACAGCGTCCAACTCCAAGCCTCTGTGTCTATGCGAAGCAGTTTTGTCAATCGCGAGAAAACAGGCTCAAGTAGCAATCCACCGACAATCATGACAAAGAAAAACAGCCCCGACGCGCAGATATATTTCCAAGAACCGCCGTGCCAAAAGCCTATGCCGAACCAAGTCGCGAGCATAGACGCGTAAAGGATAACATTTTTGCCCCATACTCTGCCGAACTTTTTCTTTGCTGCCTTGCCAAATTTGGTCGTAAGCGCCTTTTGCACAGGGTACATCATGTAGTCTTTAAGCCACAGACCGAGCGTAATGTGCCATCGCCGCCAAAACTCGCTCAAATTTGTTGAATAAAACGGGGTACGAAAATTCTCCGGAAGTTTTATTCCGAACATCTGTGCCACGCCGAGTACGATATCCATACAACCGCTGAAATCCGTATACAGCTGGAACACATACGCGAACGCCCCGATGATTATGTACGTTCCCGTTGGCGTCCACGTACCCTCCAATTCGCCGTCATAGATAGTGGTGACAATTATGGCAAGCCGCTCCGCGATAACCAATTTCTTGAACAAGCCCCACAGCAAACGCTGCAAACCAAATTGAAATTCTCGTAGATTGAATTTGTGACCTTCGTATAACTGCGCTGATATTTTTTCGTAGCACGTAAAGGGACCTGATACCATCTGCAAAAAGAACCCCGCATAAAGCATAAGTTTAAGTGGATTTTTTTGCGACTCCGCTTTGCCCCACAGCACATTAGTGGTATAGCTGATTAGCATCAGCGTGTAATAGCTCATACCAAGCGGCGCAATCCAGCCAAGGTACGAGATATTTGAACTCGGATTAATCAGGCGCGTGATAATATTGGCATTTATAATGAAAAACGAACTTTCTTTCATCAACACCAACGCCGCAATCTCAACCGCGATGACCACAAGCGCGGTGCGGTTTTTGAGTTTGTCGTTTTTACTGCTTTCGTATTTGTTGATTAAAAGCGAGCCACCCCACGCGAGCAAGGTTTGTGCTATAAACATTGCATACAGTGTCCACCCGCCGTTCAGGTAGAAGAACACCGTGCTTGCGATGAGCAACACAAACCAACGTGCCCTAAATGGCGTGGAGTAATATACTAGCAGAACTGTCGCCACAAATACAAAGAACCAGAATGATACTATTGACAATTATGTAATCTCCCCCTTAGCAACCCGCCGTAACGGCGATATTTTGCCCTGTGATGGTATCCGCTCCTGCTGACAGCAGGAACTCGAACGCGGGCGCCACGTCGTCAACCGTCAAAAGACGCTTAATTGGGCTCGCTTGTATATTGGCTTCTTTTACGATGTCTGGAACGAGCAGGAACTTCGTGTCAATCATAGACGGCGAAACTCCGTTGATCACTACGCCCTTGCTCATATACTCGGCAGACAGCGACTTCACAAGCCCCAGCAACGCATGCTTCACGCAGGTGTACGCCGTTGAGTACGGCTTGTATGGCTCCCACACCATCTGCGATGACAGCATCAGCACGACCTTGCCGTACTTCACCTTTGCCATGAGCGGCACGAACGCCTGACAGCACATAACCGCCGAACGGAACGTAATGCCGATTTCGCGCTCAAAATCCACCCAGTCAGTCTTGGCGAATTTGACGTTGACACTACTACTACTAAGGTGTACAAAGTGGCTCGGCGCAAGATTTCCCTCAAGCACGGCTTGGATGAAACCGGCAGTGGACTTTTCGTCCGCGAAGTCAGCTTGGAGCGGAACAATCTTATCGCCAAACAAAGATTGCAAATTCTTAATAATAGAAGTTGAACTACGATAGTGGCAGACGATTATGCCATAATTGCCCGCGACGCGCTTAATGAGCGCAGAACCAACGTCCGAACTTGCGCCTGTTACGAGCAAAATTCTATTACTCATTCGGCAACACCCACTTTCATTGTGCCGCGTAGAACCTTATCGCCGTTGTCATTGGTAATTGTCACTTTAATGACAATACGCTTGAACATATCATTCTTTTCCGATACCTTACCGTATACGGTAAGGTTAGCGTTGTTACGCAACACTAACGGCTTGACGAACTTCACCTCGACCTCATGGATAAGGCTACGCTCGCCTGGCAAATGCATTCCCGCGAGGGCTGACAGATAGCTCGCGGTCAGCATACCGTAAGTCACGCGCCCATCATAGCCGCGATTTACTGCATAGCCGAAATCGCAATGCAATGGATTGTCATCACCCGTTATCATACGGAACGCCGCCATATTGTTGTCTGTAATGGTCACGGTGAAACTCGCTTCCTGCCCGACTGTTATGTCATCGTAGGTGAATTTGTTCATCTGGTCGCCCTCGCCGTGATAATATCGACGGCTTCGCCGACATTGTACATTCCGATAACTTCACCCATTGTGAACTTCATACCGAACTCTTCTTCCAGCGCTACGATTAGATTTATGTGTTCAAGGCTATCCCAGTCCTCAATGTTGTCGGCGGTCGTGGTGTCGATGACGATGATACTCTCGTCATCGAAAATGTCGCGAAACACCTTGTTTACACGCTCATAGGCTTGTTCTCTGGTCATTTGGTTTTCCCTCCGTTAATATGGTTGACTATTTGGTTATAAATTCCGTCCGTATCTAGCCCGTTCAGTTTACGGACATCTGCGGTAGTGCCATAGCCTTTTGCGAAACAGTTGTCAAGTCCGAGCCGCTTCAGCGGAACTTCCTCGCCCGCTTCGGCAAGTATTTCAGCGATTGCGCCACCTAAGCCACCCTGTAAGCTATGTTCTTCTACGGTGAACGCATACTTTGAACTACTTAACGCATCCAAAATCGCTGCGTCGTCAATGGGTTTGAGAGTTGGCATATTGTAGAGCCTGATCGCAATTCCGTTATCGCGCAGTTTTTTTGCTGCGTGGTACGCAGGAGCGGCGACAGTTCCAGTTACAAAGATTGTTACGTCCGTACCACTATTTAGCAGCATTATCGGCTTGCCAAGCTCAAACTTGTAATCCTCGCCGAATAGTTCTTCCTCTGCGCTCATACCAAACCTTAGATATACAGGCCCGTTAGTTTCATAAACGAACCTCACCAAACGCGTGAGTTCAAGCGGCGTTGCGGCACAAAGCAGAGTAAGGCTTGGTAACGCCCTAAGTGCGGCAAGCGCCTCAGTGGAGTGGTGAGAGGGTCCCAAGGTACTCCAAGATCCCATTCCCATTCCCATTCCCATTCCCATTACCTTTACATTTCTCCGCTGGAAACACACATCGTCGCGTATGAACTCGTATGCGCGATACGCGAGAAAAACATCGGTGGTGTAGACAAACGGGATTTTGCCCATTTTCGCCATACCAGACGCAACGGCGACCTTGTTCTGCTCCGCTATGCCGAAGTTGAAACACTGCGCTGGAAAGTCCCGCGCCATAAGCAAATCGTAGTCCGTTCCGCTATCCGACAGGAGCGAACAGACGCGCTTGTCCGCGCTCATAATGTCGTACAGGGTTTTTATATACGCCTTTTGCATTCATCAAGCTCCTCTTGTGTGATATTAAGTTCCGCGCAAAAGGTTTTTAGTTCCTTTTTGCTAGGCATACGCCAGTGCCACGCAGGGTTGTTCTCCATTAGCGATAATCCTTTACCTTTTACGGTTTCGGCGATTACGCAACGGGGTTTGTCGGGCTGCCATTCGCCTGTCAGCGTTTCGCGCAAAGCGGTTGTGTCGTGTCCATCGCAGGATTTGACCTGCCATCCAAATGAGCGGAATTGTTCACCGAGAGCTATTTGCCCGCCTCCAAAGCGGACGTGTCTTGCCGCCCCCATTGTCTTTTCAACGAAATCCATTTTTTGTATTCTGTTATGATCGATAATTACTGTGAGGTTATCAAGCCCGAACGCCGCGCCAGACATCACAGCTTCCCAAATACTGCCCTCTTGGCACTCGCCGTCGCCCACAAGGACGTATACGAAATTGGACCTACAGTAGCTCTTGAGCGCAAGAGCGATACCTATACCGATACCAAGCCCGTGACCGAGCGAACCCGTTGACGCTTCCACACCCGGAACTTCAAGCGTGTTCGGCTCACCACCAAGGATTCCGTCAGGCTGGCAAAATTTGTATAATTCCGCTTTGGGGAAAAATCCAACTTGAGCGAGGGTGGCATACAGCACAAGGCTACCGTGACCTTTGCTCAAAATGAAGTAATCGCGTTCATCCCAGTCGGGATTTTCCGCGTTGAACTTCATAACGCGGTCAATATACAGCATTTGCAGTATTTCAACAGCGGAGAATGCGCTGGCAAGATGCCCTACGCCTCCGCTGTACGCCGTGAGGAATATTTGTTTCCGCAGTTCTTTTGAAATATCCATTCTTTCTCCTCACAATGTCACCCTTCATGTAGTCGCAAGGTCTCGGTTAGATTCCGCGACTTCATACGGAATGGCACAAGCTAATTCACTTTTATCGCGCTTTGCTTGTTTACGTAACTGTCCAAGTTGAGCGTGTATGTTTTGTCGCCGCCTTCGCTCTCGCAGGCAAGCGTAAAGCCCATATCGCCATAAAAATCGCGTACCATAGCGTTTTTCGCCATGGGGTAGTAATACCCGCGCAGTTCTGTAATACCCCGATCTTTGGCAAGCCGCGCAAGTTCGTCCATCATCGCGTATTCCATACCGCGCTTTAACACGCGACAGGACATCAGCCACAACCTGACGTGTAGTGCTGTGCCGCTAATTTCTCCCAGAACTACACTCACCACGCCGTTGTCGCCAAACTTGTCTATCAGCTTGCCGTAGAGCGTAATGTTGCGTGGGTCGGAGGTGTACTGCTCTATTTCCTCTTGCGTACAGCGTAGTGTGGTAAGGTTGAATTGGTTAGATTTGTTCGTCAGTTGCGCTATGCGCGACATATACATAGGCGTGAACGGCCTTATCTCAGCGATCATTTCAAGAGAACTCAGGTATTCTCTGTAGTCTGTGAACTGCGTTTGCAGTTTGCTCCTCGTTACGTTGTCTCTGTACTGCTCCACACGTTTTTGGTCGTCATCGGTGAGGCTTGTTACCTCGAAATAGCACTCGCGGTCAATTTCTTTGATGTAATACTCTGGTCTGCTCATTTCCGGGGTGGGAACAGACGGCAATACTTGGCTGATTATGGCACGTTCAGCCGGGTTATCGTCCACAAATACGAAGCTCTCTGACAACAGAGCCAACTCGTGGGCTATCTCCTGCAAGTTGTCGGATTTAGGCTCCCAGTTTGCCTTGAACATTATGAAATCGTCCGGCGTAAGCAGACTATCCGGGCGGTTCAGCCCCGCAAGGGCGTTCTCCGGTTCATTCTTACTAACTACATTCAGTATAACGCCCAATGCCTTATGAGCTTTGATGTAGGCTTGAAACTCGGCGAACGCTTGCCCAACAGAGGTTTCTTGCCCCATTTCGAGGTTCTCCGCGCCGTCGTCACCTACTATGCCGCCCCACAGCGTATTGTCGAGATCGAGCGCAAACGCCTTTTTGTTTTTTCCGTAAATTGACTTTATGATGTTCGCTACACTCCGCGCCAAACGCGGGATTGCGGGCAGAGCAAGGGCATATTTGTACATATACCAATAAAAAGGGTCGCTCCACGCTTCCAGACCGTAATCAGCAGACAGCCAGTTTATGTCGTTTATGTAAAATCCATTGTGGGCTTGCGCGTACTGATAAAATTTCAGGTTCAGCCGCGTGATAAAGTTCACACGCCCGCTGACAAAGCTTGCCTCCGCGTTACCCATCAACCGCCAATAAGTATATTCAAAGTTGTTCTGAATAATAGCGCAGTTGTAATCAGATGCGAGTTTATCCCACATCTGCACGAACCGCTCATATTCGGCATTGAGAAGATTGTCAGCTACCTCCGCATTGTCACCCGGCACCGGGTAGCGCGTTATGTTGCGGTTGGTCGTGTGGATAAATATAATGTCCGGTTTGAACTCCGCAAGTTCCAGCGTGCTGAACATCGCGTCCTGCCAATACTGTCCGTACTCGCTTACATAGAACTCGGCGCGTATATCGTGCGATAGCAGATACAAGTCCAGCATTTTAATTATGCTATCCGTTGTCGAGCCGCCCAACACCGCGATGCGTTTGTCCAGCCACGCCGCATCGGATGTGAGCAGTTCACGCCGCAGGGTTTTATAACGGCGTAGCATGGTTTCAGGTTCGTTTATATGTAATTGTTGCATTCAGCAAGTCCTTCCCTTTATGGCCATAACCACTATCATAGAGTGTACTTTTTGATAATAGCTTTCGTTGCAACTGAAAAACTGTATCGGAGACGTATATAGCGCTTATTAGCGTCAAAATCATGAATTTTCTACGAAATTTCCCAAAAATATGGTTGAAGTTCTATCTTGGTTATGGTAGAATTTTCCAAACAAAAGGACTATCAAAAAGTACACATTTTGATAGTCCTTTACTCGTCGTTTCCCTCCCGATACTGATGCTAAT